>CALMRC010000163.1 GCA_937873275.1 uncultured Spirochaetota bacterium
GGAGACCGCCCCGTGAGGGAGGCGGGGGGGCACATCGTCCGGCTCCTGGCCCGGCGGCCCGAACTCGCGGGGGCCGAGTCCTCGATCCGGTCCTTGGCCGGACTGCTGGCCGGGTGCCTCCGGGACGGGGGCACAATCCTGGCCTGCGGCAACGGGGGATCCGCGGCGGACGCGGACCATATGGTCTGCGAGCTCGCCAAGGGCTTCCTGCTTCCCCGGCCCCTTCAAAACCCGCTCCGGGACACCCTGGTTCGAACCCTGGAGCGGACTCTCGGCCCGGCCGGCCTAGGCCTGGCCGGGCGCCTCCAGGTCGGCTATCGGGCCGTGTCCCTCTGCTCGAACTCCGCCCTGCTCACGGCGATCGCCAACGACCAGGGCCCCGACGCGGTGTTCGCCCAGCAGGTCCTCGGTCTGGGCCGGAAAGGGGATCTCCTGGTCTGCCTGAGCACCTCCGGAAAATCGATGTCCGTGCTGGCCGCCGCGGCCACGGCAAAGTCCCTCGGACTCTCCACCGCCCTCCTCACCGGCCCGGGCGCCGCCCTCCCCGCCGGCCTCTTCGACGTGGTGGTCTCCGTGCCCGGCACGAACGCCGGGGAGATCCAGGACCTCCACCGCCCGGTCTACCACGCGGTCTGCGCCTTCGCGGAGGCGGTCCGGGCGGGCTGAGAACCGGGGCGCTCCGGCGTCGGGGCCGAGCGAGCTCCGCGGCCGGCCCGGCTCATCCCGAAAAAAATCGCACCCTCCGGGCATCCGGGGCTCCGATCCACTATAGTTGTTTTATGCGTCCGCCCGCCGATCCCGCCCGGGACCCTCGGCCGCCGGCAGGGGGCGTAGCCGAACGCCCCTGCGGACCGCCGCCCGTCATCCCATATCTCCCCTCCCGCCGAATTTCCGGAGAAATTATATACCAATATCTATATTTTGCTTTACATATATTGAACACCTCATATATCATGTCCAAAACCGCCCCGGTCCCGGGGACGGCCGGCACGGAGGGTCTTCCATGCGAACAGTGAAACAGCGGATCCTGTCCTTCCTGGGGCTCTGGGGGGTTTGGCTCCTCCTGACGGCCCCCTGGAACTCCGAAGAGGCCGCGGCCGGGGCCGTCGTCGCCCTCCTGGTCGCGGCGCTACCCTTCTCCCGGGCATCCCCCCTCGGGGACCTGAAGCTGGGCCCCCGGGCACTGGCGACCCTGGTCGCCTACTTCTTCGTCTTCACGAAAGCCCTCGTCCTCTCGAACCTGGACGTCGCGTTCCGGGTCCTCCACCCCCGGCTTCCCATCGCCCCGGGGATCGTGAAGGTGAAGACCCGTCTCAAAACCCCCCTAGGCCGACTTCTCCTGGCGAACTCCATCACCCTGACCCCCGGCACGATCACCGTGGAGATGCGGGGCGAGGACGTCTTCGTCCACTGGATCAAGGTGGCGGACGCGGATCCGGAGGGCGCCACCGCCGCCATCGTGGGGGGATTCGAGAAATACCTGGAGGTGATCTGTGGCTGAAATCGTTTTCGCGGCCGCCGCCGGGCTCGCCGTCCTGGGCCTCCTGCTCTCCGCCGTCCGGTTCGCCCGGGGTCCCTGGGCGATCGACCGGACCGTGGCCCTGGACGTGATGACCATCATCGCCACGTCCCTGATCGTGGCCTTCGCCGTGTTCTCCGGCAGGCGGATCTACGTGGACGTGGGCATGGTCTACGGGCTCGTGGGATTCGCGGGGGTCGTGGCAATAGCCCGGTACCTGGAAGGGGGGCTGTAGGATGAACGAGATCGTCGGAGCCTTCGTGAGCCTGGCCGGCTCCCTCTTCTTCCTCCTTTCGGCCGTCGGTCTTTTGCGCATGCCGGACGCCTTCAACCGGATGCAGGCGGGCACCAAGGCGACCACCCTGGGATCCATCCTTTTCCTCCTGGGCATCGGCATCATGAAGCCGGACTGGCTGGGAAGGATGGTCATCCTGATCGTGTTCATCGTCCTCACGAACCCGGTCAGTTCCAACGCCCTGGCCCGGGCGGCCCACGCCCACCGGAAGCGGATCGGGGCCCGGTTGGAGCCGGACGCCCTGGCGGCCGAGGACGGAGGGAAGGAGGCCGGTCATGCTGGTTGACGTCGCTCTCCTGGTTTCCGGGATCGTCATGATCGCCGCGGGGATCGGGGCCGTCCTGGCCCGGAGCCTCCTGGTCTCCATCCTCCTGTCCGGAGGCGTGAGCCTGGCGGCCAGCCTGGTGTTCCTGCTCATGGGGGCGCCGGACGTGGCCATGACCGAGGCCGCCATCGGGTCCGGGCTGACCACCGTGGTCTACCTGTACGCCCTGGCCCGGGCCCGCCAGCCCGATGAGGAGGACTCGGATCCTCTCGGAAATTCCGTGAAGGGAGGCCGCTGATGATGCGCAGGGTACTCGTATTCCTGGCCGTGGCGGGCCTGGCCTGGGCCCTCCTTCCCCTGGCCCTGGGTTCGGGGGTTCCCGAGGCCCCCGGCGCCCTGGCGACCGCGTACCTCACGGACGCGCCCGCGGACTTCGGGGCCGCCAACATCGTGACGGCCATCGTGGTGAGCTACCGGGGCTTCGACACCCTGGGCGAGGTGGCGGTCCTCTTCGCGGCCACCGCGGGCGTGGGAGCCCTCCTCACCCGGAAACGCCTGGGACTCGGGGACGCGGAACCCGAGGCCAAGCCCGCGGCCACGGAGATCCTGGTCACCGCCACGGGGCTCCTCACGGGCCTTCTGGTGATGTTCGGGGTCTACATCTTCCTGCACGGCCACCTGACCCCCGGGGGAGGATTCCAGGGCGGCGTGGTGATCGCCACGGCCCTCCTCCTGGGCCTCCTGGCCCGGCCGGAATCGCATCTGTCCCACGGTATCCTGGCGGCGGTGGAATCCCTGTCCGGAGCCGCCTACGTGGGTATGGGGCTTTTGGGCGCCTTCCTGGCCTGGGGCTTCCTGGATCCCCGGGCCCTGCCCCTGGGACGGATCGGGTCCCTGGTCAGCGCCGGATCCATCCCGGTCATCTATTCCCTGATCGGCCTCAAGGTCGGCGCCGAACTCTCCGGAATCCTCGACGCCCTGAAAGGAGACCGCGAATGAGCCTCCTGGAATTCGTCTCCCGGATCAATCCCGTGGCGGCCTCCGGGGCCGTCCTGGTGCTGGTGGGCGTCTGGGGCGTCCTGGCCCGGCCCAACCTCTTCAAGATCGCCATCGCGACCTCCGTGATGGAGACCGGCGTGAACCTGGTCATCCTCTCCACCGGCTACATCCGGGGCCGCACGGCGCCCATCCTGGACTCCGCGGTCGCCGGCACGGCGACGGACGCGGCCGGAGCCGCCGCCCGGATGACGGACCCGGTGCCCCAAGCCCTGGTCCTCACGGCGATCGTCATCGGCCTGGCGGTCACGGCCCTCCAACTCTCCTACGCCGTGCGGCTCCGGGCCGCCGGGGGAGGCTCCTCCATCGAATCCTACGGAGACGAGAAATGGTGAACCCCCTCTGGCTCTTCGCCCTGTCCCTCGGGGCGGCCTTCCTCCTGCCCCTGGTGGACCGGTTGGGTCGCCGGATCGCCCTGGTCCTGGTCCACGGCGTGACCGCGGCCTGGCTGGCCGCCGGGCTCTCCTGGCTCGCGGTCCTTCTGTCCGGCGGGGAGGCCGCCGAGTTCGGGACCGCGGGCTTCCGGGCCCCCCTGGCCATCGTGCTCCGGGTGGGCCTGGCCGAGGCGGCCGGCGTCACGGCGATCGCCCTGACGGGACTCCTGGCCGCCTTCTCCCTTACCCGGTCCCTCCGGGAAGCACCCCTGGGCGGGGCCATGGCCCTGCTCATGGCCCTCATGGGGCTCTCCGGGATCGTGCTGACCCGGGACCTCTTCAACCTCTTCGTCTTCCTGGAGATCTCCGCGATCGGGACCTACGGGCTCCTGGGGTTCGACGACCGGAAGCCCGCCCTCCGTTCGGCCTTCAAGTACATGATCGCCGGGGGATTGGCGAGTTCCCTGTACCTGATCGGGGTGATCTACGTGTACCGCCTGGCGGATACCCTGAACCTGGACATCGCCGCCGCGGGCACCGCCCTCTCGGGGCCCGCCGGAACCGCGGCGGTATTCTTCCTCCTGGCCGCTCTCCTGGTGGAACTCAAGCCCTTCCCGGCCAACGGCTGGGCGGTGGACGCCTACGAGACCGCCCATCCCGGGATCTCCGCGATACTGTCCGGTGCTTCCGCCACGGCCCTCCTCCTGGCCCTCTGGAAGATCCTGCCCCTCCTGGGTCCCGCCCACCTGTCCCTGGTGGCGGGAAGCGGACTGGCCACCTTCGCGGCGGGCAACCTGGTGGGAGCCCGGCAGGACCGGCCCCTGCGGATGCTCGGGTATTCCTCCGTGGCCCAGGTGGGCCTGGTGGCCGCGGTGGCGGCCCTCGCCCGCCTCGGCGGCCTGGGGGACGGCGGGGCGGACTTCGCCGCGGCGGTGGCGGGCGGCCTCCTTCTGAACCACCTCCTGGCCAAGACGGGCCTCTTCCTACTGGCCGGAGCCGTGGAGGACGACGACGCCCGGGGCCGCCTGGCTCCCCTGTCCCTGGCCGCCGCGGGCGTCCTTTCGGCGGCCCTGGTGGGACTGCCGCCCTTCCCGGGCTTCTGGGCCAAGTGGCGCCTGGTCCGGGCCCTGGCGGACTCGGGGCTGTGGTGGATCCTGGCCATAGTCCTGGGGGGAAGCCTCCTGGAGGCCTTCTACGTCTTCCGCTGGCTCGGGCTCCGGGCCAAGGGCGAGGCCGGCGAGGCCCCCGTCCGGCTCGGGATCCGGAGCGCCGGTCCCGTCCTGGCGGCCCTGCTCCTGGCCGCCGCGGGCGCGCTGGCCGGGATCCGGGGACCCGTCCCGGACCTCCTGCTCTGGGCCCCCTGGGCCGCCGCGGCGATCCTCTTCCTCCTGGACGGGACCCCCGGATGGCTCAAGGGCCTTCTATCCGTGGCCGCCGCGGCCGCCTTCGGCGCCGCCGCCTGGGACCGGCTGGACGGCTTCCGCCAGTTCTTCGCGGTCATGCTCCTGGGCGGCGGGGCCCTCTTCTCGATCGCGGCCCTCCGGAAGGGCGGCCCCCGTCGGGGCCTCCACCCCCTCCTGGCCGCCGCGACCCTGGCCCTCGGGGCGATCCTGGTCGCCCGGACCCCCCTGGAGTTCTTCTTCGCCTGGGAAACCATGACGGCGGCCAGCTGGCTCCTGGTCCTGCGGGGCCGGGGCGGGGAAAAGCCCGCCCTCTCCTACATCGTCTTCGGCCTCGGCGGGGCCTTCCTCCTCATGGCCGGCCTCGCCGCGGGGGGCTGGGACGGAGGGATCGCGGCCGCGGGCTGGCCGGGCCTCCTGGTCCTGGTCGGCCTCCTGGTGAAGGCCGGCGCTCTGGGGGTTCACGTCTGGCTGCCGGGCTCCTACGCGGAGTCGGACGACGAATCCTCGGGATTCCTGTCCTCGGCCCTGTCCAAGGCCCCGATCTTCGCCCTCTTCGCCCTGGCCCTGTCCCTGGGAGCCGCCCTGCCCGGCGGACCGTGGACTAGCCGGGCCCTGGGCTGGCTGGGCCTGGCCACCGCCCTGGGCGGCGCCCTGTACGCGGTCTACCAGGAGGACATCAAGCGAACCCTCGCCTATTCCTCCCTGGGGCAGATCGGGTACATCCTCCTGGCCTTCGCCGCGATGGACCAGGCGGGCTGGACGACCTCCCTGTATTTGGCCCTGAACCACTTCCTGTACAAGTCGATGCTCTTCCTGGCCGTCGCGGGGGTGATCCAGCGCACGGGGACCCGGAACATGTACGAGATGGGAGGGCTCATCAAGAAGATGCCCGTGAGCTTCCTGTCCGTGCTCATGGCCATCATCGCCCTGTCCGGGGTGCCTCCCCTGTCGGGCTTCGGCGGGAAGTGGCTCCTCTACTCGACCCTGATCGGAAAGGGCTGGTACCTGGAGACCGCGGTCGCCTTCTTCGCCAGCGCCGTGGCCTTCCTCTACCTCTACCGCCTGATCCACTCCATCTTCCTGGGCCAGCCCAAGCCCTCCCAGGCGAACGTGCGAGAGGCCCCGGTGGCCCTGGTCCTGCCCCAGCTGGTCCTGATGGCGGTCCTGATGGCGGTCTCGGTCTTCCCCCGGCTGATGCTGGATCCCATCCTGGCCCTGGTGGGGGACCGGTTCCCCGCCGCCTTCGTCTTCGAGGGAACCCGCCTGCGCTCGGCCCTGGGGTACTGGGACGGGACCCTGACCATGATCGTCACGGGGGGAGTCTTCGCCCTCTGCCTGGTCTGGATGCTGGCCAACCTGCACAACCCGCAGTCCGTGAAGCAGTTCAACATCGTCTTCGCGGCGGAGCGGCCGTTGCGGCCCGAGACCACCCACTACGCCTGGCGCTTCTTCGAACCCTACCGGAAGGCCCTGGGCTTCCTGACCCGGGAACGGGCCGAGCGCTTCTGGGACGCCTTCGGCACCGGGGCCGCCTCCGTCGGGGGCGCCCTGCGGCGACTCTATACCGGGAACGGCCAGACCTACGCCCTCCACGTCGTGCTGTACGTGGCGGTCCTCTATCTCCTCCTGGGGGTCCTGTGATGGAAACCGGAATCCTGACCCGCATCGGGTACGCCCTGGTATCCCTGTTCGTGATCACGAACTACGGCCTTTTGCTGATCGGGTCGATGGCCCGGATCAGCGCCAAGGTCCAGGGACGCGTGGGCCAGCCCGTGTGGCAGCCCTACATCGACATCGTGAAAAGCACGGCGAAGCGTAACTCCATCGGCCACGGGATCATGTTCTACCTGGGTCCCGTCTTCCGCCTGGCCGGAGGGGTGGGCACCTACATGTTCATCCCCGCGGTCTACGGATCGGTCCTCTTCCGGAACTTCTCGGACTCCGGGGACCTCCTCCTGGTGATGTACTTCATCTTCTTCGGCCAGCTCGGCATGGCCCTGGGGGCCAGCGAAGGGGGCCACCCCTACTCCGCCATCGGCGTGAGCCGGGGGCTCTCCCAGATGACCGCCTTCGAGGTGCCCTTCGCCCTCTCCGTGATCGCCGTCGCGATCCAGTACCGGACCCTGGACATCACGGCCATCGTGGCCGCCCAGCAAGGCGGCTTCTGGAACTGGACGGTCGCGACGAATCCCCTGGCGGTGGTCGCCGCCCTGATCGCCTTCCTGGGCATGTCCATGCACAATCCCTTCAGCATCGTCATCGCCCCCCAGGAGATCCCCATCGGCCCGCCCACGGAGTACCAGAGCAACCTCCTGGGCATGCTCCAGACGAACCGGGCGATCTTCAACGGGGCCAAGCTCGTCCTATACATGAACCTGTACTTCGGCGGCGCGACGGACATCGTGACCATGGTGGTGAAGACCTTCCTCATCTACTTCATCAACGTGTTCGTCGGACAGGCCTTCCCCCGGTTCCGGGTCGACCAGTCGATCCGGTTCTTCCTGGGCGTGCCCACCCTGATCGGCATCGCCTCGGTCATCATCGCGGCGATATAGGAGGCCGACCGTGTCCGACAAGAAAGGCAAGCCGGTGCCCCTGGCCAACGAGGGGCTTCCTGCCGGGGAGCGGGGACTCTTCTGCGACGCCCCCCCGAGGGAATACGCCCCGGCCGCGAAGATCGTGGAGGATTTCTGGAACTGGGCCCGGTCCCAGAGCCTGTGGATCCTGGGCTTCGGCACGGGCTGCGGGGCCATCGAGCTCCGGCCCCTCATGACCAGCCGCTACGACATGTACCGCTTCGGCATCCAGCCCCGGCCGACCCCCCGGCAGTCCTCGGTCTTCGTGATCGGGGGTTACGCCTCCGTGAAGACCCTGAAGCGCATCGTGCGGAGCTACGAGCAGATGATGGGCCCGAAGTTCGTCGTGGCCCTGGGTTCCTGCACCATCAACGGCGGCATGTACTGGGACAGCTACAACACCATCAAGCGGATCGACCAGTACATCCCGGTGGACGTGTACATCGCGGGCTGCATGCCCCGTCCCGAGGCCCTGCTGGCGGGCTTCCAGGAGCTCAAGCGGATCATCCGCGCGGGCAAGGCGGAGGGCCAGAACGAGTACGCCCGCAACTTCGAGTGGTACAAGGCCAACCAGAAGCGGGTCATCAAGGACTGGAACATGCCGGACTACAACTGGTAGGGGGGAAGGATGCGAGAACTGGCGGAAAAGCTCGCCGGACGCTACGGCGCCCGGGAATGGCGCGACCAGAGGCGGGACCTCTCCTCCGTGACCGTGGACGCCCAACGAATGCGGGATGTCCTGACCTGGCTCCGGGACGAGGAAGGATACGTCCACCTGGCCTTCGCGACCGCGGTGGACGAGATCGAGCGGAAGGCCTTCCGGCTGACCTACGCGGTACACAACCACGGCACGGGCCATGGACTGTTGGTCCACTGCGAGATCGACCGGGAACGGCCGGTCATGGAGTCCATCCACCGGCTCTGGGGCCAGGCCTGGACTTACCAGCGGGAGATGAAGGAGTGGTACGGGATCGACTTCCCGGGCAGCCCCCGGGTGGACGAGGAGTTCGTCCTGGAGGGCTGGGAGGGGCCGCCCATGATGCGGAGGGACTTCGACTCCCTGGCTTACAGCGACGCCACCTATGCCGAGCGGCCCGGCCGCGAGACCCGGGACCCGGCGGCGTACATGAAGGAAAAACTCTACCCGGAGGCCGACGCATGAGCCGTGCCAAGATCCCCTACGTGCCCCCCGAGGAGCGGGCCTTCCCGGACCTGGATTCCGGAAAGTACCTGGTGATGTGGCAGGGGCCGAACCATCCGGGCATAACGGGGAACATGTCGTTGCGCCTGGTGATCGAGGGCGACTCGGTGGTGGACTGCGAGACCCACGTGGGCTACCTCCACCGGGGCTTCGAGAAGCTCATGGAGCGGCGGCTGTGGATGCAGAACTTCCCCCTGGTCTGCCGCATCGCCGTGCCGGAGCCGGACTTCAACGAGTACTGCTACGCCGCCGCCCTGGAGGAACTCGCGGGGATCGAGATCCCCGAAAAGGCGGTCTGGCTCCGGACCCTTTCCCTGGAGATGATCCGCCTGGCCAGCTTCCTCATGTGGATCGGCGGCCAGGCGGGAGCCTTCGGCCACGGGACCATCGCCCAGTGGAGCGTCACGATGCGGGACTACGTCCTGGACCTCTTCGAGGAGCTCTCGGGCGGCCGCATCTACCACATGTACATCATCCCCGGCGGAGTCCGCGCCGACGTCCCTCCGGGCTTCCTGCGGCACGTCCTGGAGACCATGACCGTCGTCGAGCAGAACCTGAAGGACATCGAGCTCGTGATGTTCCACAACGCGGTCATGAAAATGCGCGCGGTCGGGCTCGGGTACATCCCCCGGGACTGGGTGGAGCGCTACGGCATCACGGGCCCCAACGCGCGCGCCGCGGGGGTCCGGCGGGACCTCCGCAAGGACCGCGGCTACCTGGCCTATCCCCGCCTCTCCTTCGAGCCCGTGGTCGGGACGGAGTCGGACGCCTTCGAGCGCGCGCGGCTCCGGCTGGCGGAGATGTTCCAGGCCATCGACCTGATCCGCCAGATCGTGGACGCCCTGCCCGCGGAGGGGGCGTTCCGGGAGCGCCTGCCGAACCCCCTGCACTGGAGGATCCCCGCCGGGGAGACCTACGTGTCCGCGGAGTGTACCCGCGGCGAGTACGGCTTCTACGTCGTGTCGGACGGCGGCGACAAGCCCCGCCGGGTGGCCGTGCGGGGACCGAGCTACACCCACGCCGTGTCCGTCATGGAGCGCCTGGTCCGGGGCGTGAACATCGCGGACGTGGCGGGACTCATGGTGAGCCTCCACACCTATCCGCCCGAGATCGAGAGGTGATCGCATGGATATCAAGGACATCGTAGCCCCCTTCGCCGTCTGGAAGCGCGCCTTCGAGAAGCCCTTCACGGTCCGCAAGCCCATCGACGAGCGCCCCGGCGCCCCGCGCTACCGCGGCTTCCACATCAACGACGCGGATACGTGCGTAGGCTGCGGGACCTGCGAGAGCATCTGCATGAACAAGGCCATCGACCTCGTGCCCGTGGAGGGCCGGGAGCCTTCCGCCGGGGACTCCGGCCTCCGGCCCCGGGTGGACTACGGCCGCTGCTGCTGGTGCGCCCTCTGCGTGGACGTCTGCCCCTCGGGCTCCCTGGGGATGAGCAACGAGTACCTCTGGATCGACTCGGACCCGGACGTCTTCCGCTACGTGCCCGGGGTGGACGCCAAGCCCTGGGACGGCGCCGAGCTCGGGTACCGCCGGGCCGAGGGCTACCGCCTCCTGGACATGGAGCGGGTCCCCATGCCGGAGACGGGCCACGCCGAGGGGGTGAAGTCCTTCCTCGAGCTCGTGAAAGGGTATTCCCGGGACCAGGCGGAGCGGGAGGCGGACCGCTGCGTGGCCTGCGGGGTCTGCGTGGCCTCCTGCCCCGCCCACATGGACATCCCCGGCTACATAAAGGCGGTCCGGGACGGAGACCTGGAGACGGGACTGCGCCTCCTGTACGAGACCAACCCCTTCCCCGAGGCCTGCGGCCGGATCTGCACCCGGGCCTGCGAGTCCGCCTGCGCCATCGGTTCCGGGGGCGACCCCGTGGCCATCCGCTGGCTCAAGCGCTACATCGCGGACCAGGTGGAGCTTGCCGACTACGGAAAGTCCCTCCCCCGGGCGGAGCCGGCCACGGGCCGCAAGGTCGCCGTGGTCGGGGCCGGCCCCGGCGGCCTGGCCGCGGCCTACTACCTGGCCCTCCTGGGCCACAAGGTCACGGTCTTCGAGAAGGACGAGGCGGCGGGCGGCATGCTCCGGTACGGGATCCCCGAGTACCGCCTGCCCTACCCCGCCCTGGACAAGGACGTGGACTACATCCGGAGCCTGGGCGTGGAGATCCGCTACGGCGCGGCGGTCGGGAAGGATCCGGCCTTGGCGAAGCTCCGGAAGGATTTCGACGCGGTGTACCTCTCCACGGGCCTTCCCGCCGCGTACCGCCTGGACGTGCCGGGGGACGACCATCCCCGGGTCCTGGACGGGGTGGCCATCCTGGCCGCGGCCACCCGGGGCGAGGAGCTCGGCCTGGGCCGGCGGGTCGCCGTGGTCGGGGGCGGCAACGTGGCCATGGACGCCGCCCGGACCGCCCTGCGCCACGGCTGCGAGGTGGACATCGTCTACCGCCGCCGGGAGGTCGACATGCCCGCGGACCCCGAGGAGATCCGGGAAGCCAAGGCCGAGGGGGCTCGCCTGATCGAGCGGGCCATCCCCGTCCGGGTGGAGGATTCCGGGGACGGCGGGGCCCGCTTCGTGTGGAACGAGGCCGAGATGGTGCAGAAGGAGCCGGGCAAGCGCCCCGTCCCCGAGCCCATCCCCGGGGCGGTCGTGACCGAGCGGTACGACTCCGTCATCGCGGCCATCGGCCAGGGGCCGGACCTGGCCTACCTGACCGAGGCGGACGGGGTGGAGGTCCGGCGCATGAAGCCCGTCACGGACCGCGCGGGGCGAACCAGCGTCCCGACGGTCTTCGCGGGCGGCGACCTGGTGAACGAGAAGAAGGACGCCATCTCCGCCATCGCGGACGGTCACCGCGCGGCCCGGGCCATCGACCGCCTCCTGGGCGGGAAGGGGGACTGACATGGGATACGCCACATTCGGGGAGGTCCTGGAGTTCGCCGTCGGCCGGGAGGAGGCCGCCGTCGCCTTCTACGAGGAACTGTCCGGCATCGCGGCCTTCGCGGCCCAGAAGTCCACCCTGGCGGAGTTCATCGCCATGGAGAAGGGTCACGCGGCCATGCTCCGGTCCATGAGATCCCGGGGAACGGTCAACCTCTCCGCCTCCACGGCCGTGGACCTCGGCGCGGCCCGGCGGGTCGAGGCGACGGACCGCCCCCCCGCGGGCATGACCTTCCAGGACATCCTCACCGCGGCGGCCTCGAAGGAGACCCGGAGCTTCGAACTGTACGATCGGCTGGCCCGGGAAGCCGGGGATCCCGGCATCCGGGAGACCTTCGAGCGCCTGGCCGGGGAGGAATCCCGGCACCGGGCCTACTTCCAGGACCTGTACGAGCGGGAGGTCGCCCGGGACAACTGACCGGGCCGGAAACCCGCCGGGCGACGAACGAAGGACAGGGGATTTCCGCTCCATTCCGGGCCGTAGCCTGAGATTTCGCCGCGACAGCGCTAGACTCTTCATCGCCCGAGGATCATCCGATCTCGGGTTCCCGGGCGGGAACCGAAACGAATTCGCCCCGCCCTCGGGAACGTCCGTGAACGTCCTTTCAAAGGAGTGCACTATGAAGAGACTCTGGTTCATCCTGCTGTGCGCGGCCGCCGGTTCGATCGGCATCTCCGCCCAGTCCGCCTGTCCGACGGATACCTGGACGGAGGATCGGCCCGGCTTGACCCTATCCGGCCCGTACGCCAAGGAGGAGCTTTCCGCGATCGAGGCGGAGCTGGGGGACCAGGAATTCGGGAACCTCAGCGTTGCCCGGCTTTCGCCCTATTGGACGCGGCTTGGCGCGGCCCTCAGCAAGGACCGATACCTCGAAGAAACCTCCCGGATGTCCCTGCTCCTGCCCGGAGCGGGACAATTCAAGAACGGGGACACCTCCGCGGGGATCGGATTCCTGTCCCTGCACCTGGCCGTCGTGACCGGGACCCTCACGAGCTTCTATTTCCTGCTTCCCTCGGACCTTCGGTTCGACCGGCTCGATTACCTGGACACGTCTTTTAGGGACATCCACGACGCGTGGCAGGCCCACAGCTTCCGGGATTACCTTCCCTCGATGGGGGTCCTGTTGGCGGGAAGCCTCATCGACATGGGAGTCCGGTACTGGGCATCCCGGAACGCGTACTCCGGGGCCCAGGACGCCGTGGAGGCGGGACGGGCGGAATTGAAGCCCGTCCTCGGACCGGGCTACCTGGGATTCGGGATGTCCTTCTAGACGGATCCGGGGCGGCCCCCGGGCGGATACCGCAACGCCGCCCGGGGGTCAGTCCGTCCGCCTCCGGATCATCGTCCGGTAGCCCTCCAGGGTTTCGAACCCGTACTTCCGGTACAGGGCGATCGCGCCCGCGTTCGCCTCGGAGACCTCCAGCTTCATCTGCATCCCGCGCTCCCGGGCCACCGAAACCGCGGCCTCCATGAGCCGCTTTCCGAGGCCCCGGCCCTGTAGCTCCGGCCGGACGGCCATGTGGTGCAGATAGAGCCTGCGGCCGTCGTCGGAGATCCACGCGGAGCCGACGATCCGCCCCCCCGATTCCAGGACCAGTAGCCGTCCCCCCATGGAGAACGTGCGGCGCACGGACTCGAGGCTGTCCCCCCGGGCCGGGTTGCCGATTCCAGCTGCCGCCCACAATTCCGAGAGGGACCCGAAGTCCTCCTCCGCGAAATCCCGAAGAAGGTACGATTCCGGATCACCCACGATCGGCCTCCTTCCCCGCCCTCCGCTTGGCCGCGAGCACGGCCAGGAATTCCTGGACGACGCATCCCGCCAGGTAGGCGGTGATCTGCGTCGGATCATGGGACGGCAGTACCTCAACCACGTCGAAGCCGACGAAGTCGAGGCCGCCCACGCTCCGGAGGAGCTTGAGTCCCTCCCAGCTCGAAAAGCCCCCCACCTCCGGAGTTCCCGTTCCCGGGGCGAAGGCGGGGTCGAAGAAATCGATGTCGACCGTCAGGTGGACCTTGCGGTCCCCGACGGTCTCGAGGATGCGGCCCGCGGTCCACTCGATCCCGCGCTCGTGCACGTCCTTGGCCGGGATGACCGTGAATCCGAGCTCCTCGGACTCCCGGATCGCCCCGGTGCCGAACAGTCCCCGGGCGCCGACCTGGATGGAGCGCTTGGCGTCCAGGAGTCCCTCCTCCACCGCCCGGCGGAAGATCGTCCCGTGGGTAAGGCCGCTCCCGTTCTCGGTGTCGTAGGTGTCCAGGTGGGCGTCGAACTGCACGAGGGCCACGGGGCCGTGCCTCCGGGCGACGGCCCGAAGCTGGGGCAGGGTTACCGAGTGGTCGCCTCCCAGCCCGATCGTGAGGACCCCCTGGCGGACCGCGTCGTCGAAGGCCCGCTCGATGCCCCGGTGGCTGTCCCGCAGGTCGCAGGGATTGACCTCCGCGTCCCCCCGGTCCACGCCGGAGAGGTACCGGAAGATGTCGACGTCCAGGTTCAGGTTCCCGGACCGGAGCATCACGGACATCTCCCGGATGGCCGACGGACCGAAGGCGGCGCCGGAGCGGAAGGTGGTCCCCCCGTCGCAGGGGGCGCCGATCACGGCGAAGTCGGCCCCGGTCAGGTCTCCCGTTACCCACGGCAGTTTCATGAACGTCCGGATTCCCGCGAACCGCGTCGCCACGCGGGCGTCCTCGGGCCGGTATCGGATCGCGTCGGGCATGGCTCACTCCCCCCGCGGCGGACCGCCGCACTCCGGAACGACGTGAACGCGCGGGGCCGTCCGGTCGGACGGCCCCGCCTTCGCCGGACCGGATTCCCGGCCCGCTCGAACGGTCTACTTCTTCTTTCCCAGCTTGTGCTTCTTCACGAACTCGTCCAGCACTTCCGTGAGGTTGGGGCTGCCGATCTCCTGGAGGTCGTAGCCGACCTTGACGGTGGGCTTCTTGATCTTGACGATGCGGTTGAGGTCGATGGGGGTGGCGATCACGACGGTGTCGCAGTCGGTCTTGTTGATCGTCGCCTCCAGGTCCTTGACCTGCTGGTCCCCGTAGCCCATGGCGGGCAGGAGGGTGCCGATGTTCGGGTAGATCTTGAAGGTCTCGGCCAGCTTGCCCACCGCGGCGGACCGGGGATCCACGAGCTCGGCGGCGCCGAACTTGCGGGCGGCCACGATGCCGGCGCCGATCTTCATGTGCCCGTGGGTCAGGGTCGGGCCGTCCTCCACGCAGAGGACCCGCTTGCCCTTGATCAGCTCGGGCTTGTCCACGGTGATGGGACTGGCGCCGTCGATGACGACCGCGTCCGGATTCACCCTCTGGATGTTCTCCCGGACCGTCTGGATGGCCTCGGGGGCCGCGGTGTCGATCTTGTTGATTACTATGACGTCCGCCATGCGCAGGGAAACCTCGCCGGGGTAGAAGGACACCTCGTTGCCCGGCCGGTGGGGATCCGCGACGGTGATCAGGAGGTCCGTCTTGTAGAAGGGGAAGTCGTTGTTCCCGCCGTCCCAGAGGATGACGTCCGCCTCCTTCTCGGCTTCCCGGAGGATGGCCTCGTAGTCGACGCCCGCGTAGATCACGTTGCCCCGCACCACGTGGGGCTCGTACTCCTCCATCTCCTCGATGGTGCACTTGTGCTTCTTGAGGTCCGCGACGGTGGCGAAGCGCTGGACCTTCTGGGCCACCAGGTCGCCGTAGGGCATGGGGTGCCGGATGGCCACGACCTTGAGTCCCTTGGCCATGAGCATCTGGACGATCTTGCGGCTGGTCTGGCTCTTGCCGGATCCCGTGCGCACGGCGCAGACGGCGATGACGGGCTTGGTGGACTTGACCTGGGTGTCCGCGGGCCCCAGGAGACGGAAGGTGGCCCCCGCGGCGTTCACGATGGCGCCGATGCCCATGACGTGGGTATAGGGAACGTCGGAGTACGCGAAGACGCACTCGTGGACCTTCAGGTCCTTGATCAGCTTCGGAAGGTCGGATTCCAGGTGGATGGGGATGCCCTTCGGGTACAGCTTGCCCGCCAGTTCGGCGGGGTACTTCCGGCCGGCGATGTCGGGTATCTGGGCTGCCGTGAAGGCGACCACGTTGTACTCCGGCTTGTCGCGGAAATAGGTGTTGAAGTTGTGGAAGTCGCGTCCGGCGGCTCCGATGATGATGACGTTCCTCTTCTCCATACAAAGACCTGCCTTTGATGGTCGAGGCGAATCGGCGCCCGGTTCGCACAGGCGGATCGGCTCCTTCGGTTCGTCCCGACGGACTAGCGCCGGAGGGGGTCCGGCGCGGGGAAAGTATGCGCCCGGCGAAAAGCACTGTCAAGAAAAAAGCTTGTAAATATTTATACAGAAAGAAGGTATAATCATTCTCCGGATCCCGGGCCCTTCCCATTCCGGGGTTGCCCGGGGTAGAATGTTCCCGAAAGGCGGAGCCATGTCCGGACTCAACATCACCAGCGAGATCGGGACCCTGAAACGGGTCATCCTGCACACTCCCGGCCCGGAGATCGAGGCCATGACCCCCCGGGAAGCGGAGCAGGACCTCTACAACGACATCATCCCCCTGGAGGCGGTTCGCCGGGAATACGACAGCCTGAAGTCCTTCCTCTCCACGGTGGCTTCGGTGTACGAGGTGACGGACCTCCTGGCCCAGGCGATCGCCCCGAACGGAAACAAGTTCGAATTCCTGAAGACCCTGGCCACCCTCTGCCCCATCCGCAACCGGATGGACGAGCTCTCGGCCATGTCCGCCCCCGACCTTGCCCGCATGACCATCGAAGGCCTGCCCGCCCTGGAGCGGAGCCTCTCGGCCACCCTGGATCCCCACGCCTTCGTGGTCCGTCCCCTGCCGAATACCTACTTCATGCGGGATTCCGCCGCCGTGTTCCGGAAGTACGTCCTGTCCGGAGCCACGGCCTTCGACGTGCGCCTGATCGAGAGCGTGGTGACCCGGTTCATCTTCCAGCACCACCCGGACTTCATGGCCAAGGGACTCTTGCTGAACGGCCCCGAGGAGCGCAGCCGGTACATCACCATCGAGGGTGGGGACTTCCTGGTCCTGGGACCCACGGCCCTGGCGATCGGGGTTTCCGAGCGGACCACCCCGGACGCGGTGGAGCGCGTGGCGATCAACGCGGCCCGCATGGCCGGGGAGCCCGTCACGGTGGTGGCCGTGCAGATCCCCCGGGAACGGGCGACCATCCACCTGGACATGGTCTTCACCTTGATCGACCGGGACGCCTGCCTGGTCTACGCCCCGGTGGTGATGGACCCGTCACGCTGCCGGGCGGTCCGGATCCAGGCCCAGCCGAACGGCAAGGCCTCCTTCTCGGAAGTCCAGGGCCTCCTGCCGGCCCTGAAGTCCTCGGGCTTCGACCTGGAGCCCGTGCTCTGCGGGAACGGGCATCGACTCTACCAGGACCGGGAGCAGTGGCTCTCGGGAGCCAACTCCTTCGCCTTCGGCCCCGGCAAGATCCTGGTGTACAACTGCAACGCCTACACCCTGGAGGCCCTGAACAAGGCGGGCTTCGAGTACCGGAGGGCCGAGGACTTCATCCGGGGCGAAGCCCGGACCGAGGACTTCGGGCGCCTGGTGGTCGGCTTCGACGGCATCGAGCTGGCCCGGGGCGGCGGCGGGGCGCGGTGCATGACCTGCCCGGTGGAGCGGGAGGACATCTAGCGCCCCCGGGCTCCCGGAACGGACCCTTTCCTCGCCTTCCCGGATTCACTATACTATCAACGTACGAATCGGAATCCGGCGGCCCGGCCGCGTCGCACATCGAATTCATCCAAGTTTGGGAAAGGAACCCTCCTGTATCGTCGAGGCGGGGGATTCCCGACGACCGCGGTAGGACGGTCGATTCCGGCCTGGAAGGATTGTATCGAACCTATGAACCGGGAAATCTGGAGATCCGCGACCCTGGACCGCGCCCCCCTGGGATACGCCTGCCATCGGATGATGACCGACGGCGCCGGCCGGCCCGTCGATTTCGTCTTCCTGGACGCGAACCCCGCCTTCGAACGGATCACCCGTCTCAAGCGCTCCGACATCGTAGGGCGGCGGGCCAGCGAGGTCCTGCCGGAAATGGCGCGGGACGAGATAGACTGGCTCGGATTCTACGGCTCCGTGGCCCTGGAGGGCAAGGAAGCCGAGATCGAGCGGACCTTCCCGCCCGACGACAAGCGCGTGCGGATCCGGGCGGTTCCCCTTTCCGATCCGAACACCTTCGCGACCTTCCTGGAGGATCTCACCGCGGCCCGCGACGGGGCGGCGGCGGCCGGTCCCTCCGGGCGACGGGATGACGAAGGATCCCGGGATCTCTACTTCCGGGAAGCCCCGGACGGCATCTTCCTGGTGGACGATCAGGGACGATACCGGGACGCGAATCCCGCGGCCCTGGAAATGCTCGGATACGAGAAGCGCGAATTGCTCGGCCTCTCGATCCGGGACCTCCTGCCCGCCGATCAAACGGCGACGGGTATCCAGTCCTTCGAAACCCTGAAAGCCCGGGGCAGGAGCTCCTGCGAGGTGAAGCTCCTCCGGAAGGACGGCGGCTTCATCTGGGTGGCCCTGGACGCGGTCCGGAACCCCGGGGGCGGGTACCTCGGATATTGCAAGAACATCACCCTCCGAAAGTACGCGGAAGAGAGGAACGACCTTTCCCAGCGGGCCATGGAATCCATCGACCAACCGGTCATCATCACGGATTCCGACGGGAGCATCCTGGATGCGAACCGGGCCTTCCTGGACCTCTACGGCTACCGCCGGGAGGAGGTGCTGGGGCAGAATCCCCGCCTGCTGAATCCAGGCTGGGAGACCTACGTGAACCTGGGTTATTCCTATGAGGACTACGTGACTCTCTTCGACGGGATGTGAAGGGCCCTTAAAGATCCCGCCGCGGGGACCTGGGAGGGGACCGTCATCAATCGCCGCCGGGACGGGGGCCTGGTCTGGGTCCGCCTGATCGTCAACGCGGTGTACGACGAAACGGGCAACCTGAAGAACCTCATCGGCCTTCCCATCGACATATCCGAGAGCCGTACCCGGGAAAAGCTTTCCAAGGTCGAACTCTACTCCACCATCGCCGCCATGGCGGAGCTGAGGGACGAGGAGACCTCGAACCACATGCGCCGGGTGGGCATCTTCTCGAGGATCCTCTCGAAAGCCCTGGGCATGCCGGAGAAGTACACCGAGGACCTGGAGCTCTTCGCTCCGATGCACGACATCGGCAAGGTCGGGGTTCCCGATTCCCTGCTTCTGGCCCGGCGGAAGCTCACTCCCGAGGAATGGACGGAGATGAAGCGCCACACGGTGTTGGGCCATGACATCGTGAAGGACAAGCAGGACCTCACCCTGGTGGCCGCCATCACCCTGCGGCACCACGAGAGGTGGGACGGTACGGGATACCCCGACGGGGTGGCCGGGGAGGAGATTCCCCTGTCCGCCCGGATCACCGCCGTGGCGGACGTCTACGACGCCCTTCGGAGCGTCCGGCCCTACAAGGAGCCCTGGACCCACGACCGGGCGGCGGCGGAGATCCTCTCCCAGGCGGGCCGACAGTTCGATCCCCGGATCGTGGAGGTCTTCCGGGATTCCCAGGACCACTTCGCCCGGGTCTTCGAGGACTTGAGGTAGCCCGGTCCCCCGGCGCCCGGGATCCCGCCCTACCCCGCCGCCGCGATCGCGTCCAGCTCCACCTTGAAGCCGTGGTGGAGGCCCGGAACGGGAACCACCGTACGCGCGGGTTTGTGCTCCCCGAAGAAGGCGGCGTAGGCGGAGTTGAACCTCCCCCACAGCTCCAGGTCCGCGATGTAGACCGTGCAGCGCAGGACCCGGTCCCGGGAGCTTCCCGCGGCCGCCAGGATCGCGTCCAGATTGCGGAAGACCTGGGCCGCCTCCTCCTCGATCTCCCCGAACACCTTGCGGTTCGTTCCGGCCTCGACGGGCAGGAGACCCGCGACGTAGACGACCCCTCCGTGCTCGACGGCCTGGGAGTAATGGCCGGCGGGGATCGGCGCGGACTCGGTGCGGATGGTTCGCATGGTTCCGACACTTTACCACCGCCGGGGACGCCGCGTATACTCTCGGAGGAGGTCACCATGCTGCCCGACCGCGCGCCCACCGCCGAGGACATCCGCGCCGCCCGCGAGCGGATCGCCCCCTACGCCCACGTAACCCCGATCCTTTCGAGCCGGACCCTGGACGAGAGGACGGGCCGCCGGGTCCTCTTGAAGTGCGAGAACCTCCAGCGTGTGGGAGCCTTCAAGTTCCGGGGGGCCTGCAACGCCGTCCTCTCCCTCTCGGAAGAGGAGGCCCGCAGGGGCGTCGTGACCCACTCTTCGGGGAACCATGCGCAGGCCCTGGCCCTGGCGGCCCGCCTCCGGGGCATCCCGGCCCGGATCGTCATGCCCCGGACGGCCCCGGCGGTCAAGGTCGCCGCGGTCAAGGGCTACGGAGCCGAGATCACCTTCTGCGAGCCCACCCTGGAAGCCCGGACCGCAGCGGCGGACGCCATTATCGCCGCCACCGGGGCCGCCCTGGTCCATCCCTACGACGACCCCCGGGTGATCGCCGGCCAGGCCACCTGCGCCCTGGAGATCCTGGAGTCCGGGGAGAAGCCGGACGTCCTTCTGTGCCCCGTCGGCGGAGGCGGGCTTACCAGCGGTACGGCCCTCTCGGCCCGCTACTTCGGCGGCGGGGTCCGGGTGGTCGCCGCGGAGCCCGCGGGCGCCGACGACGCCTTCCGATCCTTCACGATCAGGTCGTACGTGCCCCAGACGGGGCCCAAGACCATCGCCGACGGCCTGCTCACGAGCCTGGGGAAGCTCACCTTCCCGATTATCCTGGAGACGGTATCCGAAATCGTGACCGTCTCGGAGCAGTCCATCGTGGAGGCGATGCGCCTTCTGTGGGAGCGGTGCAAGCTGGTGGTGGAGCCCTCCGGAGCGGTCCCCTTGGCCGCCCTCCTCGAGGGCAAGGGAGCCCCCGAAGGCTCCACGGTGGCCCTCATCCTCTCGGGCGGAAACGTGGACCTGGACCGGCTGCCCTGGTCGGCCGCCTAGGAGATCTCCAGGCACTCCCGCACGGTGTCCGGGAGCCGCCGCTCGTTCCAGGGCTTGCGGAAGACGGCCCGTACCATGTTTTCCCGCTCCAGGGCGGCCAGAACCTCCTCCTCCGCCTGGCCGGTCAGCAGGATGCAGGGCAGGCCCGGGCGGATCCGCCGCGCCTCCCGGATCAGGTCGTCCCCCTTCCGGCCCGGCATCAGCCAGTCCGTGAGGAGCAGGCGGATCTCGATCCCCTCCCGTTCCGCGCTCTCCAGGATATCAAGGGCCTCGTCCGCACCGTAGGCGGACTCGATCCGGTACTCGTTGCCGAGGGCCCCCTTGAGCAGGAACTTCAGGGACAGGAGGATGACCCCCTCGTCGTCCACGCAGAGGATGGTCTTTCGCATCAACCGGCCCCCGATTTCGGGAGGAATACCCGGAAGACCGTCCTCCCCGGGGCGGTCTCGAACTCGATGGTACCGCCGTGGTCCCGGGCGATCTTCCGGGCGATGTCGAGTCCCAGGCCCATGCCCGCCCCGCCGGACTTGGTCGTGAAGAAGGGCTCGAAGATCCGGTCCCGGATCGCCGGATCTATGCCCGGGCCGGTGTCGGAGATCTCCACCCGGACTCGGTCACCCTCCACGGCGGTCCGGATGCCGAGCTCGCCCCGGTACTCCATGGAATCCAGGGCGTTCTTGACCAGGGCGTTCCATACCACGCTGAGGCGCTGTCGGTCCCCGAAGATCCAGGCCTCCGGATCGTAGTCCCGGCGCACCGAGAGTCCGTCCCGGATCTTGCCCTGGAACTGGATCAGGACCCGTTCGACCTCCTCCGAGACGGAGAGCCTCTCCGAGGCTCCCTCCTCGCCGGTGAAGATGTAGTTGCGCAGGGTCTCCACGACCTTGACCGCCGTCTGGCTGGCCTGCCCGATGAGGCGGACCGAGTAGAAATTCTCCAGTACCCGGGAGGCCGCGAGCAGGCGCTCGATCCTCCGGTCCGTGGACAGCCAGGCGTCCAGGATTCCCGGATCCTCCCCGGCTCCCAAGGCGATCAGGGCGTCCACGATGTCCTCCCGGTCCCGGAGTCCCCGGTCCGCGAGATGGGTCTCCAGGCGCCTCCGGATGGTGCGGTCCAGGAGGAGGTCCATCCGCGCGGGATCCTCCCGGGCCCGGTCCAGGAGGGCGTAGTAGTCCCGGCGGTCCTCGGGGGAAAGTTCCGCAAGGATGACCTGCTGGTCCTCCAAGCACCGTCGCATATTGGACTCCATGGACCGGGCGGTCGACCGGATGGCCCCCAGGGGAGAATTGAGTTCGTGGGCGATCCCCGCGGTGAGGCTTCCCAGGGCGGAGATCTTCTCGTGGAGGGCCCGGATGAAATAGTTCAGGTGGTCCGCCACCTCGTCCAACTCCCGGAGCCCGGCCTTTTCCGCCCGAACCGACAGATCCCCGGATGAGGACCGGCGGAGGACCTCGATCAACTGGAGGAGGGGGCGGTCGATGGACCGGGTGATGCTCAACACGGTCAGGGCCAGGACCAGGGCGGCCGCCAAGGCGATCGCGGCGTTCGCCCCGGCCAGGACGGTCAGGGGCCGGTTCATCTCGTCCACGTACATGGACGTGGCGACCACCCAGCCGAAATCCTCCAGCTGCTTGTGGTAGACCATCTTGACCCGGGTCCTTCGGCCGTCGGGCTCCTTCCACGGGTAGGTGGTATACCCGGCGTCGGAGGAGAAGAACCGGGACATCAGGAGGTCCCCCTCCTCCGGGGAAAAATGGTCCCGGACGTATTCCCCCTGCAGGTAGGGGTGGGCGATCACGAGCCCGTCCCGGTCGACGATGTAGGAATACCCGCTCTTGCCGAACACGACGGATTTGACCGCGGACCGAAGGCCTTCCAGGTCGATCATGCGGGTGAACTCCGCCCGGTAGGACGTGGCGGTCAGGATCCAGTCCAGCTCCGGGAGGTACTCCATGTACAGGGCCTTCCGTCGGGGGGCGTCCTCGTACGTGTTCTTCCACATGTACTCGAGGTACCCGGTCCTCCGGACCACCTGGGTGTCCACGGGCTCCTTGCCGGACTGGTCGGTCCCCACGATGGCCGCGTCGGGATGGAAGATCACGTTCCCTTCGAGGTCGAGGGCGTAATAGTAGCCCGTCACTCCCACCTTGTAGGTCAAAAGCTCCTGCTGGACGTGCTCGATCTCGGTCCGCCGGGCCGCCTCGTCGCGGGGATGCTCCCGCATCGCGGCCCGCAACGCGTCCATGCCCACCTCCACCTTGCTCCGGAGATAGGTCTGGATGTTGGCCTTGAGCAGGGTGTCGATGACGGCGTGCAGGGTGTACGTGTAGTTCTGGAGCTGGTCCCGCATGAGGTCCCCGGAGGCGCGGGCGGTCCAGAGGGTGGAATACACCGCCGCGGTGACAAAGGGCAGGGAGGCCAGAAGGAGCAGGAGGGCGAACCGTCCCCGGATCGTCGCCGCTCGACGGGGGAAAGCGATCATGGGCAAAGTATATCGAAAAGGACGCCGCGGGAACAATCGCGGCGGTCCGCGGCGACGGGATCCGTTCGGAACGCCATCCTCCGATCCTCGCAATCCCGGTCTAGGCCCCGGGGTCCGACAGGAAATCCCGGGCTTTCCGGGCCACCACGATCTCCTCGTTGGTGGCCAGGATGAAGGCTTTGACCCGGGACGTGGCCGACGAGATTTCCGCGTCGCACCGGGCCGTCCGGTTCCGTTCCCGGTCCAGGTCCAGGCCCAGGAAGCCGAGGCCTTCGGTGGAAAGCTCCCGGACCCGGGCGCTGTTCTCCCCGATCCCTCCCCCGAAGGCGACGGCATCCAGCCCGCCCATCGCCGCCGCATAGGCGCCGATCTGCTTGCGGATGTAGTAGGCGTAGGTTTCCACGCACTCCCGGGCGTCCGGGTTCCCCGCCTCCGCGGCGGCTTCAATGTCCCGGAGGTCGTTGGACACCCCGGACAAGCCCAGGAGGCCGGATTTCTTCGTGAGCAGGGTCTTCACCTCCTCCAGGGTCATTCCCTCGGTCTCCTGGAGGTAGACGGGAAGGTACGGGTCGATGTCCCCGCAGCGGTTGTTGTGCATGATCCCGCACTGGAGGGAGAAGCCCAGGGTGGTGTCTATGGAAACACCCGCGTCCACGGCGGCCAGGGACCCGGACCCGCCCAGGTGGCAGGTGACCAGCTTTAGGTCCCGTCGGCCCGTCAGCTCCGCGACCCGACCGGAGAGGTACTCGTGGCTGGCACCGTGGTAGCCGTAGCGCCGCACCCCCCGGCGGGCGTAATCCTTGGGAATCGAGTAGAGGTAGGCCTTGGGCGGAAGGTTCCGGTGGAACCCCGTCTCGAAGGACCCGATCAGGGGCACCGAGGGGACGATACGCCGGAACTGCCGGACCGCCGCGATATAGGGCGGATTGTGGGCCGGGGCGATCCCGTTCATCGCCTCCATGGCGGCCAGGACCTCCTCCGTGAGCTCCTGCACCCCCGTGATGTCCTTGGCCAGGACAACCTTGAAACCCACGCAGTCGACGGAATCCAGGGACGGCACCACGGGACCGATCAGGGCCCGGAGCATCCGCTCGATCCCCTGGCCGTGGTCCCGAAGGGGAAGCTCCTCCCGGATCCGGCCGCCCTTCGCGTCCTCATGGGAATACTCGGCCCGGTCCGTCCCGACCCGCTCCATCTTCCCCTTGGCCAGGACGGTCTCGCCCTCCATGGCGATCAGCTGGTACTTGAGGGAGGTGCTCCCCACGTTGCAGACAAGGATGTTCATGGCGTCTCCTTGGTCGGGGAGTATAGCAGATCCGTACGAGGTCCCGCGAGGAAAACCGGTCCGCCTCCCGCGCCTAGGCCCCCCGCGCCCACTCCTCCGCTTCCCCCTCGGTGCCCAGGACGAAGTGACCCGGCAGGGCCTCCCGCCAGGCGGGGGACTCCCGGGAATAGTCGTGGGCCCGGGCGGGATCGTAGCCGGCCGGGCGCTTGCCCGCCTCGGCATCGGGGTCCGGCACGGGCACCGCGGACAGGAGGGCCCGGGTGTAGGGGTGGAGGGGCCGGGCGAAAAGGTCCTCCGCCCCGGCCAGCTCCACGATGCGGCCCCGGTGGATGACGGCGATCCGGTCCGAGATGAACCGGACCACCGAGAGATCGTGGGCGATGAAGAAGTACGTGAGGTTCTTCTCCCGCTTCAGCCGGTTCATCAGGTTGATGACCTGGGCCCGGATGGAGACGTCCAGGGCGGAGATGGGCTCGTCCGCGATCAGGAGCTCCGGCTCCATGACCAGGGCCCGGGCGATGCCGATGCGCTGGCGCTGGCCCCCGGAGAACTCGTGGGGGAAGCGGGTGGCGAACTCCGGCAGGAGGCCCACGTCCCGGAGGGCCCGCTCCACCTTCTCCTTCCTCTCCTCCTCGTCCCGGAAGAGCTTGAAGTTGTACAGGCCCTCGGACACGATGTAGTCGATCTTGGCCCGCTCGTTCAGACAGGCCATGGGGTCCTGGAAGATCATCTGGATCTTCTGCCGGAGGAGCCGCTCCGAGGCCGCGTCGATCCGCCCGGAAACCCGCCGGTCCCGGTACCGGATCTCCCCGGCCGAGGCCGGATGGATCCGCATGATCGCCCGGCCGATGGTGGTCTTGCCGGACCCGGACTCCCCCACCAGGGAGAAGGTCTCCCCGCGGTAGACGTCGAAAGATACGTCCCGGACCGCGGTGAAGGTCTTGCGTCCGACGGGAAAGTCGACCCGGAGGTCGCGGACGGACAGTAGGACTTCCCGGCTCATTCGGCGCCTCCCTGGACGGAATCCCCGCCGCCCGTCGCGGCGCCGCCGCCTCCGGCGGTTTCCGGTCCGTCCGTTCCCCGGGCAAGCCGCGCGCGCAGGCGCCGCACGGTCTCGGGGGCCTCGATCCGGGGCGCCCGGGGGTCCAGGAGCCAGGTCCGGGCCCAGTGGGTGTCCGAGACCGGGAAGACCGGGGGCTCGAACCGGAAGTCCACCTCCAGGGCGCGGGGGTTCCGGGGGGCGAAGGCATCCCCGACGACCTCCTTGAACAGGCTGGGCGGTGTGCCCCGGATGGAGTAGAGCTCCTCGCCCTTCACCCCCAACTGGGGCAGGGAGGCCAGGAGGGCCCAGGTGTAGGGGGCCCGCGGATCGTAGAAGACCTCCCGCACGGTCCCCTCCTCGATCACCTGGCCGGAGTACATGACCGCCACCCGCTGGGCGACGCTGGCCACGACCCCCAGGTCGTGGGTTATAAAGAGGACGGTCATTCCCAATTCCCTCTGGAGGGACTTGATCAGGTCCAGGATCTGCGCCTGGACGGTGACGTCCAGGGCGGTGGTCGGCTCGTCGCAGATCAGGATCTCCGGGCGGCAGGCCACGGCGGCGGCGATCACCGCCCGCTGGCGCATCCCCCCGGAGAACTCGTGGGGATACTGTCGGTACCGGAGTTCCGGGTCCGGGATACCCACCCGATCGAGCGTTTCCAGGACCACGGCCCGGGAGGCGGCCCGGTCCAGCCCCCGGTGCAGGGCGGCGGCTTCCCGGATCTGCTCGCCCACGGTCTTCAGGGGATTCAAGGCCGTCATGGGATCCTGGAAGATCATGGCGATCCGCTTTCCCCGGATGGCCAGCCAATCCCGCTCCTTCGAGTAGCCCGCGAGGTCCTTCCCGTCGAAGAATATGCTCCCGGAATCCACCCGGCCGTTCCGGTCCAGCATGCCCAGGAAGGTCTTGGCCAGGACGCTTTTCCCGGACCCGGATTCCCCGACCACCGCCAGGGTCTCCCCCCGGCGCAGGTCCAGGGAGGCGCCCCGGAGAGCCGTGAGCCGGCGGCCCCGGAGGGAGAAGCTCACGCGGAGGTCCCGGACCTCCAGGATGGTTTCGCCGCTCATACGTGGTTCCTCGGGTCCGAGGCGTCGGAGAACCGGTTCCCGACGATGTAGAAGGAAACCGTGATGGCCGCCATGATCACGGTCGGCCAGGTGAGCTGGTAGGGGTAGAGCATGAAGTTGTTCTTCCCCTGGTTGACCAGGTTGCCCAGGGAGATGGTGTCGATGGGGAGCCCCAGGCCGATGAAGCCCAGGAAGACCTCGGACCCGATGGAGTACGGGATGGTCAGGGCCGCCTCCATGATCAGGATGGAGACCAGGTAGGGAAGGACGTTCCGGGTGATCATCCGGCGGAGGGGGGTGCCCAGGCAGCGGGAGGCCACGTTGTACTCCGCGTCCCGGATGGTGATCACCTTGTTCCGCACGAACCGGGCGATCCCGATCCAGCCGGTGGAACAGAGGGCCGTCACGATGGTCCAGAATCCCGGCCGCATGATGTAGGCCAGGAGGACCAGGAAGACCGTCTGGGGGATGTTGTTGAGGACGTTGTAGAGCTCCGTCATGATCCGGTCGAGCTTCCGGACGTAGCCCCAGAGAGCCCCGGCGATCATGCCGATGCCCACGTCCAGGATCGCGATCACGAAGCCCAGGAGCAGGGAGGTCCGGGTCCCGTACCAGGTCAGGGCCCAGATGTCCCGACCCAGGCCGTCGGTGCCGAAGACGTGGTCCCGATTCGGGCTCAGGTTCCAGGTCTCGGTGTCCAGGTTCACGGCCCCGAGGTCCACGTGGGCGAACAAGGGATAGACGAAGCTGGCCGTCGTCAGGACCACGATGAGGGCCAGCAGGAAGATCGAGACCGGGCTCTTGAGGAAGGTGCGGAAGGTGCTCCGCCAGTAGGAATACCGGGCGTACCCCGTGCGCTCCGCGGCTTCCGCGTCGAAGGCCGCGGGTCGGAAGAGCTCGGCGGGTACCTCGGGAATCGTTCGGATCATGCGGCGGCCCCCTTTCCGGACGACTCGGCCAGCTTGATCCTGGGATCCACCAGGACCATGAGGAGATCCCCCAGGAAGACCCCGACGACCCCGAGGACGGAGTACAGGAGGACCAGGGCCTGGACCAGGGGATTGTCCTGCTGGCGGATCGCGCTGACCAGGAGCCCGCCCATGCCGGGGATCGAGTAGATGCTCTCGATCAGGAGGGATCCCGCGATGGTCAGGAGGATCTGCTGGGGAAAGTACTGGACCAGGGGCACCAGGGCGTTCCGGAGCACGTGGCCCCGCATCACCCGCTTCCAGGGAAGGCCCTTGGAGACCGCGAACTTGACGTAGTCCCGGTTCTCCTCGTCCACCATGAAGCGCCGTAGCCAGATTGCGTACCAGGCGATCCCCGAGAGGGCCAGGGAGACGGTGGGGAGGATCCAGGAGACGGGGCGGTCCTCGTAGAAGACCATGGGCCAGCCCAGGAGGGCCGTCACCCACTGCTGGATGAAGAAGAGCCAGATGAGGCTGGGGATGGCCCGGACGATGGTGACGTAGACCGTGCCCGCCCCGTCGGCGAACCGGTCTTTATACCGGGCCATCAGGATCC
The DNA here is from genome assembly GCA_937873275.1 of uncultured Spirochaetota bacterium. Lineage (GTDB taxonomy): Bacteria > Spirochaetota > Spirochaetia > Treponematales > UBA12059 > JAAYUR01. Next base: position 28,087 of record CALMRC010000163.1, read on the forward strand.
CCAGCCCCAGGCCCAGGACCATGCTCAGGACCAGGGCCGCAAGACCGAACCACAGGGAGTACGGGGCCTTCTCGCCGATGACGTCCAGCACGGGGCTGCGAGGATAGACGGTGATCGACCGGCCCAGGTCGCCCCGGGCCAGGCCGGACAGGAAGCGCCCGAACTGGGTGAAGGGATCGTCCAGGACCCCCAGATTGCGCAGGTACGCCGTCCGGGCGTCCTTGTCCATGTTCACGTAGTCTTCCCGGGTGAAGTACCCGTTCTTGGGCATGAGCCGCAGGAGCAGGAACACCGTGAGGACCACGATGGCCACGGTGATCAGGGACTGGCCGAGACGTTTCAGGACATAGGCACCCATGGGCGATCCTTCAAGGAAAAAGAATTTCTGAACAATGCGCCACAGAGTCACAGAGTCCGCGTCCGGCCGGCAACGCCGGACGGACGGCGCCGAAGCAAGCTTCGGCGATCCCGACTCCGACAAGCTCGACGAAGACCGAAGGTCTTCGTCGCCGCGAGGCTGACGTATAGTCAGCCTCGCGCCCTCTGTGCCTCTGTGGTTCAATTCTTAGGAAATCACTTCGCCGCGGCCATCTCCTTGTAGAAGGCGGCCTTCAGCTGCTCGTACCGCTTGGCTGTGATGGGATCCTTCTCCACCACCATGCCCTTGAACTTGAACCGGGTGATGCCGAAGCCGCCCCGGGGATAGGTGAAGGGGACCACCTTGGTGATCTGGTAGGCCGTTCCGCCCATGGCCCAGGGCAGGACGTAGCAGCGGTCCAGGTAGAGGGCTTCCGCCTTGGCGAAGATCGCGTAGCGCTCGGACAGGACGGTCTTGGACATGGCCTCCTGGACCAGCTTGTCGAACTCGGGATCCGAGTACTGGCCGTCGTTGACGCCGCCGCCGGTGACAAGGCGGCTGAGCTGGGCCGCGGGGTCGGCGTATCCGAAGCGGAAGTTGTCGTGCAGGAGGTCGAAGCGACGGGGCTCCACCACCTCGCCGAAGACGTCGTCGATGCACTGGCCCAGGGTCACCTCGATGTTCTCCTTGCCGAAGGCCTCCTCGAGCATCGCCTTGAGCAGGAGGGCCCGCTTGGTCTCCACGGCGTCCGGCAGGGAGACGTACACCATCTGCAGGGGGAGCTTGCCGTCCACCTTGACCTCGGCGATGGGCTTGTAGTCCACCGTGGTCGGGGAGACGCCCTTGATGGTCCCCTTGCCGTCCGTGAGCTCCGCCAGGGCCTTCTTGAAGTAGTCCCGGGCCTTGGCCTTGTTGTAGTAGTTCCCGGCGGCCTTGATCTCCTTGACTCCCGGGTAGTCCGTATAGTCCACGCCCTTCTCGTCGAAGATCTGGAACTCCGGCACCACCGTGTTCCGGATGATCTGGCCGGGCTTGTAGGGATCGTCCAGCTCGTTCAGCTTCACCCGGTCGATCCCGTAGTACAGGGCCTTCCGGAAGTTGAGATTGTTGACGAAAGCCTTGAACTCGGGGTTCGCGGAGGTGAAGTTCTGGACGAACCAATAGGTGACGGAGAAGCGGTCCGCGGAGGGCGGATCCGAGTAGATGTACTGGCCCCACTTGGATTTCGCCAGGGCCTTGACCTGGTCGGCCCCGAGGTCCGCCCGGGAGAGCTCGCCCCGCTGGAACATCGCGACCTGGGTGGTGGGATCCGGCACGTACTGGAGGGTGATGGTCTTGACGGAGATCTTGCCCGCGTCCCAGTAGTGGGGATTGGCCTTGAGGACGATCCGCTTGGACCTCTGCCAGTCGGAGATGTAGTAGGCGCCCGAGAAGACGAGCTTTTCCTTGGACACCCCGAAGTCCAGGCCCACGGTGTCCAGGAATTCCTTCTCCACGGGAAGGAAGAGCTCCATGACCAGGTAGGACAGGAAGAAGGGGGTGGGCTTGGAGAGCCGATAGACCACCGTGTACTTGTCGGGGGCCGAGATACCGACGTTGGCGAAGTTCGCCAGGGCCTGGTCCCGGGTCAGGTCCTTCTTCTTGCCCGAGTCCACGTCCGAGAGGTCCAGGTAGTAGGCGTTGAGGCCGGAGATCAGGTTCCGGACGTCCCGGGAGAAATTCTTGATCCCGTTCTTGGGATCCGAGACGTAGCGGAGTCCCTCGACGAAGTCGTCCGCCGTGATTTCCCACCGGGTCTTCTGGCCGCTGGAGTCCACGTACATCAGGCCCGGCCGGAGCTTGAAGGTCCAGGTGAGGCCGTCGGGGCTCACCGTCCAGGACTGGGCCAGGGAGGGCACGAAGCGCCCGAACCGGTCCTGCTCCACCAGGCCGTCCTGGGTGTTCGCGGCCACCCGCTGGTCCGTGGTCGTGGGGGTGTAGAAGTACCGGAGGGACGAGCCCTCCGACGCGTAGACGGCGTCGTAGCGGTCGACGCCCGCGGCCCAGGCGCTCGCGACGGCCGTCAGGGCCATCAGGACCGCGATGATCATCGCTCTCGGTTTCATGCCTGCCTCCTAGAAATTCACCGGAATACGGACGGTGCCGGATCTCGAGCCTGCGCGGGGCAAAGCCCCCGCTCTGTAACTGCAAGAACCGTACCAGCGGCGGGTCAGGAGGGGAACCGGATTTCGATTTCCGCGGGCAGGATATCCACGAGGACGTTCTCGAAGCCGAAGCGGTCCCCGGTCCATCCCCGGGTCGACCCCTCCTCCCGCCCCAGACGGACCTCCCAGGCCCGGGGTCTCCCGTCGTCCCCCTCCTCGACCAGGAAGGACCGGACATACCGGCACCCCCGGTCCGGGTCCCGAAGCAGTCCCTCGGATCGGTTGTCCAAAAGGAGGCGGAAGGCGAAGTCCGCGAGGGTCCCGTACTCCGAGAGGATTCCGGAAGCCTGGGGCCGGGGGACTTCGAAGGAGGGGTCCCCGGGATCCAGAGGTTCCTTTCCCCGGAATTCCGCGGCCCGGTCCGAGGGACGATAGGCGTCCGGCTCCGTGAGATACTGGAGCCGGACGCCCCGGATCCGGGTCCGGCCGGAGGGTGCGTCCCGGACCGCGTCCCGGGCATCGACGACGTACACGCCTCCGGCGCCCAGGACCTCGGCCCGGCCCTCGGCCGCCCTCCAGACAAGGGCGGTGTCCTCGGCGATCCCGAACCCGGGCCGCCGGCCCCCGTCCTCCACGAGGCAGGCCTCCAGGAGCCGCCCCAGCCGGGCCCGGGTGTCGAAGTGCTGGTCCACGACGCCCCCGGGGAAGAATCCGAGCCCCCTGCGCACGTACAGGGCCCGGGATATCTCGACGTCCGCCGGCTTGGACGCCCGGGGCAGGCCCAGGGCCCCGAAGCTGGTCCCCCCGGCGATCATGGGATCCGACATCACCGCGGCTCCCGCGCTGGATCCCCCCAGGGCGGCGCCCCCCGCGTTCGCCCGTCGCAACGCCGCCGACAGGAGGGTGTCCGAGCCGTCCGGCTCCCGTAAGATGTCCGCCAGGGCGTTCTGGTCTCCCCCGAGCATCCAGATCCCGGAGGCCGAGGCGGCCCGGTCGGCGACCTCGGGATCCCGGGCCCCGTCCTCCCAGCCCGGGACCGCGGTTGCGACGGGCAGCAGTTCCACCCGGGCGGGATCGACGCCCAGGGACGCCAGGGACGTCCGGACGGACTCGTATCCCGATCGAGGGATTTTCGAGGCGGCGCCCAGGACGGCGAAGCGTCCTTCCGGTCCGCCCGCCGCAGCCACGAAGGCCGCGTGCACGTCCCGGGCCCGGGTACGCAAGTTTCCGCCGGCTATGAAGAGGTCACCCTGGGGCATGATGAAGATTTCCTTTCGGCTGATATTCGGCTATTTGGCGCCATTTAAGCCATTTTAGAGCCATTTTATACGTCGAGATACGGCGGCGGGAATTCCGATCACCGCGCCGAGCGGACCGCACGGCGGCCCTCGCTGGTGAGCCGGCTTCCCCGCCGGCCTCGGCCCATGACCACCAGGCCCAGGGTGGCCAGTCGCTCCAGCCGGGCCCGGGCCGCACCCGTACCCAGGGGAAGGCCCCGGGCCCGGGCCAGGGCCGCTATGGTGTCCCGGCCCGCCGCCTTTCCCTCGGCCTCCAGCTCCGCCACCGCCCCCAGGACGAAACGGTCCTCCGCCCCCAGCAGAGCCGCCGGTCCGGCTTCCCCGGAAAGGACCGGACGGTACGCCTCCGGCTCCGACTCCCGGGGCGCGAAGTACTCGGGCTCGGGCAGGTCCGCGGCCGAGATCTCCCGGTCCTCCCGGACCGCGAGCATGTAGGTCAGGGCGTTCCGGAGTTCCCGGACGTTTCCGGGCCAGTCCCGGGACTCCAGGGCGGCCAGGACCTCGGGGCTTACCGCCACGTCCCCGGCGCCCTCCTGCTCCAGGAAGCGTCGCACGAGTCGGGGGATGTCCTGCTTCCGCTCCCGGAGGGGTGGGATGCGGAGCCATCCCATCTTGAGCCGGAAATAGAGGTCCTCCCGGAACTGTCCCTTCCGGGCCTTGTCCAGGAGATCCTCGTTGGTGGCGGCGATCACCCGGACGTCCACCCGCTTCAGGTCCGCCCCGCCCACGCGCATGACCTCCTTTTCCTGGAGGACCCGGAGGAGCCGGGTCTGGACCTTGGGGGACACGTTCCCGATCTCGTCCAGGAAGAGGGTGCCCCCGTCGGCCAGTTCGAAGAGTCCCGTCTTGCCGCCCTTCTTGGCCCCCGTAAAGGCTCCCTCCTCGTAGCCGAAGAGTTCGCTCTCCACCAGGTCGTCCGAGAGGGCCCCCAGGTCCACCGCCAGGAACGGGCCGGCGGACCGGGCGCTGGCCGCGTGGATGGCCGAGGCGAAGAGCTCCTTACCCGTGCCGCTCTCCCCGTGGATCAGGATGGACAGGTCCGTGGCCGCCAGACGCAGGGCGATCCGTTTGGCCCGCCGGACGGCTTCGCTGTCCCCGACGATGTCCTCCAGGGTCCACTTGGCCACGTGGCCCCGGCGACGGTACTCCCGCCCGAGCCGGGAAGCCTCGGGCCCCTCCCGGCGGAAGACCGCCACCGTGTGGCCCCCCTCCCCCAGGTCGAAGCGCCGCACGATCACGGTTCCCTCCGGAAGCTTGAAGGTCCCCTCCTCCTCCCCGCAGCGGCAATCCAGGAAGCCCAGGAGCTCCCGGTTCCGGATCAGGGATCCCAGGGAGGTCCCGGGACCGCTCCCCGGCCGAAGGTTCAGGAGCTCCCGGAGTTCCTCGTTGCACACCGAGATGCGGCCCTCCTCGTCGTAGACCAGTACGCCGTGGCGGAGGGAGTCGATCACCGACCCGAGGTGGCCGGAGAGGCGGCGGGCCTCCTCGGTGGAGCGGGCCAGGCGGCGGGCCAGGTTGACGATCTTGGCCAGGTAGCGCCGGGAATACCCGCCGATGTCCGTTTCCGCCAGGCCCAGGCGCTTCAGGATCTCCGCAAGGCTCCCGAAG
>CALMRC010000164.1 GCA_937873275.1 uncultured Spirochaetota bacterium
CCAGCCAGAGCTATTTGAACTCGGGAACGTTCACCTTCACCGCGTCGACCTCCGATAGCGGGACTCCGCTCTCGGGAATCTGGAAGGTGGAGTTCTACAAGGACACGTCCAGTACCGGGTTCACGAACCTGGTGAATACGGATTCTACGTCTGCCTACACCTGGGCGTGGACCACGAGCGCGGAGACGGAAGGGGCCTACTATATCAAGATCCGTGTGTACGATGTGGCGGGCAATATATCCACGAGTATCCTGACCCGGTACGTCGATCGGACGGCGCCGTCGATCGCCTCGCTGACGAATACGTATAACGGCGGCAGCCAGAGTTATCTGAACTCGGGGACGTTTACCTTCACGGCTTCCGTGTCGGATGGATACGTGGGTGTCCAGAAGGTAGACTTCTATCGGGATACCTCGAGTTCCGGCTTCACGAACCTGATGGCGACGGACACGGCGTCCGCCTACACCTGGGCCTGGGGAACGTCTGCGGATGCGGCGGGGACCTATTACATTAAGATTCGGGTGACGGACAATGCCGGCAACGTTTCCTCCACCTATGTCATCCGATATCTTGATAAAACTGCACCCACTGGCTATCTCTATGTCGGTGGTACAACCAATCCGGCCAGCATTACCTCAACGTACACGACGGTCTACTTCTACATGTCCGACAGTCCTAGCGGATTGTACCAGCGAAGCATCTACAATGGGTCATCTTGGCTTGCATATGAGACGTATTCGACCAGCAAGGCTTGGTATCTACCGCCCGGCAACGGCACGAAGTACTTCTATTCGTATTTCAAGGATTACGCTGGGAATATTACAAGCGGTTACATATCGGATTCCGTGACGGTCGCGGAAACATACTCGAGCCTCTCCCGTGCAGACATCGCTATGGACCGGTCAGACCAGGTCGGGGACAGTAACTCGTACATGTCCACCGCCGCGATCAACCTGAGTGACGGATATGTTGCTGCAGGTCAAATTTATACCTACTACACCAGTTCGGGGCGGTACGGGAAGTTCGAGATTGTCAGCTTTAACAAGACCGAGATTATTACTTCTGTTCCCCTCGTAATCTGGTCCAATGTCCTTACGATCAATTTGACGACATACAATGCCGACGGATCCGTGTACAAAAGCAAGACAGGCCTGAAAATCAGGGGTACCTACCATTGCGACCTCGATGAAGGGCTCGAGACCTCGACGGGTTCGGATTTCTGGTGGAGGCAGGACACCAGCACGACTCGGTATCTGGTGCCGGAAAACAGCGCGAAGTTCTTCAGGTGGTAGTAAGGTAATAGCGAGCTAGACAACACGGCCCGGGGATTTTCCCCGGGCCGTTCCATTTCCGGCGCCCGCCCCCGCATGCTACAATCTCCCGGTTTCCCGGGGGCGCCGAAGCGGCCGGTGTCGCGGAACGCCCGGAGGCCCCGCCGGGCTCTCCCCGTCCGGCCGGAGTTTCCAGATCCCCGCAAGCATCGTGTCACGAGGAGCGCGCCATGGACTACCTTTCCTCCCTTTTCTCCCTCTCCGGAAAGACCGCCCTGGTCACCGGCTCCAGCCGGGGCTTAGGTCTCGTCCTGGCCCGGGGCCTCGCAAGGGCGGGGGCCCGGGTGGTCCTGAACGGCCGGGAGGAGGCCGTCCTTGCCACCGCGGCGGACCGACTCCGTGCCGAGGGGCTGGACGTCGCGGTCTCGGCCTTCGACGTGACGGATTCCGCCCAGGTGGACGAGGGGATCGCCCGGGCGGAGTCAGCCGCGGGGCCCTTCGAGATCCTGGTGAACAACGCGGGAATCCAGCGGCGCAGGCCCCTGGAGGACTTCCCGGAGGAGGATTTCCGGGCGGTGATGGAGACCAACCTGACCAGCGCCTTCCTGGTGTCCAAGCGGGTTGCCCGGGGGATGATCGAGAGGAAGTCCGGGAAGATCGTGAACGTCTGCTCTCTCCAAAGCGAGGTGGGACGGCCGTCGATCGCCCCCTACGCGGCCTCCAAGGGGGCCCTGAAGATGCTGACCCGGGGTATGGCGGTGGAATGGGCCAAGTACGGGATCCAGGTCAACGCGATCGGCCCGGGATACTTCAAGACCGAGATGACCCGCGCCCTGGTGGAGGATCCCGACTTCGACCGATGGATCCGGGGCCGGACCCCGGCGGGGCGCTGGGGGGATCCGGAGGAGCTGGTCGGCCTCCTCGTATACCTCTGCTCCCCAGCGTCCTCCTTCGTGAACGGCCAGATCGTCTACGTGGACGGGGGGCTTCTGGCGGGGATCTAGGAGCGTGGTGGTATCGGAATTGACGGGCGTTGCGGGCCTGGCTATCTACCGGACGTGCTGGTTGATGAACTCCCGCAGGGCCATGTTGATGAGAGTCTGGTACCCGATCTTTTCTTCGCTGGCCTTTTTCTTGAAAAACAGGATCAGGTCGTCATCCAGTCGGATGGAAGTGGAAACTTTCTTGGGATTGTAAAACCTCCCTCGGATGCCCTTGGAGAAGTCATACTCGGGGAGAAGCTCGAAGGCGTCTTCAGATTTCCTCATACTGTCTTCGCTCATTGGAGGTCGCCTCCCTTGCGGATATTATCCGTACGACCTCTTCTCCATCCGCGTTGAAGAATAGGTTCGCGACAACCAGGAGCTTCCGGGTTGTCGATCGGCCCAGAGTGACCCACCTCTCTTCAAAATAGGAATACCGGTGATCAAGAAAAGAAACATGCAGAGGGTCGTCGAATATTTCCCGGGCTTCGGAAAAAGAAACTCGGTGCTTCCATTGGTTGATGGAGTCCTTTTCCGGATCCCACTCAAAGAGCATATGGAGAGTATAGCTATATGTAGTTACAATGTCAATACAAATTTGCCGTATATATGCGGATGCGTACCAAACCGAACGAGGAAAGCCGGACTCTGGATCATCCTTGAAAATCCTCCATCGCATAGAGGAAATTCAAGGTAAACGACAAAGACCGGATTATTACCTAGTTTCTATCGCTGCAGCCGCCTCGTCGATGGCTTTCAGCACCCCCGCGTCCAGCTTGGGCACCAGGTCCAGGGCCTTCATGTTCTCGGCTACCTGCTCGGGACGGCTGGCCCCGGTGATCACGGTGCTGACCCGGGGGTTCCGGGCGCACCAGGCGATGGCCAGCTGGGCCGAGGTCGCCCCCAGGTCTCGGGCGATCGGCTCCAGGCGCTTGGCCGCGGCCACCTTCCGGGGCAGTTCAGGATCGTCCCGAAGCCACTCGTAGCCGGACAGGGACAGGCGGCTCCCCTCGGGGATGCCGGCGGCGTACTTGCCCGAGAGGACTCCCGAGGCTAGGGGGCTCCAGGTGGTCAGCCCCAGGCCGATCCCGTCGTAGAGGCGTGCGAACTCGACCTCGACCTTGTCCCGTCGGAGGAGGTTGTACTGGGGCTGCTCCATCTGGGGCTTGCGGAGGTTGCGCCGGTCCGCGATGTCCCAGGCCTCCCGGATCTGGTCCGCGGACCATTCGCTGGTGCCCCAGTAGATCGCCCGGCCGGAGGCGACGATGTCGCTCATGGCCCAGACGACCTCCTCGACGGTCGTCTCGGGGTCCGGCCGGTGGCAGAAGAGGAGATCCACGTAATCCAGTCCGAAGCGCTCCAGGGATCCGTCGATGCCCTCCAGGAGGCGCTTGCGGTTCAGGGTATTCTTCTCGTTCGGACCCTCCGCCAGGCCCCAGTAGATCTTGGTGGAGACGAGGTAGCTGCCCCGCCTCCAGCGGAGCTTCCGGAGGGCCGCGCCCATGATGGATTCCGAGGCTCCCTGGGCGTAGGACTCGGCGTTGTCGAAGAAGTTTACCCCCGCATCGTACGCCGCGGCCAGGGAAGCGGCCGCGGCGTCGACGTCCACCTGCTTTCCGTAGGTCACCCAGGAGCCCAGGGAGAGGGCGCTCACCTGGATCCCCGCGGACCCGAGACGTCGATATTCCATTCTATTCTTCGCTCTTGTTGGCGGCTTTTTCCTTCTTTTCCTTCCGCTTTTCCTTGAGGGTTTTCTGGGCCTTCTTCTTGGGTTCCTTGGCCTGCTTGCTCTTTTCTTTCATGTGTCCTCCTCCGGGGACCGCAGTTCCGGGTCCCGCCGTATCCGCGCCGCCGGCCGGGGTTCCGGCCGCGGGGGAGGGCCGATGCTTAGCCCCCCCGGGTACATAGTATAGGCCTTTTTGCCGGCCGCGCAAAGGCCGGAGGAAGCTGTCCGGTACGGGGCTCTCCGCCCGGACCGTGCCGCCCCCGAAGGGCCGCTCGAGCTCGATGGACACCGCGTGGAGGGCCAGCCGTCCGGCGGGGTCCGTGCGGGCCCCGTACCGGGAGTCCCCGGCGACCGGGTGACCGAAGGCGGACAGCTGGGCCCGGATCTGGTGCTTCCGGCCGGTCTCCAGCTCCAGCTCCAGGAGGGAGAAGCCGCCCCCCGTCTCCAGGAGCCTCCACCTTGTCACGGCCCGGAGGGCTCCCGGGCTTCCCGGCGGCGCCTCGTACACCGTGCCGGCCCGGTTCTCCCGCAGCCAGGAGTCCAGGACCCCGGCTTCCCCGGGCGGCGTCCCCTCGACCAGGGCCGCGTACCGTCGGGTGCGCACGAGCTGGTTCCACCGGTCCATGAGCTCCCGCTTGGCGGCTCCTCCCGTGGCGAACACCACCACCCCGGAGGAGTCCCGGTCCAGACGATGCACCACCGCCGCGCGCCCCTTGGGATTGCGTCGGCGGATGTGCACGGTGACCCAGTCGTAGAGGCTCCGGGACCGGCCCGACGAGCCCTCGGGGGCGATGGTGGGGAGACCCGCGGGCTTGTCCACGATGACCAGGTCCTCGTCCTCGTAGAGGATCTCCGGGGACCCGGGGCGCGGGGAAGCCCGGCCGGACCGGGACGACTTCAAATCGCGGCCTTCACGTAGGGTAGCTTGCCGACCTCGGAATAGACCGCGTAGAACTGGGCCCGGTTCCGGACGGTGATGCGGCTGCCGAAGCGGCCGTACTTGGCCCCCGGCTTCGCGACGCCCTGGAGCAGGGAGCATTCCACGCCCAGGCGGGCGTAGAGAGCCTCGAGGTCGGACTGGATGGAGGCTCCGTCCGCGAGGACGTAGATGATCCGGAGGTCGAAGGTGACGGGAAAGCTCATCTGGGCTCCCCCGAAGGGGGCGCCGCAGGACTCGGGGATGACCCCCTCGTCGGGATTGGGTTCCATGGGACTACGATGCCATGGGCGGCGGCGGCGTGTCGAGACCGGTTGGATCTTGTCTATGCGAAGTTCAGATAACTCGCGTCGGGGCCGAATTATGCATACCCCACTTAATTAGCGAGGGTGCCGAAATATGCGCGCCTCACATAACTCGCGCCGGCGTTCAAATATGCATGCCTCACATAACTCGTACCGCAGCCCCATTATGCATGCTTCGCATAATTCGCGCCCCGGTCATTCCGGAAGTCTCCGATGTCCCCGTAGCCGCCCGACATTTACGGCGCCCCGGGGTTCCGCCGCACCGCTTCCCTAGCGCCACAGGAATGTATATCCTTGGATCCATGCGGAACCTGCTGTTGATCCTGGCGTACGACGGAACGGCCTACAAGGGCTGGCAGAGGCTGCCCGGCGCGGGCAGGACCGTCCAGGAGGCGGTGGAAGCCGCCCTGGGGCGGGTCCTGGGGGAGGAGACGGCCATCCTCGGGGCGGGGAGGACCGACGCCGGGGTCCACGCGGAAGGTCAGGCGGCCAACTTCCACACGGCCTCGGACCGGGATCTCCAGGAAATCCTGGCGGACCTGAATGCCGCCCTGCCCCGGGACGTGGCCTGCCGTTCCCTCAAGGAGGTTCCCGAGCGCTTCCACGCCCGGTACTGGGCCGTCGAGAAGACCTACCGGTACCGGATCCATTCCCACCCGATCCCGGACCCCTTCTCCCAGCGCTACAGCCTCCACGTCCCGGAGTCCCTGGACATCCCGGCCATGGAATCCGCCGCGGCGGAGCTGGTCGGGAAGCGGGATTTCTCGGCCTTCGCCAACCACCGGGGATCCAAGAAGGGATTCGAGCGGGAGCTCCGGACCGTCAGGGTCCAGAGGAACGGGGCGTTCGTGGACATCCTGTTCACCGCGGACGGCTTCCTGTACAACCAGGTCCGCATCATGACCGGGGCCCTCCTGGAGGCGGGTCTGGGCCGGCTCGGCCCCAAGGACGTGCGCCGGATCCTGGAGGGCCGGGACCGTTCCGCCGCGCCGGGAGCCGCCCCCGCCCAGGGGCTCTGCCTGGTCCGGGTCGAGTTCCGTCCCGACCTTCCCCCTCCGGAATGAGCGGTCCCGCCAAGGTCCTCGTCGTCGCGGCCGGCCTGGGCGGTTCCGCCCGTCACGTTCCCCTCGGGGCCGCCCGGATCGTCTCGGCCCTGCGGGCCCACCCGGCCACGGCGGGACGGACGGACCCGGAACTCCTCGTACGCCTCGCGTCCGGGGCTTCCGCCGACCTCGTCCGGGCAATCCGGGAACGCGGGCCCCGGGCGGTCGGGTTTTCCCTCTACGTCTGGAACCGGGACCTCCTCCTGGCCGCGGCCCGGGATCTCCGCCGGACCTGCCCCGGCATCGTCCTCTTCGCCGGGGGGCCCGAGGCCACGGCGGAGCCGGAGGGAGTCCTTGCGGAGGGGCTCCTGGACTTCGCCGTGGCGGGGGAGGGGGAGGAGTCGGCTCCCCTCGCCCTGGGGCGCGTCCTGGCCGGAGCGTCCCCCGGGGACCTGCCGGGGATCGTCGTCCCGGATATCCGGGCCGGGGAACCCGGCGTATCCGGAGGAGCGCTCTACGATCCCGATCGGGAGCCCGAGGTCCGCGCCCGGGCGGACCTGTCCCGCCTACCCTCCCCGTACCTGGACGGGACCCTGGACGTGTCGGAGTACGGGGGCGCCCTCTGGGAACTCGCCCGGGGCTGTCCCTTCGCCTGCCACTTCTGCTACGAGTCCAAGGGCTGTCGGGGGGTGCGGCGGTTCCCGGACGACCGGGCCCGGGACGAGCTCCGGGCCTTCGTCCGGGGCGGCGCCCGGGAGGTCTTCGTCCTGGACCCCACCTTCAACGCGGATCCCGTCAAGGCCCGGGAGATCCTGGCCCTCTGCCGGCGGGAGGCCCCGGGCATCCACTTCACCTTCGAGATCCGCGCGGAGTTCCTGGACCCCGCCCTGGCCCGTCTTTTCGGGGCGATCCCGTGTTCCGTGCAGGCGGGGCTCCAGAGCGCCCGTCCGGAGGTCCTGGCCGAAGTCGGTCGCCCGGGCTTCGACGGGGCGGAGTTCCGGCGCAAAATGGGGATGCTCTCCCGGGAGGGGGTCGTCTTCGGCCTGGACCTGATCTACGGTCTGCCCGGGGACGATCCGGCCGGGTTCCGGAAGAGCCTGGACTACGCCCTATCCCTGGAACCCAACCACCTGGACGTGTTCCGGCTCTCGGTCCTGCCGGGCACCGTCCTGGCGGACCGGGCCGCCGCCCTGGGCCTGGAGCGCGAGGACCGGCCGCCCTACGGGGTCCGGTCCTCCCCGACCTTCCCGGCGGGGGACCTGGCCCGGGCGGAGGACCTGGCCCGGGCGGCGGACTACTTCTACACCCGGGGGCGGGCCGTGGGCTGGTTCCGGACGGTACTCCGCCCCCTGGGAGGCTCCCCCTCGTCCTTCCTGGAGAGCATCGCCGGACGGGTCCGGGAATTCGCGGGCTCCCGGGAGGATCCGCCCCATCGGGAGATCGAGGCCTTCCAGCTGGAAATCCTGGAAGCAGCCTACCGGAGCGCCGGGGCGGAGGGGCTCTTCGCGGGAGCCCGGGACCTGGTGACCCTCCACGGCGCCTGGACCCGCGCCCTGGCGGACGGGCAGACGACCCGGCTCCGTCTGTCCCGGCATCCGGACGTCCTGTTCGGCCCGGCGTCCCGGGACCTGGCCCGCATGGTCCGGACCGTGCCCGAACGGCCGCAGGGGTGGCTCGTCCGGCCCGGCCGGGAGGGCCCGGTCCTCGAGCCCCTGAGGGGATGAGCGGGCACGGCGGGAAGGACCCGTAGCGGAGGGACGCCGAGGGCTCCAGGTTGAGACTCCCCCGGGTATGTGATATTGTTCGGGCACCATGATGAAACACCTTCGTCTCCTCGCCGGGGTCCTCGTCGCCGGGGCGTTCCTGTCCTCCTGCGTCTCCGCTCCCACCGCGGGACGGGCCTCCTCGGGGCTCTCCCCCAAGGTGGCCGCCCTGGTCGACGAGGCGGTTTTCGAGGTGGTGGTCAAGAAGGCCGCCGCCGATTCCCTGACCTACGACAAGCCCCTGGACTGGAATTCCGTACCCTACGCGATCCGAACGGACGAGTACTATTCCATCGGGACGGCCTTCGCCGTGTCCCGGACCGACCTGGTCACGGCCTTCCACGTGATCGACCTGGGCGAGGCCAGCCTCGTGTACGACGCCTACTACATCCGGGATTCCCGGGGCGGCGTCTACGAGGTGGACTCCGTGAAAAGGGGTTCCAACGAGCGGGACTTCCTGGTCTTCACGGTCAAGGGCCGGACCTTCGACCGGTACTTCGAGTTCCAGAAGACCTTCACGACCGGCGCCCAGGTGTACAGCGTGGGCAACGCCCTGGGGGAAGGGATCGTCGTCCGGAACGGCCTGATTCTCGGCACGATCCCCGAGGAGGAATCCGGCCGCTGGCAGCGCCTCAAGTCATCGGCGGACGGGAACCCGGGCAACTCCGGGGGACCCCTGATCACCCCCGACGGAAAGGTCGTGGGGGTCGTGGCGGCCCTCAAGGACAACATCCTGTACTCCCTGCCCGCCGCCGCCCTCCTGGACGTCCCGGAGGGCACCCTCCGGTTCCGGCAGCGCCTGACCTACGGGCACCTCCTCCTGGCCAACACCCTGACCAAGGTGTACGAGACCGAGACGGCCCTGCCGGCCCCCTACCGGGAGGTCCGGAAGGCCGTCACGGACCGATACGTCCCCGCGTACGACGGGGCGATGAAGGAACTCTTCCAGGCCGCCCCGGCCTACCTGGACGGATCGGCCAACGCATACCTTCTGTCCGCCGTGGCGGACGCTTCCTTCCCGGAGCTCGCCTTCGTGGACAAGGACGACAACCAGTGGAAGATGAGCGACCTCAAGGTCGATCGCTTCAACCTTCCCGACGACGGGTCGGTCCTTCAGGCCAAGGTGGGGGGCTATTCCTTCCTCAAGGTGGACCTGCCCAAGACCATGAAACTCGACTCGGTCCTGTCGGATCCCAGGACCCTGATGGACCTGATCCTGAAGGGCGTCTCCCTGGAGCGGGGTCTCGGGGGAAACGAGAAGTACCGGATCCTCTCCTTCGGCGCGCCTTCCGAGACCGGGGAGTACCGGGACCGGGCCGGCCGTCCCTGGCTGCGGGCCCGATGGACCGTGGAGTTCGAGGACCGCGCCCTGATCGCCTACATCCTGCCCCTCCCGGACGGCCCGGCGGTGATCTGGACCTACCAGCCCACCGGCAGGACCGGGGTGTACGACTGGGATCTCCGGGCCGTCTGTGACCGGGTGCAGACGGGGTACAAGGGCACCTTCCCCGAGTGGGAGCGGTTCCTGGCCCTGGGGCGGCTCCTGCCGGACGCCTTCAAGGACGTGGCATTCCGCTGGTCCGAGGCGGACCGGACGGTCGCTCTCCGGACCCCGGAGTTCTCGATGACCGCGGGCCCCGAGGTCTTCCCCTGGACGGCCGCGTCCTCCCTCTTCCTGAGCCCCGCCTACTACTTCCAGGGCGGGAAGGTCCGGTACGGCTTCCGCAAGCTCCTGGTCCAGCGGGACGTCCGGGGCCGGGACTTCGCCATCCTCTACAAGAACATCAAGCCCGATTCCCGGCTGGGCGCCAAGGCCGCGGAGGGCTGGGACGCCCTCGTGACGGCCCGGGCACCCTTCGACGGCAAGCCGGGCATCAACCCCAAGGACAACGTCGGCGCCCTGGGCGCCATCCTGACCCGGTCCGAGGCTTCCGCGGACGCCCTGTATTCCCTCTACCTTTCCATGGAGGAGCCCGGCGGCGAGGAGGCCCTTTCGGCGCGCTTCGGCGCCCTGAAGTCCGGGATCGAGTTCCAACGATAAGAGGGCCCCGGGCCCGGCGATCCCGCCGGACCCGCCGGGAAGGATTTGTATGCTACTCAAGGAAAAAGTTCCGACGCCGTTTCCCCGGGAAATCTACGCCCTCTTCGTCATCCGCCTCGTGGTGTCCGCGGGAAGCTTCGTGAACCCCTTCCTGGCCATGATGCTGACCCTGAAGCTGGGGTACGACGAGGCATCCGCGGGGGCTTTCATGTCCGCCGTGGCCGTCGTCTCCGCGGCGGGTCTCCTGGCGGGCGGGAAGATCGGGGACTCCCTGGGCCGCCGACCCGTCCTGGCGGTCCTGCAGGTCTTCACGGCCCTGTCCTTCGCGGTCTGCGCGGCCGTCGGGTTCACGCCGGCGACGCCCTTCGTGATCGCCCTGGCCCTGGGCGCCCTCTCGGGCACCTGGCCGGTCATGAACGCCGTGGTGGCGGACTGCGCGCCCCCGGAGAGGCGGAAGGAGGCCTTCGCCCTCCTCTACTGGGGGAACAATATCGGGTTTTCGATCGGACCCCTAGCCGCGGGATTCCTGTTCTCCCGGGCTCCCCGGCTCCTCTTCCTGGGGAACGCGGCGGCCCTGGCCGCCGCCGCCGCGACGGTCCTCCTCTTCGTCCGGGAGACGAACCCCCTCCTGGCCGCTGCGGGTCCCGAACCGGAGGGAAACGCCGGGAAACCCTCCGGGGAGCCCGGCGCCGCCGGGACTCCGGGACGGTCCCCGGGCGGCTCGGGACGGGGCGGCACTTTCCGTATCCTCGCCGCGGACCCGGTGCTCCTCGTCTTCGCCGTCCTGGCGATCCTGACGGCCTTCGTCTACAACCAGCATACCTTCGCCCTGCCCCTGTTCCTCCAGGACCTGCTCGGCCCGGACGCGGGACCGAAGGGCTTCGGGGCGGTCATGGCGGCGAACGGACTGACCGTGGTGGCCTGCACCGCCCTGGTGGCCGCCCTGTCCCACCGCTGGCCGGCCCTGCTTTCCGTCGCCGCGGGTACCCTGTTCTACGCCCTGGGATTCGGCGCCTACGCCCTGGCCCGGGGACTCGTACCCGTACTGGTCTGCACCGTCGTCTGGACCCTCGGGGAGATCCTGGGGGCGACCAACACGAACGCCTTCATCGCCGAGCGGGCTCCGGCGACCCACCGGGGCCGGATCAACAGCGCCGTCTCCTTCTGCTACTTCCTCGGAAACGCCCTGGCGCCCCTGGCCTCGGGGCCGTTCATCCGGGCCCTGGGATCCCGGGCGGTCTGGTGGCCCATCGGGGTCCTGGCGGGTCTCGGTGCCCTGGGGGGTGCCGCCCTGTACGCCTGGGACCGCGGCCGGGGTCCGGCGAGGTCCGTTCCCCTCTGATACGAAGCTTGTACCGGATCCCCGGGGAGCCTACAATGAAGCCATGGGCAGCGCATTGACCGAGAAGTGTTTCCTGGCCGGCGAGGCGGTATTCCGGGAGGGCGATCCCGGGGACGTGATGTACGTACTCCTCGCGGGGGCGGTGGACCTGAAGAAGCGGGTCGAGGGCGGGGAGACGGTGCTATCCACCGTCGACGAGGCGAACGAGTTCTTCGGGGAGATGGCCCTGATCGACGGCCGCCCCCGCTCGGCCTCCGCCGTCGCGGTCCGGGACACGAAGCTCCTGGTGGTGGACCGCCCGGCCTTCGAGTCCATGATCCTCACGAACGGGAAGTTCGCCCTGAAGATCATCAAGGTCCTCTCGGAGCGGATACGCTCCTCCAACGACCTCGTCTCCGACCTGATCGAGACCCTCCCCAAGGAGAGGATCCAGCGGGGGATGGCGGACTTCGGCCTGCGGTTCGGGGAGAAGATCCACGACGGCGGGATCAAGGTGCACCTGGGGGACCTGAAGGCCTGGGTCAACGGCCGCATGGGCATCGCCCTGGACGACCTGGACGCCGCGATCTTCCGGATGCTCAAGGACGGCGTCGTCCGCTGGGCCGCGACCAGCGCCCAGACCAAGGAGCACATCGTCCTGCCCGCGGACTTCCTGGTCCGGGTCGACCGCCGCGCCGCGGAACGCCCGGCGCTCTGACGCCGGGGTCCCCGGGCCTTGGTCACCTCCTCCAGAAGGCCCGGGTGAAGAGCACGAAGATCGTGTAGATCTCCAGCCGTCCCGCCAGCATGGCGAAGGACAGCCACACCTTGATCCCGTCCTGGAAGAACGCGTAGTTGAAGGCGGGGCCCACCCTGCCGAATCCGGGGCCGATGTTTCCCACCGTGGCCAGGCTGGCGGTCAGGGAGGTCAGGATGTCGTATCCCCCGGACGCCACGACCAGGGTGGTGGCCAGGAGGAGGAAGATGTACAGGAGCACGAAGGCCGCGGTATCGTAGATGATGTTCTTCCGGAGGGGCTTGCCGTCCACGAAGATCCCGTAGATCCCCCGGGGATTCAGCAGGTACTTCATCTCCGTGAAGGCCATCTTGGACAGGAAGACGATGCGGATGACCTTGATGCCGCCCCCGGTGGATCCGGCGCAGCCCCCGATGAACATCAACAGGAACAGGACCGTCTGGGACAGGGGCGGCCACCGGGCGAAATCCGCGGTGGCGAAGCCCGTGGTCGTCAGGATGGAGGACGCCTGGAACCCCGCGTACCGCAGGGCCGTTCCGAAGCCCTCGAAGGTGCCTGCCCGCCGGAGGTCCCAGGCGATCAGGAGGGCCGCGGCGGCGAAAATCCCCAGATAGGTGCGGGCCTCGGAATCCCGGAAGACCGAAATGGCCTTGCCGGACAGGAGCTTGAAGTAGAGGCTGAAGTTGAGCCCCGCGGCCAGCATGAAGACGGTGATGACGACGTCCACGTACCCGGACCGGTAATGGCCCACGCTAAGGTTTTTCGGGGAGAATCCCCCGGTGGCCATGGTGCCGAAGGTGTGGGTAACGGCGTCGAACCAGTCCAGACCCCCGGCCATGAGCAGCCCGATCTCCAGGACCGTCAGGGCAACGTAGATCAGCCAGAGGATTTTGGCCGTGGAGGAGATCCGGGGGGTGATCTTGTCCACCGAGGGACCCGGGGTTTCCGCCTCCATGAGGCCCAGGCCGCCGACTCCCAGGAGGGGCAGGATCGCCACGGTCAGGACCACGATGCCCATGCCCCCCAGCCAGTGGGTCGTGGACCTCCAGAGCAGGAGGGACCGGGGAAGGACCTCGATGTCCGTGAGGATGGAGGCTCCGGTGGTCGTGAAGCCCGAGATGGTCTCGAAGAAGGCGTCCACGTAGGTCATCGTCCCCGCCAGGGTGAAGGGGAGGGCTCCCAGGGCGGAGGAGAAGACCCAGGCCAGGGCGACGAAGAGGAAGCCGTCCCGGGGGGGCAGGGTGATCTTGCGGTTCGTGACCTTCCCGATCCAGGCCAGGACCAGGCAGGCCGTGCCGATGCCCACGGGAACCCCGAAGGCCCGCAGGGCCCGGGAGCCCTCCCCCAGGAGAAGTCCGGCGGCCAGGCAGACCGCCATGAAAGCCGACACGATGCCGAGAAGGATGGCCAGGATGCGAAGGAGGGGCTTACCGGCCACGCCGCCCCCCGAAGATTTCCTCCAGCTTCTCGATCAAGCCCTTCTTCGTCAGGATGCCCACGGTGTCCCCGGGATGCACCAAGGTTTCGCCGGTGGGAATGGAACTGGAGCTGCCGTGGAGCACGAAGGCGGCCAGGGCTCCCTTGGGGATGCCCAGATCCCGGACCTTCCGGCCCGAGGCGGGGGAATCCTCCTGGATGGAGAGCTCCACAAGCTCCACGTCGTCCTCGTGGAAGGCGTGGAGGGTGCGGATGTTGGCCTTCCGGACGATGTTGAGGATGGAGGAGGAGACGACGGAACGCATGCTGACAAGGGCGTCCAGCTCCAGCTTCGGGGCGAGCCGCAGGAAGGAGTTGTTGACGAGGAGGGCGATGGCCCGTCGGGCCCCGAGCTCCTTGGCCAGCCGGGCGGTCAGGATGTTGTAGCTTTGGGCCTGGGTGACGCAGACGACCAGGTCGGCGTTCCCGGCCCCCTCCCGCTCGAGGGCGTCCTCCTCCACCAGGTCGCGGTTCACGATGGAGATCGAGGGGAAGCGGTGGGCGAACCGCTTGGCGTGTTCCCGGTTGTCGTCGATGACCGTGATCTCCGGCCCCGAGTGCTTGGAGAAGACCGAGAAGAGCCGGCTCCAGGGATGCTTGGAATCCTGCCCGGAACGGAGGAGCCCCTCCACCACGCGCTCCGCCACGGTCGTCGCCCCCACGATCAGGACCTTCCGGATCTCGGCCTGGGGTTCCGCCGCGGGACCCAGGATCTCGTCCAGCACCTTCGGTTCCGCCAGGAGGTAGACCAGGTCTTCCTCCCGGATCTCGAAGTCCCCGGCGGGAAGGGTCAGGCCCCCGTCCCGGACCACCGCGGGAATCAGGAACTCCAGGCCCACGGCCTTTCGGATCTCCTGGATCGTCCGGCCCGGGAACCGGGGATCCTCGGCGGCGGGTATGGACCGTAACCGGATCCGAGCATCCTGCAAGGGCAGCATCTCCCCGGAAATCCCCTCCCGGGCGGCCCGGAGTATGGTCTGGGCCGCCTCGATCTCGGGATTGACCACGTGGTCCACCCCCAGGAAGCTCTTGCTGGCGGAGCCCAGGGATCCGTAGTAGGAGCTCCGGACCCTGGCGATGGTCCGGGGCTTGGGGAAGGCGGAGGAGACGATCCCGCAGGCGACTATGTTCGCCTCGTCGGCGCCCATGAGGGAGATGAACCAGTCGGCCTCCGCCGTCCCGGCCCGCTTGAGGGCTTCCGGATCGATGCCGTCCTCGTTCAGGACCAGACAGTCCAGGGCGTTCGACGCGAACCGGGCCTTCTCCGGGTCCTTCTCGATGAGGATGACGTCCTTCTTCTCCTCCACGAGCTCCCGGGCGATGGACGCGCCGACCATCCCGGCGCCGACGATGACGATCTTCATGACAGCCCGATACTACTACAGAATGGAGGTTTTGACTGCCACCCCGTTAACCTTTTTTTAATGCCCCGGGCCGAGGGGGATAAAGAAAAGCCCGGCCGCGAGGGGCCGGGCTTTCCGCCCCCCGGGAATCCGGGGGACGTCGGCGCTGGTTTTTAGTAGTTGTAGTCGCCGCGGTCGCGGAACTCGCGCCGGGGGCGCTCCTCGCGGGGATTCGCCTCGTTGACGCGGAGCTGGCGACCGTCCAGGGCGACGCCGTTCAGGGCGGCGATGGCGGCGGAGGCGGCTTCCGGGGTAGCCATCTCCACGAAGCCGAAGCCCTTGGACTGGCCGCTATAGCGGTCCACGATGATGTTCGCGGACAGGACCTCGCCGTACTGGGCGAAGTGCTGGCGGAGGCGGTCATCGCTGGTGCTGTAGCTGAGGTTGCCGACATAGATCTTGCTAGCCATGTGTAGTCCTTGCGGTCCCCCGCTCTGCGGCCGGGGACTCTCGTGAAATTCCGTCCCGACGGATCGGGACGTTCGAGGATCTTTTCTTTGCATGTGCTTCTTGGAAGAGGGGAGAGCGGCTCATCGACGTCGGGGAAAGGGAAGGGCGAGCGGAGCGGCGCAGGGGTGGCATGCGAGAATGCGCGCGCGAAGCGGTCGATTCGTTCCTTAAATCCAACAGTTCAGTTTCCGTTCAAGCTACTCTTCGTACGAATTCGTGCAGAGAAGAAGATCATTCTCCTGGTATACCATCGCACGACGGCGCCGTATACCACGGTGAACCATACACCGCTTTTGTCGGCTCGTCAAGGTCCGTTCTCGAGCCTTTTGATGGCCGGCTTTTTTTATTCGATTACTCATGATAATCTCACCCCGCCCTGACCCGCCCGGGAGAGACTATGCCGCCCCCGGCATGGGGACGGAGATTCCGCGGCGGCCCCGCGAGGAGGTTCGATGCCCGAGTGGTACCAGGACGCGGCGTGGAGGATCCTCCGGTCTACCCGGGGCCGGGATCTCCGTGCCCGGTACAACGTCTCCGCCCTCTTCCGGGATCCGGAACCCCGGGAATCCTACGTCCTCTTGGCCAACCACGCCCATCGACGGGACCCCTGGGTCATCGGATCCCTTCTTACCCGTACGATCCGGTATATGGCGAACCTGGAAGGAACCAACCCCGCGAAGGCCGTCTTCGCGGACCTGGTGGGGGCCTACGGGAAGCGCAAGGGAGCCCCGGACTACGCCGCCCTCAAGCGGACCCTGGACCTGGGCCGCGCCGGGGAGACCCTGGGGATCTTCCCCGAGGGGGACCGTTCCTGGGACGGCCGGCCGGCATCCCCTCGCCCGGGCCTGGGCAAGCTCCTCCGGGTCCTGGGCCTTCCCGTGCTCCTGGCCCGACAGGAAGGCTCCTACCTGACCGGCCCCCGGTGGGCCGAGCGGGAACGGCGGGGGCGCTGGACCGTCGAGTTCCGGGTGCTGTCCCGGGAGCGGGTCCTGGAAGAGGACCCCCCCGTACTCGAATCGGAGATCCGGTCCATCCTGGCCGAGGACGACCTGCGGGAACCCGCCCTCCGGCCGGTGCGGTTCGAGTGCCCGGAGCCCGCAGCCGGGATCGGCCGCCTGCTCTGGCTGTGTCCCTCCTGCGGCGGCGAGGATGTCCTGGGTGGCGCCGGGGATCGGATAACCTGCCGGGCCTGCGGCGCGGCCTGGACCGTCGACGGGAACCAGCGCCTGGCCGGGGGACCGGCCGGGACGGACTACTCGGACCTTCGGGACTGGACGGACTTCCAGCGGGCCCGGCTCGCGGAGAGGATCCGCTCTGCGGAGCCGGTCGGAGGTTCGCCGGGCCTCGGCGCCCCGGAACCCGGCGCCCCGGCACCGGATCCCCGGGCCGTGGGGGCCGCCCTGCCCGGCTCGGAGGGCCGGAAGGCCGTCGTGTCCTCCGGGGACGTGGAACTGAGGAAACGGACGGGCCGGGGGACCGGGACCTTCGGCCGGGGTCGGCTGGAGCTCTTCCGGGACGCCCTGGTATTCCGCCCGGCTGGAGGCGGGAATCCGGCGGCCTTCGATCCGCTCCGGGTCCGGTATTTCGTGGACAATTTCAACAACTACTGCGAATATTCCTACGGAAGCGGCCGGTATCGGCTGCTTTTCCGGGGCGGAAACGCCTTCAAGTGGATCGAAGCCCTGGAAACGCTCCGGGGCGGCGGAGGAGAATCGACATGAGCCTTTCCAGGTTCCTTCAGAGCGGGTTCATGCCCCTTTTCGTGCGCTGGGCGCCTTCCGGCCTCGGCCGGGCCGTGTTCCAATTCCTGGGCAAGCTGTACTACAATTTCGCGAACCGCCGGGAGCGCCGCCTCATCCGGCGCAACGTCCGGGACATGCTGCGGACCGCCTGGAACAAGGAAGGCGGGACCGTCACCGGCGAGGTCTTCGAGGGGATCTTCGACCATTACTTCGAGAAGCTCCTCTTGGCCTCCAAGCCCGCGAATTACCTGGAGAAGTTTCTGCGCCGCCGGGTCGCCCTGGTCCACGAGGACGTGATCCGCCGCTCCCAGGAGCGCGGGAAGGGAACCCTCCTGGTCACGGCCCACTGGGGAGCGGAGGAGTTGATCCCCGCCATCCTCTACCTTCGGGGCTATCCGGTGACCGTCATCCTGGAGACCGCGACGGAGCAACTCCGGAAGATCCTGGAAACCCAGACCGCGGGGCGGGACGTGGAGCTCCTGTTCGCCTCGGATCCCGAGGGCGTCCTGGGGCGCATCCTGGACGCCCTGTCCCGGGGGCGGGTCCTGGTGACCCAGTGCGACGAGGTGGACGCCTGGCGCCGGAGGAGGAACCGCACCATCCAGCTCTTCGGCCACACCCTCTTCTTCGACCACACCCTGGACTTCATCGCCCACCGGTCCGGCGCCTCCGTCGCCGCAGTGTTCTGCCGCCGGTTCCCGGGCCTGCGGTATCGGCTTATCTGCGAGGAGATCGCCCCGGACGGGGCCGCGGCCCACGACGTGGCCAAGCGCTCCCTGTCCCTCTGGGAGAGGTACACCCTGGAGGCCCCGGAGCAGTGGCACCAGTGGAAGAAGTGGGCGGAGATGAAGGTCATTTAGCGATCGAGAAGCGAACGCTTCTCGATCGCTAAATATTCGCTATCCCGGATCCCACGGGGATCCGGGATAGCGGCTGCCCAGAACAAGGTTTCCCGGAGGCGAATAGGATTCGGCAAACCGTCTGCCCCGGATAGGGTTCTCCGTGTCCTCCGTGACCTCCGTGGTTGAATCTAGAAAAGGCCATCGGGTCAAATTCTTTGCGGTTCCGCGGTTTCGCGATATACTTCTATACATGAAAGCGAAGTTGTTCCTGTTGGTGTTCGCGGGTTGCGCCTTCCTGGCCGCCGCCCAGCCCGTCGTGCAGGTGGACTGGGTCGAGGGCGTCGTGGAGCGCATGGTCGGGTCCGCCTGGCGTGCCGTCGACATCGGCGACAGCTTCGGGACGGACACCACCCTGAGGCTGGCCAAGGGAGCCAACGCGGAGCTGACGTCCGGCGGCGTGCACGTTCGCCTGCTGGCTCCCGGGACGTACAAGCTCGCCGACGCCTTCGCCAAGGCCAAGGGCGGGTCCCCGGCCTCGGATGCGGCGGCCAAGATCGCCAAGCTGGCCGGCAAGGGCGACTACAACCTGGTGACGTCCACGACGGCGGGCGTCCGGGGGGATCTCCAGTCCGGGGCGCCTCCGGCCAGCCTCCAGTGGGACGAGGGGCTGGATCCCGCGTCCGCGGGTTCCGGCGGATCCGACGGTACCGACGAGGATCCCTACTCCCCGGTGATCGCCCTATTCAGCCAGGGGAACTACCAGCAAGCCACGAAGAGCGCCCGGGATCTCCGGCTGTCCGCGGCGCCCCAGGCCTCCTTCCGGTCCGCCTATTGGGAAGCCGCCTCCTTCTTCGCCCAGGGCCTCGCCCTTCCGGCCATACGGACCCTCGAGAAGGCGGAGCCGGATCCCGCGGCCCCGGAGTACCGGGCCGCGGACTTCCTGGCCGCCCGGATCTGGATGGAGCTGTCCGAGTGGGAGAAGGCCCTGGCCTCCCTGAACCGCTACGGCGCTCCGGACGCTCCCCTGGGAGACCGCCAGGCGTCCTTGCTCCTGGCCTCGGTTTGCTACGATTCCCTCAAGAAGAAGGCGGACTCCCGGAAAGCCCTGGAAGCCGCCCGGGACCTGGATCCCTCCAGCGACCTGGGCAAGGAAGCCGCCGCGCGATTGGGGAAGTGATTATTCCGGAATCACCACGGAGAGCACAAAAAAGGACGGCCTCGGCCGTCCTTTTTTGTGGCAACGAAGCCCTGAGGGCTTCGTCGAGCTTCACGAAAATCCGGCCTCGGCCGCCCTTTTTTATGGCAACGAAGCCCTGAGGGCTTCGTCGAGCTTCATGAATACCTGATCTCGACAGTAGAGATGAGGCTCCTGCGGAAATTCGACGAACGCCGGTTCGTCGCTGCAAGGACGGCCGCTACGGCCGTCCTTGCGCGGCTTCCCCCAGATACGCCGACCGCACCTTGTCGTCCGCCAGGAGTTCCTTCCCCGGCCCTTCCAGGGTGATCCGTCCGGTTTCCAGGACGTAGGCGTAGTCCGCGACCTCCAGGGCCGCCTTCGCGTTCTGCTCCACCAGCAGGACCGTGGTCCCCGCCTTGTTGATCTGTCGGACGATGTCGAAGATCATCTTGACGATGAGGGGTGCCAGGCCCAGGGAGGGCTCGTCCATCATGAGCAGTGCGGGCCGGGTCATCAGGGCCCGGGCCACGGCCAGCATCTGCTGTTCGCCGCCGGACAGGGTGCCCCCCTTCTGCTTCATCCGCTCCTTGAGGCGGGGGAAGAGCCCGAAGACCATCTCCCGGTCCGCGGCGACCCCGGTCTTGTCGTTCCGGGAAAAGGCCCCCAGGGCGATGTTCTCGTCCACCGTCAGGTTGGGGAAGATCCGCCGTCCCTCGGGCACCAGGACCACCCCCTTCTGGACGATGTCCTTCACGGGACGGCCCGTGAGGGGCTCGCCGTTCCAGGAAACGGAGCCCGAGGAGGGTTTCACCAGGCCGACGACGGCCTTGAGGGTCGTGCTCTTCCCGGCCCCGTTGGCTCCGATCAGGGTCACGATCTTTCCGTCCGCGACTTCCAGGTTGATGCCCTGCAGGGCGTGGATGCCTCCGTAATGCACGGAGAGGTTTTCGATCTTGAGCATCAGTCCACCCCCAGGTAGGCTTCGATGACCTTGGGATTCTTCTGGATCTCCTCGGGAGTACCGTGCGCGATGGTGACCCCGTAGTCCAGGACGTACATCCGGGAGCAGACCCCCATGACCACCTGCATGTGGTGCTCGATGAGCAGGATGGTTAGGTCGTAGGCGTCCCGGATGTGGACGATGAAGTCCATGAGCTCCAGGGACTCCTGGGGGTTCATCCCCGCCGCGGGTTCGTCCAGGAGGAGCAGGGAGGGCTTGGTGGCCAGGGCCCGCACGATCTCCAGCCGTCTCTGCTTGCCGTAGGGGAGGGAGACCGCCGACTCCGAAGCCGCGTCCGCCAGGCCCACGGACTCCAGGAGCGACATCGCGAACTCGTGGGCTTCCCGGTTCTTCCGGAGGTATCCGGGGGTGTGGAGCGTCGAGGTGAAGAAATTCACGCCCATCCGGAGGTGGCAGGCCACCAGCACGTTCTCCAGGACGTTCATGTCCTTGAACAGGCGGATGTTCTGGAAGGTCCGCGCGATGCCCAGGTCGGTGATCCTGTGGGGCGGGGCTCCCGTCACGTCCTTGCCCCGGAAGGAGATCCGGCCCTCGGTGGGCGTGTAGACCCCGGTGATCATGTTGAAGGCGGTGGTCTTGCCCGCGCCGTTCGGCCCGATCAGGCCGACGATCTCGTTCTTCTCGATCTCCATGTTGAGGTCCGCCACCGCGGTGAGGCCCCCGAAGCGCATGGTCATGCTCTCGGTCCGAAGCATCAGAGTCCTCCCTTCCCGCCGGACTTGCGGCGCGGCAGGAGGCCCGCGGCGGAAAACATGTCCCAGGAGAATTCCTTGGTTCCCATGAGACCCTTCTGTCTATAGAGCACGACGATCATGAGCAGGAGCGAGAAGATCACCATGCGCAGGCCCGGCAGGCCGTTGGTCTTGATGAACAGGAAGTCCATCGGCATGTCCAGGAAGCGCAGGGCCTCCATGAGCACGGTCACGATGATGGCCGCGAGCACCGACCCCGTGATGGAGCCGTTCCCGCCCAGGACGACGATCAGCAGGATGTTGAAGGTCAGGGTCAGGATGAACATCTTGGGGTCGATGGTCGTGATCATGTGGCCCAGCAGGGCCCCTCCGACCCCGGCGAAGAAGGAGGAGGTGACGAAGGAGACGATCTTGACCCGGGCCACGTGGACGCCCATGGCCTCCGCGGCCACCTCGTCATCCCGGACGGCCTTCATGGTCCGCCCGTAGCTCGACCGGAGCAGGAGGACCAGGAACAGGACCGTGAAGGCCGCGCAGCCCCAGACGACCCAGGTGGTGGAGTACTTGGGGATGCCCTTCAGTCCCTGGGCGCCGTTGGTGAGGGTCTGGGCGTTGGTGATGAGGACCCGGATGATCTCGGAGAAGCCCAGGGTGGCGATGGCCAGGTAGTCGTCCCGGAGGCGCAGGACCGGGGCCCCGATCAGGAAGCCCACGAAGCCCGCCGCGGCTCCCGCCGCCAGGAGGGCCAGGAGGAAGGGGAGCTGGACGTCCTTGAGCCAGGGCACCACGGGAGCCAGGAAGAAGTTCATCTCCTTGAGGGAGGGGGACATGGTCAGCAGGGCGCTGACGTAGGCGCCCACGGCCATGAAGCCCGCGTGTCCCAGGGAGAAGAGCCCCGTGAACCCGTTCACCAGGTTCAGGGACAGGGCCAGGATGATGTAGATGGCCGAGAGATTCAGGATCCGCACGGCGAAGGGGCCTAGGAAGGCGTCCCCCGCGGCGATCAGCCCCGCCAGGGCCGCCAGGGCGACGGCGTTCCGGATCCAGGTCCGGGGAAAGGGTTTCTTTTCCATGGCTACACCTTCACCGTCTGGGCCTTGCCCAGCAATCCCGCGGGCTTGACCAGGAGCACCACGATCAGGAGCACGAAGGCGAAGGCGTCCCGGTATCCGGTCAGCTCCGGCAGGAAGGCCACGATCATGATCTCGATGATCCCCAGGAGGAACCCGCCCAGGACCGCCCCGGAGATGTTCCCGATCCCGCCGATGACGGCGGCGATGAAGCACTTCAGTCCCGGCATCACGCCCATCAGGGGGTTCAACTGGGGGTATTTCATGGTCCACATGATGCCGCCCAGGCCCGCCAGGAGGGAGCCGATGCCGAAGGTGAAGGAGATGGTCTTGTTGACGTCCACGGCCATGAGCCGGGCCGCGTCCAGGTCCGTGGACACCGCCCGCATGGCCAGCCCCGTCTTGGTCCGGTTCACGATCCACAGGAGCGCGAACAGCCCGGCGAAGGTGATGACGGGGATGAAGAGGCTGACCGAGAGGATGGAGACGGAGCCGAATTTGACCACCGTGTCGAAGAGGGGGATGCTGGCGAAGCTCTTGGGCCGGCCCCCGAAGATCACGATGCCCAGGTTCTCGATCAGGAAGGAGGCGCCGATGGCGCTGATCATCACGGAGATCTTGGGGGAGTCCCGGAGGGGGCGGTAGGCGATCCGCTCCAGGCCCATCCCGAAGAGGGAGGTGAGGCCGATGGCCACGACGAAGGCGACCCACCAGGGCATGAGGAGCAGGGAGATCGCGTAGAACGCGAAATAGGGTCCCAGCATGAACACGTCGCCGTGGGCGAAGTTGATGAGCCGGAGGATGCCGTAGACCATCGTGTAGCCGATCGCAATCAGGGCGTACAGGCTCCCCAGGCTGAGCGCGTTGGCGAGTTGCTGGAAAAAGGTGGACAACTCCATGGTACGGATCCTTTTTCGGGCAGAATAAAAGGCCCGCGCCGGCGGCGCCCGATGGCGGTCCCGTAGCGCGGGCTGGTCACGGCCGGCCCGCCGGGAGATTCCCGGCGGCCGAGAGGGTCCGTGCGGATTCGCTTACGGATTGACCGTGGTCTTGAAGACGAACTTGCCGTCCTTCACTTCCTTGATCACCGCGCTCTTGATCGGGTCCCCGTTGGCGTCCAGGGTGACGTACCCGGCGGCACCCGCGAAGCCCTTGGTCGCGGCGATGGCGTCCCGGATCTTGACCGGGTCGGTGGAGTCGGCGCGCTTGATCGCGTCGATCGCCAGGAGGTAGCCGTCGAAGCCGAGCACCGCGGTGCCGGAGGGCAGCTTGCCGTACTTCTTCTGGTACTCCTCCACGAAGGTCTTGGAGAGCGGGGTGAGGGGAGCGTCGTTGTCGAAGAAGGCGGACATCACCGCGCCCTCGACGGCCTGCTTGCCGACGTTCACGAACTCCGCGATCTCCCAGGTGTCGCCGCCCAGGAAGGGGGCCGTGATCCCGAGCTCCCGGGCCTGCTTGATGATCAGGGCGCTCTCGGTGTAGTTGCCGGGGGCGAAGATGACGTCCGGCTTGAGGCTCTTGACCTGGGTGAGCTGGGCGGAGAAGTCCTGGTCGTTGGTGTTGTAGTTGAGCTCGGCGAGGATGGAGTTGGGATCGCCGGTCAGTTGCTTGAAGGCGTCGGCGAAGAACTTGGCCAGGCCCACGGAGTAGTCGTTGGACACTTCGCGGATGATGACGGCCTTCTTGGCTCCCACGTCCTTGAAGGCGTAGTTGGCCATGACGGTGCCCTGGAAGGGATCCAGGAAGCAGACGCGGAAGTAGAAGTCGTTGTCCTTGGTGACCAGGGGGTTCGTGCAGGACAGGCCGATGGCCGGGATCTTCTTCTCCTTGAAGATGGGACCGGCGGCCATGGACAGCCCGGAGCCCCAGGAGCCCAGGACCACGTTCACCTTGTCGCTGTCCACCAGGCGCTGGCCGGCGTTGGCGGCCTCGACCTTGTCGGACTTGTTGTCGGCGATGACCAGCTCGATCTTGTATTCCTTGCCGCCGACGGTGACGGTGGGATACAGGCTCTGGGCCAGGCGGATGCCGTCGACTTCCTCGGCCCCGCCCGCGGCGTTGGCGCCGGTGAGGGGCTCGAAGACTCCGAACTTGATTACGTTGGCGTCCTGCTTGGCGGGACCGGAGCCGCCGCAGCCGACCAGGGCCAGGGCGACGAGTACCGCGAGGACGATCGCATATCGCTTCATAGATGCCTCCTTGTGAGCGATTTTCTGCGAGGTTGGATGCCCTATGGTACATTCCGAATCGATACTTGTCAAACTGTTTTCCTAAGTAGAAACGATGTTTCTATTCTCGAAACATGAATTCCCCAACGGACAACCGTCGGACCGCGGCCCGGACGGCCCGCGGATCCGCGTAGGCGGCGCCCGAATTCACGGGGAACGTTGAAAACCCGGGGCCGCTCCGGTATATTCATTATTATGAAAGTCAACATTAAGGCGATCCGTCCCGGCGTACCGGTACTGGCCGCCCTCCTGGTCCTGGCCCTCGCCTCCTGTATCCCCCAGGGCCCTTCGGACGGGACGACGTCGGGTTCGGAGTCGGACGGCCGGGACCTTCGGCCGTTGACCGTACCGGCGCAGAACGGAGGAACCCTCGTGATCAAGAAAGCCGCCGACCCCTCGAACGTATGTTTCGTCCCCTCCGAGGACGTGAAGAGCCGTCTGGGCGACGACGCCTACGCCGTGGTGGCCCAGGGCGCCACGGAGCCTCCCTTCCAGAACGCCTACTGGAACAACCACGCCCAAGGGATCTACGTGGACGCCGTGGACGGAACCCCGCTGTTCACTTCCCGGGAGAAGTACGATTCCGGGACCGGGTGGCCCTCCTTCTGGTCCCCGGTGTCCCAGGACAAGCTCGAGTTGGTGGAGGACCTGTCCTACGGGATGCGGCGGATCGAGGTCCGATCGAAGTCCACCGGGGCCCACCTGGGCCACGTCTTCGACGACGGACCGGCCCCCACGGGACTGCGGTACTGCATGAACTCCGCGTCCCTCCGCTTCATCCCCCGGGAGGACCTGGCGAAGGAAGGCTACGCCGATCTGGTCAAGCTCTTCGAGTGACGCCCTTGGGCCGTCCGGGGACGCGCGCAACCGAACGGGGAATCCCCTGTCCAACCTGGTGAGCGCGCCCCGGGACGGCATCCCGGACGACATCCCCGAGTGACGGGATCGGCGGCGCTCTACACCGCCCTTCCGGGAGAATCATGACCGAACGAACGCTTCCGTACCGCTCCGCCCACGAACGGCCCTATAGTCTCGGAGAGGAGATCGCCAACGGGGTGACCCACGGGGCGGGAGCCCTGCTTTCCGTGGCCGCCCTGGTGATCCTCGTGGTCTTCGCGGTCCTCCGGGGAAGCCCGATGCACGTGGTTTCCTACGCGATCTTCGGCGCCTCCCTGATCGTCCTCTATACCATGAGCGCCCTCTACCACTCGGTCACGAACCCCCGGGTGAAGCGGGTCCTGGAGATCCTGGACCACTCCTCCATCTACGTCCTCATAGCGGGAACCTACACCGCCTTCGCGTTGACGGCCCTGCCCCCGGCCCTGGGCTGGTGGATCTTCGGCGTCGAGTGGGCCCTGGCCCTGGCGGGCATCGCCCTCAAGGCCGTCTGGTTCGACCGCTGGAAACTCGTCTCGGTCCTGGGCTACGTGGCCATGGGCTGGATGATAGCCCCCGCGGTCGGCGCCTTGCGGGAGAACCTGCCCCCCGAGAGCGTCGCGTTCCTGGTGGCCGGGGGAATCGCCTATACCGCCGGCGCGGTCTTCTACGTGATCAAGCGGGTGAAGTGGTTCCACGCGGTCTGGCACCTCTTCGTCCTGGCCGGCAGCACCCTGCACTTCTTCTCGGCCCTGACGGCCCTTCCCGGGGCGTGAGGGATACCCGGAACCTCTAGCCGAACAGTACGCGGGAGGCGCGGCGGAACGCCTCCTCCCGGCCCGGGGGATCCACCCGCAGGACCGGGGCGCCGGGGTAGCGGGCCGCGAGGGCGTCCAGGAGTTCGGGGCGCACGACGAGGACCGCCGCGGACCCGCGGCTCGGGCCGGGATCCGCAATCCGGAGGGTCCGCTCGTCCAGGAGCCGGAGGGACGGCTCCAGCCCCGCGCCCAAAACCAGCTCCACCGGTCCGACCTCGTCCAGGACGACGAGACCCGCCCCGGCCTCCAGGGCCGCGCGGACGGCCCGGTTCGCCGCCTCGAAGCCCTCCGCCGAGAAGCTCCATCCCTTCCAGCGGGGGCCGCCCAGGTCCCGGATCGTGGAACCCAGCTCCCGCTCCTCCCCGGTCGCGAGGTCCCGGACCCGGCAGCCGTTCTTGGCTCCCTCCGGCCCGAACACCGCCGGACAGGCCGCGCCTCCGGCGGGCAGGCCCCGGGACCGGGCTTCCCCGGCCAGGCGCTCGCAGAGGGTGGACTTCCCGGCTCCCCGGTCCCCGGTGAGAAGGACGACCCGGAGCGTCGAGGCGGGGGCCGGGCCGGGGCCGCTCACCCCGAGAGCTCCGCGAAGGACGATTCCACGTATTTCCGGAGCCGGTTGATGAACCGGGCCGCCGGGGCCCCGTCGATCAGGTCGTGGTTGAAGACGGCGGTCAGGTTGATCATCTCCCGGATCCGGACCTCGTCCCCGCGGACGACGGGCTTCTTGGCCACGCTGCCCACGGCGAAGGAAGCGGCCTTGGGACCGCCGGCGTAGGGAATCACGAAGCCGGGTACGTTGGAGAACATGCTCACGGAGGTGACGAAGACCGTGCCGGACAGGTCCCGGACCAGGGCGTGCCGGCGGAGAACCGACCGCATGAGGGCCAGTACGACGGGGCGGGGGAGGATGCCCAGGAGGCGTTGGAGGCCCTTGGAGAAGACGTACCCCGTGTGGTCGTCCCCGGCGTCCTTGGACGCCGCGATCTCCCGGTCCACCTCGGCCAGGGTCTTCCGGTTGATGTCCCGGACGATGTACTGCTTCGGATTCCGGGTCCCGGACGTCTCGATCTCGATGGGGATGTTGACGTCCACCTCCGGGAAGTAGGTGGTCTTCCGGTAGTCGATCATGGCATTGAACTCCGGGAATTCCTCCAGGCACTTCCCGATGGCCTTCAGGAAGAAGGCGAAGAGAGAGCCTCCCGCGCCTCCCGCCCGGAGTCCCCGGAGGTGGCGGCGCAGGTCCGTCACGTCGAACTCCAGGAGGGCCAGGAAATTGTGGCTCCCCGTAACGAGGTCGAATCCGTACATCGAGAGTTTCCGGAGAAGGGTCGTCTTTTCCCGTCGCATGGCCGCTCCTGGGAGGGATTGTACCGGAAACGAAGCTTTGAACCTACTCCCGTCCCGGATCCCGGCTCTGGATCTCCACGGCTCCGAGGTCCGGGGCCCGCCCGGAGGTCCGGGGAAGGCCCCGCTGGTCCAGGCTCGGGCTGCCCGCCGGCGAGCTCCCCGCGTCCACGACGGGACTCCCCGGAAGCGGCAGGCAGGTCCACGTCGGACCCCCGTGGTCCCCCAGGGGACCCAGGAGGGGATCCCCGGAAAACGTGCCGGATCCCGTCGGATCCCTGCCCAGCCAGAGGTTCTCGATCCGCACCTCCGAGTCCGGGTTCTCGAGCTCCACCAGGAAATCCCCCGCGTCGTTGCCGGCCACGATGGTGTTCCGGATGACCGCGGAGGACGCGAGGAAGAGGCCGGCGCCGTAGGAGTTGGGGGCCCGGTTGAACGCGATGGTGCAGTGATCGACCTCCAATGCCCCCTTCGAATGGAGGGCCCCGGAAACGCTCTCGTTATGGACCAGGGTGCAGTTCCGCAGGGTGAGCGTACCTTCGCAGCAGTTCTTGACGGCCCCGCCTTTTTTCCGGGCCCGGTTGTACGCGAAGGTGCAGTTCTCGAGGAAAACTTCCCCCCGGGAATTCTTGATCCCTCCCCCGCTCCCCCGGCTGGCGGCGTTGTCCTCGGTGAAACCCCCGGCGGCCTCGTTCCGCAGGAACATGCAGTCGAACGCCCGGACGGATCCGCCCCGGTTCTCGATTCCGCCGCCGCACTGCCCGACGTTGTCGGCCAGGACGCAGCGATCCAGCCAGAGGGCGCCGTAATTGAGGATCCCGCCGCCGCCCCGGGGGCAGGCGCCCTTCGGATTCCCGTGCCGGAGGGTGAGATCCGAAAGGACGACGGTCACTCCCTCCGCGACCCGCAGGACCCGCTCCGTGGAGGACTCCGGGGAGGCGGAGGCCTGGAGCAGGGTCTCCCGGCTCGCCGATCCACGGAGGAAGATATCCTTGGTTACCTCGATCTCCCCTTCCGTGAACGCCGTCCCCGCCAGTTCCAGCACGCTTCCCGCCGGAACGGAGCGCAGGGCTTCCCGGACGGTCGGGAAATCCCGGGCCCCGGGGCCCACCGTCACCACCTTCGCCCCGGCGGACGGGACCGGCATTCCGGGCCGGACGGAAAGGCCCGCCAGGGGGGCGGCCAGCAGTCCGAGACCGATGAAAAATCCGAGAGCCTTCTCGTATCCCCTACGGACCATTTCCTCCACCTTTCTCCGGGAATCCGGCAACCGGCCGCAAGCCGGACCCTGGACTCGGCGGCACCAGGATACCATGATTTCGGCGGCCCGTCGCCTTGACGGGGGCCGCGCTCTTGTCGTATAAAAAAAGTCAACTATTCTATCCGAATCCCGCCGGTCCGGCCGTTTCCGGGTTCCCGCGATTCGGCTATACTTGCCCCTGGAGGACTCCATGAAGACCAAGCTTCGTCTGTTCGCAATTCCGGCCGCCGTGCTGGCGATTCTTCTGGCCTCGGGATGCGTTTCCGCCCCGAAGGAACCCGAGACCGTCCCGGCCGGCCAGACCGAGCCCGACGCCGGCACCGCGGCGTCCGAGGACTGGGAAGGCTGAATCCCGGCCTTGAATTCCAAAAAGGTATGACTTGAGAACGATCGACTGCTCCGAGGTACGCGCGGCCGTCGCGGCCGAGCTGATTCGCACAAACCGGGAGATCGGCCCGGACATCCTCGCCGCTCTCGAGCAAGGCCTGAGGGTCGAGGAATCGTCCGCGGGTCGAGCCGTCCTGGGGCAGTTGATCGAGAACGACCGGCTCGCCGCCCGGGAGGGACTCCCGATCTGCCAGGACACGGGTATGGTCATCGCCTTCGTGACCCTCGGCCAGGAAGTCCACTTCACCGGGGGCTCCTTCCGGGAAGCCGTCGACGGGGCCGTCCGGGACGCCTACCGGGAGGCGGGGCTACGGAACTCCGTGGTCCGGGATCCCCTGTACGGCCGGGAAAACACCGGGGACAACACCCCCGCGGTGATCCACCTGGACCTGGTGCCCGGGGACGGGCTTGAGGTCGACCTGATGGTCAAGGGATTCGGGAGCGAGAACATGAGCGCCTTGACCCTCCTGAGCCCTTCGGAGGGCGAGGCGGGGGTGCGACGCTTCGTCCTGGACGCCGTCCGCAGGGCGGGACCCAATCCTTGTCCCCCCATCGTGGCGGGACTCGGGTTGGGCGGCACCTTCGAGCAGTCCGCCCTCCTGTCCAAGAGGGCCCTGCTCCGACCCCTCGGCCGCCCCAATCCCGACCCCCGGTACGCCGCCCTGGAGCGGTCCCTGCTGGAGGACATCAACCGCCTGGGCATCGGGCCCGCCGGCCTGGGAGGTCGGATCACGGCCCTGGCCGTCCACGTGGAGACGTATCCCACCCACATCGCCTCCATCCCGGCGGCGCTCAACATCTCCTGCCACGCCTCCCGGCATGCGAGGGTCACCCTGTGACCCCCTCCGCGGGCGACGGGGCGCGCGTCATCCGGACCCCCCTTGACGAGGGGACCGTCCTGTCCCTGCGGGCGGGGGACGAGGTACGCATCAGCGGGACCGTGTACGCCGCCCGGGACGCGGCGCACGCCCGACTCCTGTCCCTGCTCCGGGACGGCAAACCCTTGCCCTTCGATCCCCGGGGGGCCGTGATCTACTACGTCGGTCCGACCCCCGCCGCCGCCGGCTTGCCCTGCGGGTCCGCGGGCCCCACCACCAGCGGGCGCATGGACGGCGCCACCCCGGCCCTGCTGGACCTGGGGGTGAAGGGAATGATCGGGAAGGGCCTCCGGTCCCCGGAAGTGATCGAGTCGATGCGGCGGAACGGGGCCGTCTATTTCGCGGCCACCGGGGGCGCCGGAGCCCTCCTGGCGCGGCACATCACCGCCCTGGAGGTCGTTGCCTGGCCGGAACTCGGGCCGGAGTCCCTGAAGCGTCTCGAGGTGTCGGAGTTTCCGGCCATCGTGGCCGTGGATCGTCTAGGCGGGAACCTCTACGAGGAAGGGCCCGCCCGGTACCGCCGGGACGCCTGATCCCGGGGGGAGGTGGAGGATGGAGGGGAATCCCGGGGACCAGTCGAGATACGGCCGACAGCTCGGATTGCCGGGAGTCGGACCGGAGGGGCAGGCCCGCCTCGCCGCCGCCCGGGTCCTGGTCGTAGGGGCCGGAGGTCTGGGCTCACCCATCCTCCTCTACCTGGCCGCCGCGGGGATCGGGACCCTGGGCGTGGCGGATCCCGATACCGTGAGCCTCTCCAACCTCAACCGCCAGATCCTCCACGGACCCGGCGACCTGGGCAGGCCCAAGACGGAGTCCGCCCGGGACAAGCTGGCGGCCTTCCGCCCGGACCTGGACCTTCGTCTCCATCCCCGGGCACTGGACGACGGGAACGCCACGGAGATCGTCGCCGGATACGACCTGGTGCTGGCCGCGGTGGACAGCCGGGAATCCCGGCGGGTGATCAACCGGGCCTGTTACGCCCGGGGCGTGCCGTGGATCGACGGCGGGGTGGACGGCTTCGAGGGCCTCGTCTCCGCGTATCGTCCCCCCGGAGGGCCCTGCTACGAGTGCCTGACCCGGGGCGCCCCGGACCTGCCCGGCCGCGTCCCCCAGCTCTTCGGCGCCCTGGCGGGCACGGTGGGCCTGCTGCAGGTCCAGGAGGCCCTGAAGATCCTGCTGGGGATCGGGCGGCCCCTGGTCGGCCGGGTCCTCTTCTACGACTCCCGGGAGCCCCGGTTCGACGTGGTCGAGGTGCCCCCGGACCCTTCCTGCCCCGTCTGCGCAAATGCGCGATCTCCAGGAATAAACCACAGAGGACACGGAGAGCACGGAGTATAGAGCCTTGAACCATAGATCTGACAAGATGAACAAGATAAAGAAGGATGAACAGGATAGTGGTTGAGTGTAGGGGCCATTCGGCAATTCTTCTCTTTTATCTTGTTCATCCTATTTTGATCTTGTAAATCCTATCCTTCCTATGGTTCCATGGCCAGGTTCCCCGTGACCTCCGTGAGCTCCGTGGTGAGTCCTGGATTCTCCTTCATTCTTCCAGCCCGAAGACCACCTCCGCCCGGTCCACCGGCAGGTCGAACTTCCGGCAAAAGGCCAGGGCGATGGCGGAGAGGGAGGAGGCCGCCCGGTCCCGCACGGAGGGCTCCTCCGAGGTCTTCCGGGCGATCTCCTCGAACCGCACCGTCAGGGCCGCCCGCACGGATTCGATCATCCGCCTCTCGTCCAGGAAGATGGACCGATCCAGGACCCGGGCTTCCAGGGTTTCCGTGCGCAGGGCGGGCGTCCGGGTCCGGAGGGGAGGGGTCGCGACGTAGAGGACCCGATCCCTCCGGTTCAGGCGCACGGACCAGCGATCCGGATCGTCCAGGTCCACGGCCCAGGAGAGCTCCGCCCAGGCGGAGAGCTCCACGACCGCGTCGGAGCGGATCCGCAGCAGATCCCCGAGGGTCGTATCCCCGAAGAGCTGACCCTTCGCGGTCTCCCGGACCGTGAGCCGTTCCCGACCCTGGACCAGCACGAGCTGTCCGGTCTCGGAGAGTCCCTCGACGTAGGTCAGGAAGTCCCGTTCCACGTTCTTCCGGGGCAGCGTCCGAAGGGCCAGGTAGAGACCCGCCGCGACACCCAGGGCCAGGAGCAGGGCCCCGGCCAGGACCGCAGTGTTTTTCCTCATGCCTTCAGGATAGACCGCCCCGGGCCCGGACGCAACCTCGAGGGAGCCGGCCGGGCCGCGGCGGCACCGGAGCCCGGAACGGACCTAGGCCAAATGAAACGGCCGCCCCGGGGGGCGGCCGCCGAACTCCGTCCCCTCGGGGACGAGGGTGCGGATTACTTGCCGATCGGCTTCCGGTTCTCCCAGGCGTTGCGGATGGCGGCCAGCACGTACCCGTGGGGGTCGTTGATGCTCATCGTGGCTCCGGTGCGGACGTCGGCGACGACCTTCTTCCCCGCGGCGTCGAGGGCATCGTACTTGGCCTTCTCCGCGGCGTCCTTGGTTTCGGGATTGAGGGGACGGCCGTTCTTGTCGTTCGTGTACTTCTTGTACCACGCTTCGACCTGGTCCACCGTCATTCCCCGGAAGATCTTCTCGAAGGCGTCCATCTGCCGATGCCAGTCGTTCTTGGGGTTCATGCCGTAGGCGTCCCCGCGTTCCCGCTTGGTCTTCCAGGCCAGGACGTCCGCGGTGGTGGACTCGACGGTGTTCGGGGAGACTCCGGAAACCTTCTCCGTGGCGTGGTCGGTCACGTTGTAACCGGGGGTTCCGGGCCAGCCGGCGAAGTGGGGCATGGACTCGCCGTCGTAGTTCGGGGTGCTGACCTCGAGCTCGTCGATCTCGATGTCCACGATCCGGCCCTTCTTGTCGAAGATGACGGCGCCGAACACGTAGGTGAAGCTGTAGACCTGGGTGCCCGTGGAGTCCTTGCCGGGACCGACCCGGAAGACCGTCGAGCGGCCGAGGCCGAAGCTGGTGCCTTGGGCTACCGTGAAGGACAGGACCACCAGGGCCAGGACGAGGAACGACGCGATTCTTTTCATCTTGTTCTCCTGAAATAGGTATAGTGGAACTTGAATCTAGCGGGAGTACTTTATATCGGATTTTCCATTTAGACAAGAAAATTTTATCTAAATACTCCGAAATATCCCGGATCGCGATCTCAGGGGTAGGCGATCCGGAGGGTCGGGCGTCCCGTTTCCACGCGAATCTCGTAATGGGCCCCCTCGATCCTGCCGCCGCCGTTGTCCGGGAGGGTAAGCAGGGCGAAGGTGGGCCCCCAGCCGTTCCGGGGCCGGGAGAGGCTGCCGGGATTCAGCAGCAAGAGGCCGTCCTGGTAGGACTTGTGCGGGACATGGGTATGGCCGAAGAGGCAGGCGGACGCCCCGGCTTCCCGGGCCGCCAGGATCATGGGCAGGGGGGACCCCGAGGCCAGGGCGGCGTGGCCGTGGGAAACGTAGAGGAGGCGGCTCCCCGCCCGGGCGATCCGGCTGGGGGGGAGGTGGGCATCCGAGTCCATGTTCCCCTTGACCTGAAGGCTGGGCAGGGAACGGAGCAGCCCCGGGGGGAGCCGATCCAGGTCCCGGGCCCCGTCCCCCAGGTGCACGAGGAGGTCCATTCGCGGTCCCAGAATGCGGAGCACGAGCTCCAGGTTCCCCGGGTCCCCGTGGGTGTCGCTGACCACGAGGATCTTCATTCGGGTCCCTCGCCGTATCCGTCGTCCAGTACCAGGGCGTCCTTCGCCTGGGCTTCCGCGGCCAGCCGGGTCGTTTCG
>CALMRC010000165.1 GCA_937873275.1 uncultured Spirochaetota bacterium
GGGGGCTATGGGAGCTCCGTTTCGGACACCGAAAGGTGATGGATCGTCCGGCGCCGTATGCCCAGATGATGGTTCCGAACCACGGGCCCCTTTTGTTGGGAACATCCCAGGCTCCCGGTACTCGCGCCGCCCAAATCCACCTTACTCCCCGATGATCTTCACGAGGATGCGCTTGTCCCGGCGGCCGTCGAACTCACCGTAGAAAATCTGCTCCCAGGTCCCGAAGTCCAGGCGCCCGCCCGTCACGGCGATGACCGCCTCCCGCCCCATGGCCGTACGCTTGAGGTGGGCGTCTCCGTTGTCCTCTCCCGTGTTGTGCTTGTACCCATTCCGATCGTAAGGGGCGAGCTTTTCCAGCCAGGCCAGGAAGTCCGCGTGCAGACCGCGCTCGTTGTCGTTGATGAAGACGCTGGCGGTGATATGCATCGGGTTCACAAGACACAGTCCCTCCTGTATCCCGCTCTCCCGCAGCGCCTCCTCCACCTGGTCGGTGATACGCACGATGGCGTACCGCTCCCTGGTATGGATCATGAGTTCCTTGCGATAGCTTTTCATGCGTCCCCCCTCGCCGGCGGATTCGGCCGTCCGGCCGGATCCCCATCATGCCATGCGGCGCGCGGCGAGGAAAGCCCGGAGGTTTCGGGCCAGCACGGGGCGGAAGGCGTCCACCTGGTCGATCTCGGGGCGCCCCGTCGCCCGCGCCACCGCCGCGTTCGTCGAAGGCTCGTCCCGTCCCTCCTGGAGCAGTCCGAGCTCGGCCGCGGAGAACGCCGCGGTACCGGCCTCGTCCGCGAGGACCCGCCCGGACTCGGGACAGCAGCGCTGGCAGGCAAGGCAGCCTATGGCGGCGTTGTGCGCCCGGGCGGGAATCCAGCCGGGAAGATCGCCCTCGATCTCGTTGTACAGGCTCAGGCAGCGGGTCGCGTCCACGCATCCGTAATCCGTCGGGATGGCGCAGGTCGGACAGGCGCGCACGCAGGCCGAGCAGGACGCGCAGCGGTCAAGGAAGGCGGGCCCCTCGGGCCGAACCCCGGGCTCCTCGGCGGGCAAGTCCGTCCAGAAGGCCAGGAGGCGGATCGAGGAGCCGAGTCCCGGGGCATGGCAGAGGCCGTTCCGGCCGTAGCGGGCAAGGCCGATCCACGCGGCCGCGAGCTTGAGGGGCACCGACTCCGCGGCCTCGCAGCGGGAGCTTCCCCCGAGGGTCTCGGCCAGGAAGCGCCGGACGTCCTCCCTCGACACGGGGCTCCCGCCGTAGCAGGACGGGAACGGCACGGTGACGACGCCGTCCTCGAGCTCGAACCGGAGAACCCGGGGCTTCGTGGCCAGGACGGCCACGGCCAGGGACCTCGCCCACGGCGTAGTGCCGGGCGGCTCGAACGACAAGCCCTCGACATACGACCGGAAGACCGGATGCCCGCTCAGGCGGCCGGAAGCCGCCACGTCCTTCCACAGCGACTCCGCCCCGGCCAGGGCGGCGTGCTCCGCGAGACCCCACCTCAGCTCGAGACCGTTCAGGCGGCGAGTTTCCATCCATTCCTCACTGCACCCGTTGACCTTGGTTCATATTTGAACTATAAGCCCATATGCGCACCGACCATGTCATCGCGCTCGTCAGCGCAGTCCGCGCGCGCAGCGTCGACTTCCTCGCCGGCGAGCTAAAAGCCCGCGGCGTGCTCGACCTCAAGCCGTCGCACGGCGCCCTCCTGGCTTCCCTGTTCGGCCGAGGCGGGAAGGCGAGCATGCGGGAGCTGTTGGCGTCGGGCGCTCGCAAGAAGTCCACGCTGACCGAGATGGCGAACAAGCTCGAGAAGCAGGGCTATCTGAAGCGCCTGCCCGACCCCGACGACGCGCGGGGAGTCGTCCTCGAGCTCAGCGACCGGGCCTGGTCCATCCGCCCCGCCTTCGATGCCGTTTCGGAAGCCCTGCTCGACCGCGCGTGGCGCGGCTTCTCCCAGCGCGACCGGGAAACGCTTATCCGCCTGCTGACCCGAATGCTCGACTCGTTCTGACCGCTCCGCCCGCGGGGCGGACCCGTCGGCAATGCCGCACGGCGACCCGGCCAGGCGCTCTCCGCAATATAGTTCAATTTTGAACTTTTTACAAGCCCCTTTCCTTTACTACTCCGGCCGGGGTTCGCCGGCGACCTTCGGGGGACGACCGCATTTCCCTTGCATTGCCGCCGGAATGGCCCATCATTATAGTGTCATGACATCCGCGCCAACGGGGACGGTCACCTTCCTCTTCACCGACATCCAGGGATCCACGAGCCTCTGGCAGGATGATCCCGAGGCCATGGAGACGGCCCTGCGGCGCCACGACGAGATCCTCCGAAAGGCCGTGGCCCAGGGCGGGGGGTATGTCTTCAAGACCGTGGGCGACGCGTTCTGCTGCGTTTTTTCCAAGGCGGAGGATGCCGTCCGCTCGGCCCTGGCCGCCCAGCTCGTCCTTCAGGAAGAACCTTGGGGCACCCCCCGCCCCATCCGCGTCCGGATGTCCCTGCACACGGGGGCGGCACGGGAACGGGACGACGACTATTTCGGGCCGACGGTGAACCGGGTGGCCCGCATCGAATCCCTGGCCCACGGCGGTCAGGTGGTGATGAGCCGGGTCACCGCCGAGCTCGTCCGGGACCTCCTGCCCGAGGGCGTCCGGCTGGAGGAAAAAGGCGCGCACCGCCTCAAGGACCTGGCCCGTCCGGAGGAGATCTTCCAGCTGATCCATCCGGATCTGCCGTCGAAATTCCCGCCCCTGCGCTCGATGGATATCCTGCCCAACAACCTGCCCATACAGTCGACCCCCCTGATCGGGCGGGAAAAGGAGATCCGCGCGCTGCTGGACCTCTTCGAGGACCCGGAATGCCGGCTGGTATCCCTCGTGGGTCCGGGGGGAATGGGTAAAACCAGGATCGCCCTCCAGGTGGCCGCGGATCTCGTGGACAGGCACCGAGACGGAACCTGGTTCGTGGATCTCAGCAGCGTCACCCGGCCCGAGGGGGTCGCCCTCGCGGCCGGAAGCGTCCTGGGCATACCGCAGAATCCGGACCTCGATCCGGTCGAGCAGATCGCCCTTGCCCTCCAGGACAGGTCGATCCTCCTCCTGCTCGACAACTTCGAGCAGGTGATGGACGCCTTCGACGTTGTCGTGAGATGGCTCAAGCGCGGTCCGGGCGTGCGCTTTCTCGTCACCAGCCGCGAACCCTTGAACGTACGCGGGGAACACGTCGTCCACCTGTCCCCCATGAGCCTGCCGGTTCCGGGCAAGGGCGGCGCGCTCAGCCAGTTCGAGGCGACCCGGCTGTTCATCGACCGGGCCTGCGCCGTGAATCCCGACTTCACCGTCGACAACGAGAACGCGCCGACCGTGGCCGAGATATGTTCGCGGCTGGACGGAATTCCCCTGGCCATCGAACTCGCGGCGGCCCGCATCCGCCTGTTGGAGCCCCAGGCCCTGCTCAAGCGGCTCGATTCCCGGCTCCGGCTCCTGACCGGGGGACCGAACGACCTGCCCGACCGCCACAAGACCCTCCGGGCCTGCATCGACTGGAGCTACGACCTGCTCACCGCCGAAGAACGGGCGATCTACCGCCGCATCTCGGTCTTCCGGGGCGGAGTCTCCCTGGAGTCCGCGGTGTCCGTGCTCGAGCCGCTCTGCTGCGGGGAACTGGACGTCCTCGACGGTCTGGAGTCCTTGGCGGAAAAAAGCCTCATCTTCCGCAAGGCTCCTTTGGACGGGGAGCCGTTCTTCGGGATCCTGGAGACGATCGGCGAATACGGCCGTCAGCGTCTTGCCGAGGCGGAGGAGGACGCCGAGGCGCTGGACCGTCACGCCGGGCATTTTCTCCGCATGGTGAATGGAGCGGGAGACGCATGGGACGGACGGGAGCAGCTCCTCCATTTCCGCAGAATCTCGGCGAACCAGGAAAACATCGAGCAAGCCCTGGGCCGCCTGTCGGCCCGGGGGGACGGATCCGCCGTGATCGCGATGGTGCGTTCCATGGTGCCGTTCTGGGTGATGAGGAGCGAGTTCGCCGTAGGCCGCGCGTGGATCCTGTCCGCCCTGCGGATGTGTGCCGGTCCGGAGGACGGGGACTCGGCTTGGCTGACCCTGCTGTCGGGCTGGCTCTCCTGGGCGGCGGGCAACTTCGCGGAGGCCGAAAGCTACCTGACGAAGGCCGCGGCCCTATTCGAACGGCTCGGGGACGATCGGGGCCGGGGCCGCGCGAATCTCCACCTATCGATCGCCCGGTTCCAGCAGGGCAGGATTCCGGAAAGCCTTTCAGCCTGCGACGCAGCCGTCCGCTCGGCGGACGCGACCGGCGACCCGAATCTCCGGGCCGACATCGAGCAGGTACTCGGCAACATCGAGTGGGTGAAGAGAGGGAATCACGAAGGCGCCCGGCGGCACTACGAGGCGGCGCTGGAGGGATACAAGTCCGCCGGGAACGACGTCAAGGCGGCGATCGCCGTCAACAACCTCGGCACCATCGACCGGCAGCTCGGAAATCCCCGGGCGGCCGAGGCCAAGTTCAAGGCCGCCCTGCCGGTGCTCGAGGATCCCGGCCTCTTCCACTACCTTCGATACACTCTCTGCAATCTCGGGGAACTCTGCCTTTCGGAACGCCGCCATTCCGAGGCCCTCGCCTATTTCGAGACCGTGAAGAACGCGGCGGTCCGGAAGCTGGACTACCCGTACATGGCCTGCGCCCTCGTGGGAATCGCCGAATCGTATCTGGGCATGGGAAACCGCGACCTTGCCGGGCAGCACGCGCGGGAGGCCGTCGACGTCGCCGGGCGTCTCGGGGACACCGTCGAACTGGGGATGGCGCACCGGGTGCTCGGCCAGATCGCCGCGGCGGAGGGGGACAGAGCCGCGGCCGAAGATTTCTTCAAGTCCGCAGAAAGCATCCTTTCCGGGCTGGAGGAGATCGAGGAGGTCTCCAAGGTCCGGACGGAGCTGGAAAAGGTACGGGGCAAGGAGGAAGAACGATGAGAAAGATCCACATGATCGGACGGATTCTGATTCCCCTGCTGCTGATCGGCTGCCGGACCAGGCCGTGGAGTTCTCCCGATGCGGGGAACGGAGAAGGCTTCGAGAAGCCGTCGGAACCGCCTCCCGGATTGGCATTCAAGATGGTGAGCCGGGCGGACCTGTCGAGCCGTTCGATCCTGGCGCCGTCCGGGGACACCCGCGGCGGGGTCAAGGCCGTCGTGGAGATCGTTTCCCCGAGGATCGCCGCGGCCGATCTCCTCGAGTCGGGGAAGGGATTCGAGGAGCAGAACAAGTACCTGAAGGCCGGAATGTGGATTCGCATTCCCGTCGATCCTGCGAACCCGGGCGACGGGAAATACACCGTGAAGATGCTGTTCACGAACATCGACGTCTATCTTGACGGAGGCCCGGCCCATCCCCGGCTGCCCTTCAACACCAGCGATCCGTTCGTCCGCGCGTCGTACGGGGGAAGGGGACTCCCGATTCCGGGCCCCGTGACCCTTGAGCTCGACGTTAAGGAACGGAAGGCCTACGCGGAGGGTGTGAAGAGGAAATACCTGGCCCCGCTGCTGGAGCAGGACGGCGACTACGCGGACGTTCCGGGCATCTACTACCTGGTACCGAAGGAGAGGATGGACTGGGCCGCGATCCGGGCCGAGGTGGCCTTGGCCGAGCATCCGCGCAGCCTGGAGGACTTCCTCATCGACGGCCGTCTGTTCGGCACCTGGCTCCCGATCGAGGAAATGCGGAACAACTCGGAGGCCAAGGCCGCCTTGACCGAGACCGGGGTGTTTGTCCTCGAAATCCACAGCTGGCCGGCCGACGACCGGTCCCACGTGGGGTTCTGAGGGCCGGGCCGCCTTGACAACCCCCGCCTACGGCGGGGATACTTGCCTCCCATGCCGCACAGGAACCTCTCCTTCGAGGCC
The DNA here is from genome assembly GCA_937873275.1 of uncultured Spirochaetota bacterium. GTDB lineage: Bacteria > Spirochaetota > Spirochaetia > Treponematales > UBA12059 > JAAYUR01. The sequence continues at coordinate 5,919 of CALMRC010000165.1, forward strand.
GTGGTCCTCCGTTGCCGGGAGAGCCCGGGGGGAGACCGGATCGTAACCTTCCTGGCCGCGGACGCCGGCCTCGTGGAGGCCTTCGTGTTCGGCGGTCCGAAGAGCAAGCTCCGATCCCTGGCCGCCCCCTACCACGCGGGCACAGCATGGATCTACTGGGACCCCGTTAAGGACCTGCGCAAGCTCTCGGACTTTGATGCCCGGGAAACCTACCCCACCTTGCGGGAAAATCTCCGCAAGATTTGGGCGGCCAGTTACTTCACCGAGACGGTCCTGCGCACCGATGCAGCCGGCGGGGATTCCTCGGAGGCTTTCGGACTCCTGCGATCAGGACTTGCCGCCTTGGACGCGGGAGTGGAGGCGGATGTCGACTATGTTTGTCTTCAGTACGGCTGGAGGCTACTGGGCCTCATGGGCCTGCGTCCGGACCCGGAGTCCTGCGGGCAGTGCGGCGCCCTCTTCCCGGAGGGCCGGGGAGCGGTTTTTTCACGTTCCCAAGGCACATTCAGGTGCTCCCGGTGTGTCGGAGCCGAAAGACCGGAATTCCCCGGAGACGAGTTGGTCTTGAGCGGGGGGGCCCTTCGCTACCTGGCCGTCTCGGAAGCCCTGCCATTCCGGGACGCCCTACGGGTCCGGCCTTCCGGAGAGGACCTGCCGATCCTCAAGGCTCTGGTCTTCCACCTTGTTCGATCGGCCGCCGAGGGTGAGCTCCGAACCCTGGCCCGGGGAGAACTTGGGTGAGATGCTTCATAGCCTTGGAACTCCCCGACGAGGCCAAGGAACGTTTGGTCGGGGCGGCACGGATCCTGGCCGGGCGATTTCCGGGAGCCCGGTGGGTACGGGCGGAATCCTTCCACCTCACCCTGGCCTTCCTGGGGGAGATCGAGGGGACAGAGCTCGTCTGCGCCCGGACCGCCGTACGGGCCGCCGCCGGCGCGGGTGATTTTGACCTGGACTTCACGGGGACAGAGCTCCTTCCGGACCGGGGACCCGCCCGGGTCCTTACCCTTTTGGCGGGCGCCGGGGAACTGGAGTGCACGGAGATCCACGGGCGGGTGAATCGAGCTCTGTCCCTGGCCGCCCGGGAGTCGGGGCTCCCGCCCCTCAACCCGGAATGGCCGGAAGGTAGGCGCTTCCGGGCCCACGTCACCCTTGCCCGGGCCGGAGGCCGCCCCTTCCCCCGGGATCCCCGGGGCCTCGCGGAAGCCTGGGAGCAAATACGGGCGCGCACGCAAGCGCCTTGCCGGGTACGCCGGTGTATACTGTACAGGTCGGACTTGGGGCCTGGGGGCGCCCGGTACGAACCCCTGCTGGCGGTGGACCTGTGAGCAACCTGAAAGGAGTCGCGATGCGCGCGGTGGACGTGATCATGAAGAAGCGGGACGGCGGGGAGCTGTCCCGCGAGGAGATAGCCTTCCTCGTTTCCGGCTACGTGGACGGGAGCCTTCCGGAATACCAGGTCTCGGCCTGGCTCATGGCCGTCTTCTTCCGAGGTATGAACCCCCGTGAGACCGCGGACCTAACGGATCTCATGCTCCGGTCCGGGGACGTCATGGACCTCTCCGGGATTCCGGGCCCCTTCGTGGACAAGCACTCCACCGGGGGCGTAGGGGACAAGGTCTCCTTGATCCTCGCCCCCATCGCCGCGGCCTGCGGGGTCAAGGTGCCCATGATGAGCGGGCGCGCCCTGGGCCACACGGGAGGGACCCTGGACAAGCTGGAGTCCATCCCGGGATACCGGACGAACCTCTCCCCCGCGGAGTTCCGGGACTTCCTCCGGGCGGACGGCCTCGCCATGACCGGCCAGACCGCCCGGGTGGTTCCCGCGGACAAGAAACTCTACGCACTCCGGGACGTGACGGCCACCGTGGAGTCCGTGCCGCTCATCACCGCCAGCATCCTGTCCAAGAAGGTAGCCGAGGGGGCCGAGTCCCTGGTCTTCGACGTCAAGTGCGGTCCCGGCGCCTTCATGAAGACCTTCCCGGACGCCCGCCGCTTGGCGGAGAGCCTGGTGAATACCGGGAAGGCCATGGGCAAGCGGATCGTAGGCGTGATCACGGATATGTCCGAGCCCCTGGGCCTCAAGGTCGGAAACTTCCTGGAGGTCGAGGAGAGCCTGGACTGCCTGGCCGGTAAAGGTCCGGCGGACCTCATGGAGGTTACCTATCGCCTGACCGCCTGGATGCTCGTGGCCGCGGGCAGGGCCAAGGGTGTGGACGAGGCCTTACGGCTCTGCGAGGCCGCCGTGGCGGACGGGCGGGCGATGGAGCTCTTCCGCCGCAACGTCCTCACCCAGGGCGGGGATCCCGCCCGCATGGACGCCCTGTACGGGAAGCACCTCTCGCCCCACTCCTTCGAGCTCCGCGCGCCTGTTTCCGGCTTCGTCACGGGTATCGACGCCTACAAGATCGGCCTGGCGGGAGTCTACTTGGGAGTGGGCCGGAACACCACCGCGGATCCCGTGTATCCCGACGTGGGCTTCGTCTTCGAGCGGAAGACCGGGGACCCCGTCGCCGCCGGCGACCTCGTGGCGCGGGTGTACGGCAAGGACGAGGCCAGTCTGGCCGCGGCCCGGCCCTTGGTCGAAGAGGCCCTCGCCGTCGGCCCCGCGGCTCCGTCACCCCGCAAGCTCGTCCTCGAGGAGTTGGCCGCCCTATGAAATGGATCAAGAGAGACGTGAATCCCCAAGCCGTCAAGGACCTGGCCGCCCGCTTCGACCTGGACCTCCTCTCCGCCTCCGTCCTGGCCCGCCGGGGAGTGACGGATCCCGGGGAGCTCCTCTACTTCGTGGAGGACGATCCCCGATACCTCCACAACCCTTTCCTCTTCGACCAGATGGAGGACGCCGTGGACCGGGTCCTCCTGGCCCGGGACGAGGGGGAAAAGGTCCTGGTCTTCGGGGACCGGGACGCGGACGGAATCTCCAGCACCGTCCTGGTCTACGAGGCCTTGAAGAGCCGGGGACTGGACGTCCGGTACCGACTGCCCTCGGAGGACGATCCCTACGGGCTCTCCGTCAAGGCCGTCGAGGAGTTCGCCGCGGACTTCGGGACCCTGATCGTCACCGTGGACTGCGGAATCTCGAACCACGCCGAGATCGAGCGCGCCCGGGAACTCGGTGTGGACGTCATCGTCCTGGACCACCACCTCCACCGTCGGGACGAGCTGCCCGGGGCCGTGGCGGTCGTGAATCCCAAGGTCGAGGACTGCGGCTACCCCTTCCGGGACCTGGCGGGCTGCGGGGTGGCCTACAAGTTCACCCGGGCCCTGGCCTTCGCGGAGAGCGGCCTGTACAAGCAGCAGGTGGCCCTCCTCAACGTGCGCCCCGCCAACGACGCCTATACCCTGGAAGCCGTGCGCCTGACGAACCTGGTGGAGACCGGCCGGATCTCGGAGACCATCGTCCCGGGCATGGTGGAGCTCGACAAGACCCGCCTGGTGCCCTTCCTCAAGGACCGCCAGATCTTCGTGTGGGACGGGGAACTGCAGAAGAAGCTCCTGGCCAAGGCCTTCGGCCGGGCCGCGGACGTCCAGGTCTACGACATCGCGCCGGACATCGGGGACCTCATCCCCGCCGTCCGGGGCAAGAGCCTTCTGCGTCTTCGGGAGCAGTCCCGGATCGCGAAATACTCGGACAAGGCGGCCGGGGAGATCGACGTCTTCGCCAGCCTCTTCGTCTCCTTCGCCCTCAAGAAGACCTCGTATTTCGGAGAGGCGGACCTGGAGGCTCTCCAGCTCGTGGCCGTCGGTACCCTGGCGGACCTCATGCCCCTGCGGAACGAGAACCGGATCCTGGTGCGCAAGGGCCTCGCCGCCCTCAACACCAAACCCCGGGCGGGTCTTGCGGAGCTCCTGGCCAAGCTGAACCTCACCGGGAAGCGGCTGGCCGCCAAGGACCTGGCCTGGCAGCTGACCCCCGCCATCAACGCCACCGGCCGTATGGGCTCTCCGGAGACCGCGGTCCGCCTCTTCCTGGGCGAGACCGTCGAGGAACGCTCCCGCCTGGCGGAGGAGGTCATCGGCATGAACCAGGACCGGAGGCGCCTGGGCGCCGAGGGCTGGGAGGCGGTCCTTCCGGACGCCCGCAAAAGCCTGGAGGCCCACGACGGGAAGCTCGTCCTGGTGGGGAGGGAGGACGTCAACCGGGGCATAACCGGGATCATCGCCGCCCGCCTCTCGAACACCCTGCGGGTCCCCGCCATCGTGGCCGCCTTCCTGGGCGGGGGCACCATCGTGGGGTCCCTCCGCTCCCTCCGGGGCTTCCCGGTCAAGGCCCTCCTGGAAACCTGCTCGGACCTCTTCATCGACTACGGGGGCCACGACGAGGCCGCCGGCTTCTCCCTACCCGCGGGAAACTGGGACGAGCTCGCACGGCGGATCCTTGAGTTCACCAAGGCCGTGGAGCTCGAGGCCGAGGAGGAGTCCCTGTCCATCGACGCGGAGCTCCCCCACGACTACATGAAGCCCGAGATCACGGACCTGGTGGACCGATTCGAGCCCTACGGGGAGGAGAACGGCCCCCTGGTCTTCTTGACCCGGGACGTACCCATCGCCTCCATGGAGCTGGTGGGCAAGAAGGAGCAGAACCACGTAAAGATGCTCCTGGACTACGGCCAGAACCGCTGGCCCGCACTCTTCTGGTCCGCCGCGGAGCGGGTGGACCGCGACTTCTCCCGGACCGACCGGGTGGACGTCGTGTTCCAGGTGGGGCGTAATTACTGGAACGGAATGGAACAGCCTCAACTCGTGGTGATGGACGTCCGCCGGACCGGGGAGGACGGGACCCATTGACAGACCCGGCCCGTTTTCGGTACCTTGTCCCGCGTCGGCGCGAAGCACGGTCCCCGGTTGTGTAATGGTAGCACGGCAGACTCTGGATCTGCTTGTGGGGGTTCGAATCCTCCCTGGGGAATACGGAGAGTAGTCCTTCGAATCTTGGGACGCTCTTCCGCGGACGGACGGGTACGGATCGAGACTGTACCGATGTGCCCCATCGTCAGGCTCGAAGGTATCTTGGAGTGTATGCAGATTTTGCTGCGCAAAATCTGCACGCGAGCGAGTCGGTCTTGATAAGCGGTAGGCGGAAATTCGCCAAGCGGGTGCTGGGAATGTTCTGGAAGGTATGCAGATTTTGCCTCGCAAAATCTGCACGCGAGCGAATCGGTCTTGACCAAGACCGATTCGCTCGCGAGGCCCCTTCGTCTATCGGTTAGGACAAAAGATTCTCAATCTTTAAAGAGGGGTTCGACTCCCCTAGGGGCTAAAAAGACCGGCGGAAGCCGGTCTTTTTTTTGCCCCTAGGGGAGTCGAACGGGATTGCGCTCCGCTCAACCCTCGATCCTTTGAGAGGGTTGAGCGGTCGAGCGGCCACGGATGGACGCGAGAGCGCAATCCCCGGCCCGAAACGAGCGAACAGGAAGTTCGCGAGTGGAGGGTCGACTCCCCTAGAGGCTACCGAATGTTCTTCTCCAGCAGGCGATCCTTGTACATGACGTGCGCGGTGGTCGGCCGGGTCTTGCCGCCTACCGTGTCCTTGCCGATATATACGGTGTACAGAAAAACTTCACTTCTGATCTTGACGGCTACCTGGGCGTAGATGCTGTCCGTGACCCGGTACTGCACGGCGGTCTTCGTCGTATCAGTCCACTCCACGACGCTTTCGGATTGCCATTCCGGCTTTGTGATGTTCACCTTGAGCACGGTAGCTCCCGGGGCTTCCTTGAGGGCGGCCGTCCGGGCGAAGCTGCGCAACTCCTCGGCGTCCTTGCCCTTGTAGGAGTCGGGGGACATGACGCGATTCTCCAGTATTGTCTTGTCCATCTCCTCCATACGCTTGTCCAGTTCGGCCTTCTTCGAGATGAGAGCGCGGACACGGCTCGATCCGGGGAACAGCAGGCTGGACTGCTCTACGAGAACGTCGATGCGCTTCTTGACGTCCGGGGACAGAGCTATCGCCTTGCCTTCCGCCTGCCGGGCGTTCATCCATGCTAGAGCCTCATCCAGCTTGGCAGCCGCTTCATCCGGAATCCGGTTTCGACTTTGCTCATAATTCAAAATGCCGGTCTTGATGTCGTACTCCGCCTGTCGGAGTTCATGGTGGGCATCTTTATCCAAGCCGGTTGCGAGGAACTCTGCATACACGACCTTGGCTTTCTCGTAATTCGTCTTCTGTGCCAGGAGCTGGTCGATGTCTTCGGTTGAAATGCCGAACAGGCCCTTCGAGCCGGGCCGCCCGTCGGGCTTGTATTCCGCAAGCCGTCTTGCCCAATCGACCAGGGTCTGTTCACTCGCGGCCGCGCCCGCCGCGGCGGCCGTCTTGGCCTGGGCCTTTCCGGACAGGGCGGCCTCCAAGGCCGTTTCGACTTCGGCTATCCTCTTTTCAGCTGCCTGGACGTCCGGGTGGGAGAAGGTCTCAGGATAAGACTTCTTGATCTCCTTCATCAACTCGATGGCCATGTCGAGATCATTCCTATTCGTTGAGCCGCTCTGGATGCGTGCCTCGGTGCTCTTGAGATACGTCTCGATCTTTCCCAGACGGCTTATAACCCCTCCGGGAAGCTTGGCTTGTGCGGCGAGCGGATTGATTGATGCAAACACGAGGAAAAACAGGATGAACACGATGCAGGCTAAACGTTTTGGCATAGTATCCTCCCAAATGATACAAAAAGTATCGAATGCCAACCTCGGCAGGTCAAGGCTTTATTGCGACACGAGGACACACTCGAAACTTGCCAGCACCTAGAAATGAGATTGCCTTGTCGTTTCAACTGTTAAACTGGTTTACCTTGCATTCGGTCGAAGGCGGCTTGGTCGGAAGCTCCGAAATGCGCGGCGAGTGGGTCCGCCCGTCCTGGGCCTGCCCGGAAACGAACAGCAGTACTCCGCCGAGTGCCGAGAAGGCCGCGGCCATCAGGAAAACCGCCTCACCTCCCGCGGCACCCATCAGAAAGCCCGCCACCGGGGCGGCGATTCCCCGGCCCAGTTCACTTACCATGGAAAGGCCCATGTAACGACCCAGGAGGGCCGGCCTCGCATGCTCCGGTATGTAGCGGACTTGGACCGCGGAACCCCAAACTTCCCCCAGGCTCAGGACCAGCATGGACGCCAGGAGCGAGATCGGAGACCGCAGGAAGGCGAAGCCCAGAAAGCCCGCCGCGAAGGCGGCCTTGGACCAGGCCGCGGCCGGGGCGATGGGCGAAACCCGAAGCAGGCGGGAGAGAGGCAACTGGGCGGTCACGCAGACGAAGGCGTTCAGGGACAGTAGTGCCCCGTAGGTCCATAGGGCGGTACCTGTTTCCCGGAGGTGGAGGGGCAGGAAACTCTGTATGAGGTCGTAGGCGCCCCAGATCAAAGTCATGCCCGCGGTCCAGACCCAGAATCCGGCGTCCTGAGCTATTTCCGCCCAGGCTTCCCGTCCCGCAGCTCTGTCCCCGCTTTCGCTTTTACCGGTCCTGATATGGAGCGATCCTAACGACCGCCCCTTGCGGAGTGCCGCTCCCGCCCGGGCGGGGGCGGACTCGGGCACGACCAGGGCGATGTAAAGCCCGACCGCGAGATTGAGCAGGCCCCCCAGGATGAATCCGGCCCGGGGGGAAGCCTGGAAAACCGCGACTCCGGCCAGGGGCCCGAGGCCGAAGGCGGCGTTCAGGGCGATGCGGTTCAGGGCGAAGGCTTCGGACCTCCGCTCCGGGGGACAGAGGTCCGAGAGTGCGGCGCTGGTGGCGGGCCGGTAAAAGGTCCGGGTCATTCCGTTCAGGAAGTTGAGCACCGCCAGGAGGAGCGGACGGGGACCGGAGAAGGCGAACCCGAACATCGAGAGTCCGCTGGCGGCGACCCCGAGGATTTGCACGGGCTTCCGTCCCCACTTGTCCGAGAGCTGGCCTCCCCAGGCGCCGAACACGACGTTGGCCACCGGCGCGGCTCCCAGGACCAGGCCCAGGGTTCCCAGGCCCACCCCCGCGTCCCTCATATAGAGGCTCAGGTAGGGGACCACCATGAAGCGGCCGCAGGACTCCACGAAGGTGGCGGCGACCAGGTACCAGACGGGACGGGGAAACCTTCCGAGATAGTAAATCCCTCGGGAAAGCAGACGGAGTATGGAATACGGCACTCCGGCCGCGGAATGGTGCGGTTTCGGCATGGCCGGGAGTATGGCCGTTTATTACGACTTGTTCCAGGGCCGGTTTTCCTCGGATTCGCAGGTCCAGTATCCGAGGTCCGACCCTCTTTAACGTTACTTCTTCCCCCGGTTCCGCTCCACCCGGAACCGTACGATCCGGGCGATCAGGTCCCGGGGGAGGGGTCGGTCGATGGGGAACTGGACCGAGCCCTTCGCGCGCTTGTACCCGGCGAGCTCGGGCTCGAAGGCCGCGATACCTTCGGCCCCGGGATAGAACCCGATGTGCCGCTCGTAGCCGGAAAAGTGGACCAGGTTGCCGTTCAGGGTGAAGGTGGGGATTCCGTAGGCGATCTTTTCGGCCGCGCCCGGGGCGTTCTCCCGGATCAGGGCCCGCATCTCCTCCAGGAGTCTCCGGACGGCCGGGGGATATCCCGCGATGAACGCGTCCACCGCGGCGGCCCCCGGATCCCGGCCGGTGATCATCGCCGGCGCGGCGGATTTCGTTCCCGTCACCGCCGTGTCGGGCCCGTCCGCCCCGGCCGCCTCCTCAAGAGCCTGCCGTATCGGCCCGAGGGACTTGGGGCCCAGGCCGTGGAGGGCCAGGAGTTCCGCCTCGGATCGGGCGGACAGGGTAGGAAAATCGCGGATATCCGCGGCCTCCAAAGCCCGCCGTGCTGGGGCGGACAGACGGTCGAGCAGGTCGTCCCAGGTCATCGGTGCCTCCTTACGGATAATCCCGGCCAAGGGTCATCGGGGTGTCATCCCGTGGAGCCGCCCGCCGCGGCCGGGGCCGTGGAGGCCGGCACGGGCTCCCCCATCTCCATCAGGGTGCGGTTTGCCCGGACACCGATCCCCAGGGCCGCGATCGCGGCTCCCGTGCCGACCAGCAGGATCTCGATCCGGACCAGGTCCCCCAGGGGGCCGAAGGCGAGCATTCCGACGGGCATCATGGACGAGGAGATCATGGAATTGATGCTGTACACCCGTCCCAGGTAGTCCCCTTCCACGTGTTCCTGGAGCAGGGTCGTTAGGGGTGTGTTGAAATACGGAATCGCGAGGCCGAAGAGGACCATGAATCCCAGGTAGGCCCAGAAGGGAGGGGCCAGGCCCAGGGCGGCGGTGCAGAGGGACATCACTAGGGTCGATACGACGACGGTGGACATCCGGTTCCGGAACCCGCCGGAAGCGGCTAGGACGGCCCCGCCGACGGTCATCCCCGCGGAGAAGGCGATTTCCAAAGCGGTCAGGCGCCAGACCTCGGGACCGTAGGTGCGCGCGGTCTGCAGGGGAGTCAGGAAGGCGGCCGGGGCGATCAGGAAGAAGAGCAGGGCCATGTACACGAAGTACCCGACGAGGTACCGGTGGTCCCGGACATAGCGGAAGCCGAGCCTCAAGTCCTCGAAATATCCCGTGGCCTGGGGATGGGAGGCCTTGGCGTGGGGCGGGACGCGCAGGAAAAGGGCCAGGAGGCCCACCGCCAGGGACGCGGTGGCCACATCCACGAAGAGGATGACCTGGAAGGGGGCAAGGCTGAGCAGGGCACCGGCGACCATGGGGGCGGCGAAGGACAGGCCCGACTGGACGGACCCGTTCAGCGCGTTCACCCGCATCAGGGACTCCGGAGGGACCATCCGAGGCAACAGGGCGCCCACGGCGGGCATGTGGAAGGCCTGGCCCACGGACCGCAGGGCCGATACAACCAGGAGAAGGCCGACCGCCTCCGTCCCTCCCGCGTAAACCAAAGCAAGGACCAGGGTGGCCAAGGCGATCCCCGCATCGGCCAGCATGATGATCCGCTTACGGTCGTGACGATCCGCGAAGACCCCCGCGAAGGGGGACAGGAAGAAGGTTGGCAGGAAACCCAGGATGATCATCAGGGCCATCATGGTCCCCGATTTCGTCGTCAGGGTGATGTGCCACATGAGGGCGTACTGGACGAGGGACGAGCCGAAGAGGGACAGAGCTTGGCTGCTCAGGAAGACCGCGACGTTTCGCTTCCAGCCGCCCGGGATCGGCGCCGGGGCCGAAGATTCGGATTCAAGCATTGGGGAACTATAGCGAAAGCCGGGCCGTGCGAAAAGAAGGGCCGCGCGCGCGGCCGAGGCGGGAGACCGGGGCGCCCCGCCTCACGATTTCGCCGCCCTTGAGCCATCCACGTGCTTCCGGAAGTTCTCCAGGATCGCCCCCCAACCCTCCGCCTGCCTCTCCCGGGAATAGACTCCGTCCGGGTCGAAGGCGACCTCGACTTCCGTGGAGTCCGTCCGGGGCCGGAACTCGACCGTCACCCCCCGGCCATCCTCCATCTCGTACTCGATCCGCGAATGCCGCCGGACATCCAGGTACCGACCCGTAAAATCGAAGCCGGCCTTGCCGTCCTTGGACTCCATTCGGCTCGAGAAGGTGCCGCCGACCCGCAGGTCGACGCGCGCGGAGGGACAATGCCAGTCGTCGCTGGCGAAATTCCATTTCGTGATGTCCTCCGGGGTCACGTAGGCGTCCCAGACACGGGCCAGGGGGGCTCGGATCCGGGTCCGGACTGTGATTCTGCCGTCATCATCCATGGGATACTCCGATCGGGTACTGGATGTTTTTATTATACTTTTTGTCAGTTTTAAGATCCAGTACATCCGGTTCCCCGGGCGAGGATCCCCAGTTCCCTACGCCTTGTTCGAGCGGTCCTCCAGCAGTTTGTTGGCGAACGCCACGTCCTCCTCCAGCCGGAGGATCCGGGCTTCCTTCTCCTGGGCGAGCCTCTCCAGGTCCTCCACCCGGCGGACGAGGTCTTTCAGGGCCTTGGGATCCGAGCCGTATCGGGCCTTCACAGCCTTTCCGACCACGTCGCCGACCACGGCGACCAGGGTCAGCAGGACGACCCCTCCCACGATCACCAGGGTGATTTCCATGGCACTCTCCGAATTCTCAGGATTCCCGCGGATCCGCGGGATCGGCGGGCCGACCGCGGCGACCGGTTCGGGCGGCATGCGGCTTCACGGGACCGGTGGGCCTTCCGGCCGCCGGTCGCGCTTCCGGTCCCGCGCCCGACCCGGGCTTTCCGCCGCCGGGTTTCGGGCCCCGCCCCTTCCTCCGGGGACGGAGCCGGCCCAGGTACAGCGCCTCGACCTTGGCCCGGGCCCAGGGGGTCCGCCGCAGGAAGGCCAGGCTGGAGCCCACGCTCGGATCGGTGGAGAAGCAGCGGACGGGGATGCGTTCCGCCAGGCCTTCCCATCCGTACTTTTCGACCAGTAGACGGAGGATGGCCTCCAGGGTGAGGCCGTGGAGGGGGTTGTTGGGCTGGTCCTCGGGCATGGAGGCAGTATACCGGACTCGGGACGGGACCGCCAGGAGGTCCAGCCGGTCCCGGTGCCGGCCACGGGATCCCGGGACGCCTCCCCTTGATCCCGGTCGATTCTTTCCGTAGAATCAAGAGCCGGCGGCGGGACCGACTCGGGATCCCGCGCTCCCGCTCCGGCGCATCCGACGAAACGAGGTACCCGATGAAACCCGTACAGATCGCGATCCTGGGCTTCGGCACCGTGGGATCCGGCGCCTACCGCATCCTGAACGAGCACGCCCAGGCCATCGCCCGCCGGGCGTCCTGCCCCATCGCGGTCAAGAAGATTCTGGTCCGGGACGCGTCCCGGAAACGGAGCGTCCCGACGCCGGAGGGGCTCCTGACGGAGCGGTTCGAGGAGATCCTGGCCGACCCGGAGATTCGCATCGTGGTGGAGGCGATGGGCGGGGAGGAGCCGGCCCTGGGACATACCCTCGCGGCCCTGGAGTCGGGCAAGGACGTGGTGACCGCCAACAAGCTGGTCCTGGCCCTGCACGGCCGCCGGATCTTCGAGGCCGCCCGGGCGGCCGGACGCCGCATCGCCTTCGAGGGGGCCGTGGCGGGGGGCATCCCGGTGATCCGAGCCCTTCGGGAAGGCCTGACGGCGAACAACATACAGCGCATCACAGGCATACTGAACGGCACCACGAACTTCATCCTGTCCGCCATGACGGACCGGGGCGTTGAATACGACGACGCCCTCCGGGAAGCCCAGGCCTTGGGTTATGCGGAGGCGGACCCCTCGGCGGACGTGGAGGGCTTCGACGCGGCGTACAAGCTGGCCATCCTGGCATCCCTCGGCTTCGAGGGGTACGTGGATCCCCGCCGCATTCCCCGGAAGGGAATTTCCACGGTGACCGCCCAGGACATCGCCCTGGCGGACAAGTTCGGATACCGCATCAAGCTCCTGGCCGGAGCGGAGCGGACCGACGGCCGCCTCCATCTCTCCGTGACCCCCAGCCTGGTTCCCAAGGGACACCCCCTGGCCAACGTCAACGGGGCGTACAACGCCGTAGCCATCGAGGGGGATTCGGTCGGCCAGCTCATGCTGTACGGCAAGGGGGCCGGGGACCTTCCGACGGGGAGCGCCGTGGTTTCGGACATCATCGAACTGGTCCGGTTCCCGGACTTGTCGGAATCGGAGATCATATCCTCGGACCGGGAGATGGAGCTCTCGGACTCCTCGGCCCGTCCCTCGGAGTACTACGTCCGGCTCCTCGTGAAGGATCTACCGGGCGTCCTGGGCCAGATCGCCACGGTCCTGGGCGTCCACGGTATCAGCATCGCCACGGTCACCCAGGAACTGGACAACGCGGGACGGGCCACCCTCCTCATATTCACCCACGAATGCGAGCGGGCTTCCGTGGAGGCCGCGTCGGGGACCCTGCGGACGATGCCCTTCGTCCTGTCCATCGCGAACCTTCTTCCCCTGTGGGCGGACGCCCGTGACTGATCGCGGATCCCCCGGCTCCGCGCTTTCCGGGTTGCGATTTCCCGGAAATATGCGATCCTTTCCGTCATGGAAGAGTTGAGGCGGACGGGGCTGGGGGACAAGGCGAGGCTGCTGGCGGCCCTGACGGTGCTCCTGCTGGCCGGGTTCCTGGGCACCGGCTACTTCGCGTTCCTGGCCGCCCGGGACTCCATCCGCGCCAACATCGAGAAGAACGACCTTCCCGTGGCGGCGGAGTCCGTGTACGCCCGGCTCCAGAAGGACCTGGTGGAGCCCGTCTTCGTCTCCTCCATGATGGCCAACGACACCTTCCTGCACGACTGGATCGTCGGGGGCGAGAGGGACCTCGACGCGGTCGTCCGGTACCTGGGGGAGATCAAGAACCGGTACGGGGCCTTCACGGCGTTTTTCGTGTCCGAACGCACGGGACGGTACTACTACCCGGGCGGAATCCTCAAGACCGTATCCCCCTCGGAACCCCGGGACGAGTGGTACTACCGGGTTCGGTCCATGTCGGAGCCCTACGAACTAAACGTGGATCCCGACTTGGCCAACGCGGACGCGCTCACCATCTTCATCAACTACCGGGTGATCGACTCGGACGGTACCTACCTGGGAGCCGCGGGGGTGGGACTGGCCGTCGATTCCATGACCCGGATGGTGGCCACCCTCAGGAGCGAGTACGGCACCAACGTGTACTTCGTGGACAAATCCGGCCGCATCATCGCCGGGGAGCCCTACGGCGGGCCGGAACCGGGGGATCCGGCCCTGGCGCCGATCTACCGCCGGGACCTGCGGGTGGGACCGGGTTCCTTCCGGTACCGGAGGGGTTCGGAAAACGTCCTGCTCTTCGTGCGCTGGCTCCCGGAGGTGGGCTGGTTCCTGTTCGTGGAGCGCCCCGCGGAGGCGGCCATGGTCGGGGCCCGTCGGGCCTTCTACCTCAACCTGGTGGTTTACGTCCTAATCCTGGTCCTTGCCCTCCTGGCCGCGGGGTTCACCGTGAACCGGTTCCAGAGCCGGCTCGAGCATACGGCCTCCTACGACCCCCTCACGGGGGCCATGAACCGCCTGGCCTTCCAGGCCGTGGCGGACCACGCCATCCGGGAGGCCCGCCGGGAAGGGAAACCCCTCTCGGTGGTCCTCTTCGACATCGACCACTTCAAGGCCGTCAACGACACCCTGGGGCATGCGGCCGGGGACGCGGCCCTGAAGACCGTGGTCCGGACCTGCGCCGAAACCCTCCGGGCGTCCGACCTCCTGTGCCGCTGGGGCGGGGAGGAGTTCCTGGTGCTCCTGCCTTCCAGCGGATCGGACGGGGGCCTCGCGGCGGCGGAAAAACTGCGGGCGGCTGTATCCTCCGCGGCGATCGGACCCGGGAACGCGTCGGTGACCATCAGCGCGGGCGTCGCGACCCTGCGGCCGGAGGAGGATCTTTCGTCCCTGGTCCAACGGGCCGACGAGCGCCTGCTGGAGGCCAAGGGGGCCGGCCGGAACCGTGTAGCCCGAGCGGATGAAGGGTATTCGGCGGGGATCCGCTAGAATCCCGTTGCGCCCTCCGGGTTCCCGGCGTATACTGGCGATTCCCGAGATATAGGAGGTTTTCGTGAGCGGTACGGCGGGTTCCGGCAGGCAGGTCCTGGGCATCCTGGGGGGCATGGGCCCCGAAGCGACGGTGGAATTCTTCCGGAAGGTCGTGGATGCCACCCCGGCATCCAAGGACCAGGACCACATTCCGATCCTCGTGAACTGCGATCCCTCCATCCCGGACCGCACGGCCCGTATCCTGGGCCGGGGAGAGGATCCCCTTCCGGCCTTGATCGAGGCGGGCCGCCGCCTCGCGTCCGCGGGCGCCACGATCGGCGCGATCCCCTGCATCACCGCCCATTTCTGGCTGGAGGACCTCCGGGCGGCCCTCCCCTTCCCCTTCCTCTCGGCCTTCGAGGAACTGGGGCGCCAGATCCGCTCGGAATACCCCGAAGCCCGCCGTCTCGGCGTCCTGGCCACCACCGGCAGCATCCGGGCGGGATTGTACGAGAAGCACCTTCCCGACTGGCGCATCCATTTCCCGGACGAGGAGGCCCAGACCCGCTTCGTCATGGAGGCCATCTACGGCAAGCACGGGATCAAGGCCGGGAACCGGGGAGAGGAGCCCCGCAGGCTCCTCCGGGAAGCCGGAAACCGCCTGGTCGCCCGGGGAGCCGACCTCCTCATCGCCGGCTGCTCCGAGATCCCCCTGGCCCTGAAACCCGGTGACTTCGAGGTTCCCCTCCTGGACCCCATGCAGATCCTGGCCCGGGCGGCGGTGGATCGGTGCCGGGGCGGACGGTCCTAGCTCCGTAGGCGGGAAGATGCCGCGCAAGGAAGCGACCATCACTTTCAAGGCGGACGAAAGCCTGCTGGGCGCCCTGGAAGGTGTGCCCAACCGGTCGGAGTTCATCCGTCACGCGGTCCTCGCCGCCTTGGACAACCGCTGTCCCCTCTGCCGAGGAACGGGGATCCTCAGCCCGGACCAGAAGACCCATTGGGAGGAATTCTCCCGCCGGCACCGGATCGAGGAGTGCGGGGACTGCCACGCCTGGCACATCGTCTGCGAGGCGGGCCCCGAATCCCCGGCCGCTCGATAAGCCGATATTCCCGGTCCGCCCGGAACATCGGGACGCCCCGGCTTCCCGGGGCCCTCGCTTTACGGCCCGGCTTCCGCCGTATATAGTCGATCCATGCTGTTCATCGATCGGGTCGACGGCCGCAGGATCCGGGACCCGGGCCCCTTCCACGCGATCCTCCCCTTCCTCATGCGGGGCCGCAACGAGTCGGCGGTCTACTACTCCAAGGACATCGACGTGGAAGCCGCGGTCCGGTACGTACACCGCAGGAACACGGAATCCGGGGAGCGCAGGTTCTCCCTGTTCGGGCTGATCCTCACCGCGGCGGCCCAGACCTTCGTCCTGAAGCCCCGGCTGAACCGCTTCGTCCACGGGAAGGCCCTGTACGAGAGGAAGAGCCTGAAGTTTTCCTTCATCGTCAAGAAACGCCTGACCGAGGACGCCAAGGAGACCACCGCGCAGGTGACCTTCCCGGCGGACGTTACCGCGGATTCCGCCGCCCAGATCATCACCCGGGCGGTGGAACTGGCCCGGGGACAGGATATGACCCCCGACGAACGGGAGGCTTCCATCATCCACCGGATCCCCTTCGGGAAGTTTATCGTGTCCCGGGTCTTCCGCCTCCTGGACAGGTTCAACGTGGCCCCCAGCTTCATGCTGGAGTCGGATCCCCTGTACTCCTCCGCCTTCTTCGCCAACCTGGGGAGCATCGGCCTGGACACGCCCTTCCACCATCTCTACGAGTGGGGAACCGCCAGCCTCTTCGTCGTTGTGGGCCGCCTTTTCCAGAAAGAAACCCGCGGCTCCGACGGCGTCTACCGGAAAAAGAACTACGTGAACGTCAAGATGACCCTGGACGAACGCATCGCGGACGGCCTGTATTTCGCCCGGGCCGCGGCCCTCTTCCAGCGCCTGGTACAGCACCCCGAGCGGATGGAGAGGCCTCCGGAGCCGGGGATCGCCGCCGAAATCTCCGAGGCTCCGGGGACGGAGCCGATCGAGCGGGACGACCATTGATTCCGTTCCGGATTCCGGTATCATTGTACTAACAGGAGGAGCCATGAAATCCCACGTGTTCGAGGAAGTCCCGAACTTCTATAAGATCATCGCCCTCACCCCGTTCCGCAGGACCGAGGGCGTGGCGTTCGATATCGTTCCCATGGAAGCCCTGCCGCAGATCAACGGGATCGACCGGGTGATCCACGCCAAGGACGCCCTGTCCCCGGGCTCCGTGGGCGGGGTGGAGCGGCCCTGGTATGTGCATCCCCACCAGGAGGACAACCTCATCGTCCTGGCCGGCAAGCGGATCGTGGACATCTACAGCCGGGCGGTTGGACGGATGGAGACCTTCACGGTGGAGCCCCAGCGCATCCTGAAGGACGGCAAGGTGATCTTCGACGGCCCGGCCATGCTGGTCTGGCCCGTCAACGTCTATCACCGGATCGTCTCCGGCCCCGACGGGTCCGCCTCCCTGAACTTCGCCGTCCGTTCCGAGGGCTTCGACGTTCGGACCAACTTCTCGATCTACGACCTGGACGTCAAGACCGGGGAGCACCGGGTGATCCGGGAAGGCTACAAGGACCAGATGACGGGCTGACGGCGGGAAGGACTTCTTTCGCCTGAATCAGCGGGCCGCGAGCAGTACCGCCGCCAGGGCGGCACCCAAGGCCAGGACGGCGGCGACGTACATCCAGACGGGCAGGGGGCCGGCCGCCGTGGGGCGCCGGGGTCCCGGTGCGGATCGGCCGCCGGCCTCGGAATAACCGCAGGACGGGCAGCCGTTCCGGAAGAGGAAGGGTTCCCCGGAGAATCCGCACCGGGGACATTTCACGGAAGAGAAGAAGCGTCCGCAGGAAGGGCAGACCGAAGCGTCCCGGCCGACCTCCGCGCCGCAATGCTCGCAGAAGTAGCGGGGGCGCTTCACCCCCGCGCCTTTCGGAGGGCCGGATCGGCCCGTCTCACGCGGTCTCCTGGACCTTGGCGGGAGCGGGGCCCTCCTTGGAGGCGCCGGCCGGACCGGAACCGCCTTTGGCGGCACCGTCCGAGACGGTGGATTCCTTGGAACTCCCCTCCTTGGACGGGGAGGAGGCCGCCGAGGACCTTCCGCTTCCGGAGGAGGCCTTCCGGGAATCGTTCACGTAGAATCCGGATCCCTTGAAGATCACTCCCGTCCCACCGAGGATGAGCCGCTTCACGGCCTTGCCGCATTCGGGGCAGGAGGACAGGGGGGCGTCGGACATGCTCTGGAAGGCCTCGAAGGTGTGCCCGCAGGAGGAGCACTCGTATTCGTACGTGGGCATCTCGAACCCCTTGAACCGACCCGGCTCCCGGGACTCCGGGTATCCGGCATTCCCGGAACCGGTCGAATTTTATCCGATGGAAATATACCGATCCCGGACGGACCTCGGCAAGTCCGCGGAACCTAGGATTCGTCGGACTTGGCGAAAATGTCGTACACCGCCTGGGGGTCCGTCGCCTTGAGCAGGGTCTCCCGCAGATCCGCGTTCTTCAGCTTGGAGCTGAAGTAGGACAGGGTCTGCAGGTAGTACGCGTGCTGGTTGTACGCCGAGGCGATCATGAACAGGATCCGGACCGGGGAGTCGTCGAAGGACGCGAAGTCCACGATGTCGCACTGGCTGATTCCCACGGCCACCACGAGGTCCGTCACGGAGGACAGGCGCACGTGGGGGATGGCGATCCCGCGGCCGATCGCCGTGCTCATCAGCTCCTCCCTGCGGAGGATCTCCGAGACGAGCTCCGGGCGGCTCTTCACCTGGGGCGCCGTGGCCAGGGTCTCCGCGAGGGCCACTAGGGCGTCCCGCTTGTGGGGGTGGTTCGGGAAGATGATCCGCTCCGGAACCAGGACGTTCCGGATAAGCACGGGGCTCGTGGCCCCGGAACTCCGGTTGGAGGACAGCCGCTCGTTCACCCAGCGCTCGATCTCGCTCTTCTTGAAGCGCCAGACGGTACCGATCTTGCCGGAAGGGATCTCGCCCTTCTGAGCCCAGTCGTATACGGTACGCTCGGACACCCGCAGGTACCGGGCGACTTCTTCGATGGTAAGGATATCGTCATCCATGCGGAAAACTCCCAGGGTTATCTTTGATTTCGTCCATATTGAATCCAATGCGAAAGATTGTCAAGACGCGCATTTAGTCCCCTTCCTTGCGCAGGAATTCCAGGACCTTCCGTATCTCCGAGGGCTTCCACCCCTCGGTCCGGAGGCTCCGGGCGACGGCTTCCCCGTCTTTCCGGCCCGAACGGAGCAGCCGGCGGGCGGCCCGGAGGAGGGCCTCCTCCCGGTTTTCCGCGGTGTACAGCTCCGAGCACACCCTCCGGGACACATCCTCGGGTACCCCCCGGGCGGCCAGTCCCGCGGAAATCCGGGCGGGGCCCTCACCCCGCCGGCGAGACCGCTCGTCCGCCCAGGCCCGGGCGTAGCGCTCGTCGGACAGGTACCCCCGGGTCTCGAGGCGGTCGAGGGCGGTCCGGATGGCGGATTCCGGGAAGTCCCGCTTGCGCAGCTTGAGGGTCAGGAGGTACCGGGTCTGCTCGGCCCGGGCCAGGAGCTCCAGGGCCTTGGCCTCCGAGGCATAGGTCGCCGCGGCTTGTTCCAGGGCCCGCAAGAGGCCCTCGTCCACCTCCTCCCCCGGGGCGGGAAGGGGCTCCGCGGCCGCGGGGAGGTACTCGGGGCGGAATAAAAAACGGGAGCCCCCGTCCGTGCATATCCGCACTAGACCGGAGGCTCCGATTTCCAGGGTTTCGACGCGCATCGCGTCGGAACCGGTTAGCGCTTGGAGAACTGGAACCGGCGGCGGGCTCCGCGCTGGCCGTACTTCTTCCGTTCCACCATTCGGGGATCCCGGGAGAGCATGCCGTTCGAGCGAAGGGCCGTGTGGTTCGCGGGGTCGAACTGGGCCAGGGCCCGGGCGAGGCCGTGGCGGCAGGCCCCGGCCTGGCCGTTCATGCCGCCGCCGACCACGTTGATGACCACGTCCAGCTTGTTCTCGTTGGCGGTGACCACCAGGGGTCCGCGGACCTTGTTGAACAACTCCTCGAAGCGGAAGTACTTGTCCGCCTCCAGGCCGTTCACGACGATCTTGCCCGTACCTTCCCGGAGGTAGACGCGGGCGACGGAGGTCTTGCGGCGTCCGGTGCCGATACCCAGATTCCTGACCATTATCCTTATCTCCTACAGTTCCAGGGCGATGGGCTGCTGCGCGGCGTGCGGGTGGCTGGAGCCGGCGTAGATCTTGACGTTCTTGTTGAGTTTGCGGCCCAGGGGGCCCTTGGGAAGCATCCCGCGGATGGCGATCTCCAGGGGCATGCCGGGGTGGCGGTCCGAGAGGGCCTGGTACGTCTGACCCCGCAGGCCGCCCGGGAACCCGGTGTGGTGGTAGTACATCTTGTTCTCGCGCTTGGCGCCGGTCACGGCCACCTTGTCGGCGTTGATGATCACGACGTAATCGCCGATTTCCTGGTGGGGGGTGTAGAAGGGCTTGTTCTTGCCCCGCAGGATGTAGGCCACCTTGGCGGCCACGCGCCCCAGGGACTTGCCCTCGGCGTCGATGAGGTACCAGGAGCGCGGAGCCTCTTCGGGCTTCACAAAGACGGTCTTCATGTATCGATTCCTTCGTGTTCTTGGAATACAACGGAAAATAGCGCGGGTGATACTCCCATATTCCGGGGATCGTGTCAAGTAAGGCGGCAGGACACGGAAATCAGGATTCAGGACTCAAGCGTCCGTTGATCGCGCAGGTGCCGATGGAACCGGCATTGGCATACGTCGAGCGGGCCGCCCTTGGGGGCCTGGCTCCCGTATCCCGAGTCCTTACTTTCCCGCGTTTTCCTTGGCTTCCTCTTCCTCTTCCTTCTTGGCTTCCATCCGGTCCTTGATGTCGGCGATGCCGATGAAGACCGCGATAAGCCCGATGAGGACCGCCAGGACGGGCAGGGAACCCCGCAGGAAAACGACCACATCCTCCCACCAGGCCAGGCCGAAGGGGACGCAGGCCGCGATGGCCAGGACGATCAGGACGATACCGACTATGAGGGCTACCATGGCTGAGTTATCCTCCTCGTGTTCGTCCGATCCGGCCGTAGGGGCTCCGACGGGATCGGAAGGCGGTTCGCGCCGCCAGCTAAGCATACCCGAAAGAATCGTTTCGTCAATACGGTGGACGGGGGTCGGTGGACGGTGGTCGGGAAGAGCGTTTTCAATGCCGTCCGCCGTCCACTGTCCACTGTCCGCCGTTCGCTGCTATACTTTACCCTAGCCTCCGGGCGGAATTCCATCGACAGGCGGTCCCATGATCCCGAACGGAGCCCTCGTCTTCTACAAAGGCAAGCCCGCCCTGGCCCGGAACGCGGGGGACAAGCTGGAGCTGTCCATACCCGGCGCCCCCCTCGTTCGGGTACGCACCAAGGACGTCGAACTCCTCCATCCCGGCCCCCTCTCCAAGGTCCCGGACCCCCGGACGGGCGGGGACTTCGAGACGGCCTGGGAGATGAGCGCCGGGGAAACCCTCTCCCTGGAGGGGCTCTGCGAGCTCGTCTTCGGGCGGACGGGTCCCGAGGAAGCCCTGGCCTGCCGCCTGGAAGCCCTGGACGGCCTGCGGTTCCGGGCCGAGGAGGGGGAAACCACGGTCCGGAGCGTCTCCCGGGAGGAACGGGAGAAGGAATCCGCCCGGAGGACCCGGAAGGAGAGCGAGGCCGCGGACCGGGAGGCCTTCCTGGCCCGGGCCCGGACCGGCCGCTTCGAACCCGGGGATGAACGCTTCCTGGGGGAGGTCGAGGCCTTCGCCCTGGGGGCCACCCAGAAGTCCCGGATGGCGGGCGACCTGGGCCTGCCGGAAAAGCCCGAGGCCGTGCACGCCTGGCTCCTGAAGACCGGGCGCTGGACGGACTCCGTGAACCCCTGGCCGGTACGGTTCGGGGTCGCATCCAAGGCCCCGGAACTCGAACTCGGGCCCGAGGACGACGCCGGCCGGGTCGACCTCTCGGACCTCGAGGCCTGGGCCATCGACAACGCCTGGAGTCGGGACCCCGACGACGCGGTCTCCTTCGACAGCCGGGACGTCTGGGTCCACGTGGCCGATCCCGCCTCGGCGGTCCTTCCGGGTTGTCCCGCCGACCGGGAGGCCGCGGACCGGGCCGCCACCTTATACCTTCCCGAGGGCTCGACGCCCATGCTCCCCGACTCCGCCCTCGAGCGGTTCGGCCTGGGTCTTTCCGGCCGCAGCCGCGCCCTGTCCGTCCGCATCTCCCTGGAGCCCGACGGCTCGGTCCGGGAGGCGGAGATCCGGCCCTCCTTCGTGAAGGTCACCCGGCTCTCCTACGGGCAGGCGGATCCCCTGCTGGGTGCCGGCCCCCTGGCTGAGTTGGACCGGATCGCGTCCCTCCGGTCCGCCCTCCGCGCCGCCGCGGGGGCCGTGGACATCGCGATTCCGGAGGTTCGGGTCTGGGTGGACTCCGGAGAGCCCCGGATCGACCCGATCTCCGACTTCCGGTCCAGCGCGGTGGTCCGGGAGATGATGGTCCTGGCCGGGGAGGCCGCGGCCCGCTGGGCCTTCGACCGGTCTCTGCCCTTCCCCTACTACAGCCAGGAGGCGCCCCAGGACGCGTCGTCCCTCCCCCCGGGATTGGCCGGGGAATTCGCCAAGCGCCGGCTCATGAAGGCCGGGATGGCGGGACCCCAGCCCCGGGCCCACCGGGGCCTGGGGGTGCCCTTCTACGCCCAGTTCACCAGCCCCCTCCGGCGGTACTCCGATCTCCTGGCCCACCACCAGACCCGGGCCTTCCTGGACGGCCGCGCCCCCCTGGAGGCGGACGAGATCTCCGCCCTCCTGGGACGGGCCGCGGCTTCGGCCGGCCTGCTCCGCCAGACCGAACGAGCCAGCCAGCTCCACTGGACCCTGGCTTGGCTGGGGCGGCGCCCCGGATGGACCGGCGAGGGGGTGGTCGTGGGCGGCGGGAACCCCGCCTCGGTGTACATCCCCTCCCTGGGGCTGGAAACCCGGGTCAAGCTGGGCCGGGCGGAACTGAACGACTCCGTGGAGCTCCGCCTGACCGGGGTGGACCTGGCCCGGCAGGAAGCCCGGTTCGACGCCCCGGGATCCTGAATTCCCCGGACCGGATACCCCCGCCGGCCCCGCCGACGGCGGGTATCCTTGACGCCCGCCCCGCGGGGGAGTATTCTCCTAACTCGATGGAGCAAAAAGACTACCGCCTTGCGGCGATCCTCTACACGGACATAGCGGGCTTCTCCCGGATGATGGAGAACGACGAGGCGGGGACCCTCAGGCTCCTTCACTTCCACAACGCCGTGATCACCGAGGCCGCCGAGCGTCGGCACGGCACGGTGATCAAGACCATCGGGGACGCCTTCCTGGTGGACTTCCGGAACACCGTGGAAGCCCTTCAGACCGCCCTGGAAATCCAGGACAAGTTCTACCAGTACAACAAGGATCACAAGGAACTGCCCCTCCTTCTGCGCATGGGCCTCCACCTCGGGGACATATACTTTTTCGAGAACGACGCCCTGGGAGAGGGGATCAACATCGCCGCGCGCCTCCAGTCCCTGGCCCACCCGGGGGCGATCTGCATCTCCCAGGACGTGTACAACCAGGTCCTGAACAAGATCGATTTCCACGCCGTGAAGCTGGGCAAGGTCTCCCTCAAGAACATCACGAAGGAGATCCACGCCTACGAGATCGCCAGCGCCAACGTGGAGTTCGACCCGAACCGGGACAAGCCCCGACCGGGCTTCCCGCCCGGCGCCTTCGCGGGCTCCCCGGCGGGGGATCCTCCCGAGCTCGGTACCCTCGGTGCCGAGTCTCCGGCCCCGGCCGCCGGTCCCTCCCGGACCTCCGCAACCGCCAACCCCCACGGGCCCGACCGCGAATACACCCCCGAAGGATCCGCGAACGTCCTCGCGGAGATCCGGAAGGCCATCCTGGAGGATACGAAGACCGAGGGCCGCCGGCTTTCGGTGGACGAGGCCCTCAAGCGCTACGGGGACTACGGCGTGGAGGCCCACGAGGTCATCGCCCGGATGGCGGAACAGGGACTCCTGATCAAACGGACCCCCTCCCGGATCGACGCGGCGGGGGGATTCGACGGGGAATCCCTGGGCCGGGACATCGAGCGTGCCGTCCGGGGCATCGTGGCCATGGTGGACGACAAGATCGGGGAGTACGAGTCAAGCCGTCGCCGGGATCGAAGGGAAGGCCGGGACCGGTACGAGGATCGGGGTCCGGACCGGATGGGACGGGGCATGGACCGCATGGAAGCCCGGCTCGAGCGGTTCGCCGAACGAATGGAACGAGGAGCCGGCCGCTGGAGCGAGAAGTCCGCCATCAAGGCCGAACTCCGGAGGCACGCCGAAACCACCGAAACCGGGGAGTGGGACAAGGAACTCAAGGACTCGGATTATTTCAAGCCAGGCCGGGAGGAGCTCGCGACCAGCTTCGAAGCCTACCGGGAGGGCCTCGCGGACAAGGCCCGCCGTCTTCGGGGCGGTTTCGTGGGCAACCTCGTCTCCTTCCTGGGAGTGAACGCCCTCCTGTGGTTCATCAACCTCCAGCTCCAGGCGGGACCCCCCTTCCTGTGGGCGGCGATCGTCACCGCGGGATGGGGCACCGGGGTCGTCTCGAACCTGGCGGGACTCGCCCGGGCCAACGCCAAGCTCCGGGAGGCGGACCGGGTTCCGGACCTGGAGGGCGAGGCCCTGGCCACCTACAAGAAGCTCAACATCGTCCGGGACTCCATGGCCAAGCACACCGCCAGCGTCCTGACCGTACCGGCCCTCCTCTTCACCATCCACGCCGTGGCGACCCCCCTGGTCTTCCCCTGGTGGCTCATACCCTCGGGTATCATGGCGATCAGCTGGATATCCCACGCGATCGCCTACGCCTCGACCCGCGGCCGCCTGGAGGCCAAGCTGTTCAAGGAAGCCGGAGTCGGAGGCTGGCGGGACCTCTTCCGGATCGGGAAGACCCGGAAGGCCGCGGCCAAGGCGTCCGGCCCCTACGCTTCCCTGTACGCCGAGGCGGAGGCGGCCAAGGAGGCCATCGTCGCCCAGGTCAAGGCCGCCGGCAAGGACTCTCCCTTCGACAAGGAGCTCGTCCCCTCCCTGGAGGAGTACGTGGGCCAGGTCCGGCTCCTGACCCAGACGGTCAACGAGATCGACTCCATCATCGACGCCATCCCCATGAAGGACCTGGCCAAGGACAAGGCGGAGCTGAGGACCAAACAGGACGGCACGGCGAGCCCCTCTCTCAAGTCCGAGTACGCGCGCTCCGTCGAGGAGATCGAGAAGCAGGAGAAATCCTTCCAGGATCTCCAGGACCAGCGGGAGGTCCTGCACCTTCGCCTCAAGTCCTCGGTGAACTCCCTCAAGCAGATGCAGCTGGACATGGCCCGGTACCGAGCCAATCCCGACCTGGCGCAGTCCGCGTCCCTGGACCAGGTGAGGTCCCGAACCGGCGAGCTTTCCAAGTACCTGGAGGACCTCCGGAAGGGGTACGAGGAAGCCCGGGAAGCCGAGGATCCCTGGAAGGACCTGGAACGACAAGCAGCCGAACGGGAAGCCCGGGCCAAGGCCCTCCCGGAATCCGAGCCCTCCGGCGACGACGACGAGCCCGGCCCGGATTCCCCGTCACGTTGACACGGCCCGGGGTTTCCCCCTAGTATCGCACAAGTATCCCGAGCGAGACCCGGTAGCTCAGCTGGATAGAGCGAGCGCCTCCTAAGCGCTAGGTCGTGGGTTCGACTCCCGTCCGGGTCAAACGAAGCGGCCCGCAGGCATCCCGCCCGCGGGCCGTTTTTCATTCCGGGCTTCACCCCTTCAGGGGGAAGTAGATGTTCGTCATAAGCTTCTCCGGGGCGGTGTCCTCCGGGGAGTTCAGGTACTCCTCGTACATGAAGGACTCCGGAATGACGCCCCTCGCGGCGACGAAAGCCGTGAGGGCGTTGTAGGTCGCCTCGATCGTGGTATACGGTCCCGTGTGCTTGGCCGAGGCGGTCGGCCCGCCGGGCAGGGAGCCCGCCTTGATCCGACCCTCCCCCGGCTCGGCCTTCCCTACCGGAAAGCCGATCTCGACGTCCAGGTCCTCCATGTCCATGTTGTGGTACAGGGCGAAGGGGGGACCCGCGAAGGGGATCCCCTTCCGGGCCATGTAGGCTGCTATCTCCCCGTAGACCGGCCCCATCGTCTCGGGCAGTTTGGCCGCGGCGGTCCGATACCGGACCGCCAGGGTGGGCTGCTCCTTCTTCCGCAGGATTTCCATGCCGTTCCTCCTAAAAGTGAAGTTGAGGTCATCCTGGCACGGGTACCCCGACACCTGTATGTCGTGGTTGCCGGTTCACGAGTACTTTTTTCGTATCTTTTCCGCCGACGAGAGGATAATCCGGCGAATGTGTTCCGGTGCCAGCACTTCGACGTATTCCCCGTAGCTGAGGATGTGACCGTACAGCCATCCGTCCTCGGGCATCCGGGTCCGGACCGTGACGGCGCCGTCGGCCCCCCGCTCCCGATCCTCCTCGGGATAGAACTCCTCGACCAGGGGGAGCATCTCGGGGTCGAATCGGAGCACCAGGTCCACGGGCCTGAAGGACTGCGGATCCTGCCCGGCCGCGAATCGTTCGTAGCTCATGTCCCGCCGGGGGAACCGCTCCGCCAGGATCTCCGGATCCCGGATCCGGGAGACCCGGAAAAGCCGGAAATCCTCCCGCGCCCGGCAGTAGGCGAAGAGGTACCAGGATCTCCAGGTGAAGACCAGGGTCATGGGCTCCACGATCCGTTCCGACCGCTCGAGCCGGTTGTTGGTATAGGTGATCCGGAGGAGGCGCCCGGAGTCCACGGCGGCCTGAACGAGCCGGAAGATCCCGCGCTGGGCCGGGCCTCCCCCCAGCATGCTGAAATCCACGTGAAGTTTTTCCGCCCGCTCCCGCAGCCGGCCGGCGGACGAGGCGGGCGCGAGCCCCTGGACCTTCTCCAGGGTGTCCGAGATCCGGCGATCCTCCAGGGACGAACCCATCCCCGCCAGGGCGGTCAGGATGTTGAAGAAGTCGTCCGTGGAAAGGAGGCTCCGGTCCAGCTTGAAGGAGTCCAGGATGCCGTAGCCCCCTCGGGGTCCCTGTACGCCGACCACGGGTATGCCCGCCAGGTTGATCGCCTCCATGTCCCTCTGGATCGTCCGGGGGGACACTTCGAAACGCCGGGCCAGGTCCGTGGCGCTCACCAGGTCCCGGTTCAGGAGGTACACGACGATGGATAGCAGACGATCGATCTTCAAGCCGACTCCGCGTCCTTCCTCTCCGCGTCCGATACTTCGGCGGCCGCCCGCGCCGCACCCTCCGGGGTCGGCAGCAGGGCCACCCAGAGGCTCCCGCACGCCGCGGCGGATACGACCAGGATCTTGACCCAGACGGGGGAATGGCCGGGGCGCCCAGGGACGCGAAGGTCATCCTCGCGCCGATGGAGACGACCTTGCCCCCGGACGCGGATAATTCCCGGCCGCATCCCCGCCCATTCTACCTCGGTACCTCGGATAGGGGAATGCCCGGGGCCTTGGCGACGCCGAAACCCTGGAATATGGGCATTTGACAGTAATCCCGACCGGGTTTATCCTGGAACCGCACGAGGGGGTCGATATGGAAACCAAGGCCAGGATCGGGATCTTCATCTGTGACCGGTACCGCGGCTGCGCGGGGGGCAAGTGCTTCCGCTCCCTGAGGAACCGGGAGGGCGCCTTCTCCCGGTACAAGGACCTCGAGGCCGAGCTGGTCGGATTTACGAGCTGCGGGGGCTGCCCGGGAGGCAATATAGAGTACGCCGGGGAGGAGATGGTCAAGAACGGGGCCACGGTCATCCATCTGGCCACCGGCCTGGTCGTCGGCTATCCTCCCTGCCCGAGCATAGACTACTTCGCCGAGTTCCTCCGGGAGAGGTACAAGGTCGAGGTCGTCGTAGGCACCCACCCGATTCCCGCCAAATACCTGGACATGCATACCAAGCTGGGTACCTGGAACGCTCCGGAATGGAAAGCCCGGATCCAGCCCACCCTCTCGGATCCCGCCGTACGGGACGCCTACAACTGAGATTCCGATAGTCGGCGACAGCCCGCCGCCCGGAGCCGGCCCGATGACGGGCAGGGGCCTCGGCGCCTGTGCCGGCGGCCGTGGAGCGGGACGGGGTTACGGCCCGGATTCGGGCGGGCCGGCGGGCGGACCCGGAGGCCCGCCGCGCCGCGAAGGCTCCTCTC
>CALMRC010000166.1 GCA_937873275.1 uncultured Spirochaetota bacterium
GACACGGACACCATCGGCACGCTGCTCTTCGACGAGGTCGACGCGGGGATCGGCGGGGAAGTGGCCCTTTCCGTGGGCGAGCACCTCCACGCCCTGGCCGCCCGGAAACAGGTTCTGTGCATCACCCATCTTGCGTCCATCGCCGTTCGAGCCGATACTCACTACAGGGTGGAGAAAGCCGTCCTGCAGGATCGGACGGTCACCCGCATCGCGGCCCTGTCCGGAGAGGCTACGGCCCGGGAGATAGCGCGCATGCTGGCGGGTGATTCCAAGACCGAAGTGTCCTACGCCCACGCGGTGGAGCTCCTTAGGCGCTACGGGAACTGGCGGGAAAACGATGGGTAAGATAACGCAGGAGCAGCGCAACCTCTACTTCGAGAAGGTCAAGGAATACAAGAAGCTCATCGACGCCCGGCTTTCCAAGGAGAAGACCCTCCAGGAGCTCCTGGACCCCAACGATCCCGGGGTATCCTACAAGCGCATCGCCGCGGCCGAGGAAGCCCTCAACGTCGCCTCCCATTACATCCTCATAAACTCCGTGTCCGTGGCCCTCCTGGGAATCAAGAACGAGGATTACCTCGCCGAGGCCCGCCGGGCCATAGCGCGGTCCATCAAGCATTTCGAGGACACCGTCACCTCCTACATCGACGCCCCCTACTCGGATTACGAGAAGAACCTGGAATCCATCTCCGACCTGAGTCCCCAGAACCGGTACCAGCTCCTCATGAAGCTGGGTTTCGCGATCCGGGAACTCGAGGACGCATACGGGGAGCTTTCCCGGTGGAAATGGGCCTTCATCGAGCTCTGGGGCAAGTACGCGACGGTGGCGAAGAACCTGCTGGACCTCAAGAACCTTCCGACGAACCTGGATTTCGACTCACCGAACCGGGAGGTGACCCATCACCACCTGTCCATGGTGAAGCGGCTCTTCCGGGACTCCGCGGACAAGTATCGGGAAAAGTACGAGATCTTCTCGAACAAGGCGGAGGATTTCCGCATCGCCATCCTGTTCCTGAACGCGATCCGTCGGGTGCACGCCGTCCTGGGGGACCGGGACGACGTGGAGGAGCTCAAGAAGAAGGCGGACATCTGGACCGCCAAGCTGGAGAGCGACATCAAGAAGAGGGAAGCCCCCAAGCGCTGATCAGGAACCCGCCAGATCGTGCAGGGAGTCCAGGGGCAGCAGTTCCCCCATGGTCGTACGGATCTCGATGCGGTCCCCGTGCCCGAACACGACGGGCATCGAGGGATCCGAGAACTCGCTCACGACCTGCCGGCAGGCGCCGCAGAGGGATACGGGATACCCCGCGTCGGGGGTGCATACGGCGAGGGCTCGGAACTTCCGGCGCCCGGACGTCACGGCGGCGGTCACCGCGCTGCGCTCCGCGCAGATCGTCAACCCGAAGGACCGGTTCTCCACGTTGACGCCGGTGACCACGGTCCCGTCCTCGCAGAGAAGGGCCGCGCCCACCCGGAATCGGGAGTAGGGGGAATAGGAATGTTTCGCCGCCTCTCGGGCGTTCCGGTACAGATCCTCGAGTTCCATCGACATTCTCCCGCGGCTCGCAGGTTTGGGTTCGGTTGACAACGGAAGGCCATACTATATACCATTACCTCCGCCCTGGAAAGACCGACCCGACTTGGAAAGGCCGCGATGCGGGATGTAGACGAACGTCCGAACAGGCTGCTGTACGCTATTTTCGTCCTCGTGTTCCTGGCGTACTTCTTCGTCGCCGCCGTTCCCCTCCGCAGGGAGTTGTCCCTGCACTCCGACTGGGCCGCCGACGTTTCCCGGGACTCGGAACTCGACGGAGCGTCCGCGTCCGGCCCCTTGTATACCTTCTACTGGGGCGGCCGCTACGGGGCCGTATCCGAGGACGGGGCGCGCCGTTGGTCCCGGGGGGCGTCCTTCGACGCTGCGGTTTCCGACTCGCTCATCCTTCCCTACGCCCGGGAATCCCGGCTCCTGACCGCGGTCACCCCCTCCGGAGCCCCGTCGATCTCGATCCAGGCCGAGGGGTGGCCGTTCTTCCGGGCCGGTCGCCTCTTCCTCGTTTCTCCCGAGATGGATTCGGTCTCCGAGTATTCCCGGGACGGAAAGCTCCTGTGGTCCTATGACTTCCCCTTCAAGATCGTGGATTTCGACGCCTCCGCGACCCTGGCCGTGGCGGGCACCCTGGACGGGAGCATCGAGTGCCTGGATGCCCAGGGCCGGTCGGTCCTGAGTTTCTCTCCCGGCGGAAGCCGCCTCGAGATGATCCTGGGAGTCGCCCTGGATCCCCGGGGAGAGGCCATAGCCGCGGTCTGCGGCGCGGATCGCCAACGGTTCGTGCTCCTTGTCAGGAAGGGCGGATCCTTCAAGGTCCAATATCATCGGTACCTGGAGAGCGACTACCGGGAACCCGTGACGGTCCGGTTCACCGGGGACGGGCGCTTCGTCCTGTTCCGGCAATCCGAGGGCATAGCCGTCTACGATCGGGAATCCGGTCGGGAATCCGTCCTACCCCTTCGCGTCCAGAGCTTCGAGCTCGCCGCGGACTCCTCCCGGGGCCTGGAATACCTCTTCACCCGGACCGCCCGCACCGGACAGGTCGTGTGCTTCGAGCCGCCGACCCGGATCATCTTTTCGTACACCCTCCCCGGGGGGGACCTGTGGACCCGGTACCTGGGCGAGAGCCTCTACCTGGGCTCGGGAGCCGTGCTCGGAAAAATCAACATCTCGGAGGAATGAATGGTACGGACCGTCCGACGGCTTCTGGTGACCATCCTGGCGTGCGCGATTCCCGCGGCGGGACCGGCAGCCCTGGAATGGCCCATCGCCGGGGGCGTCCCCGCCCTGACCTTCGGGAGCCGGCGCGCCGGGCGGTTCCTCCCCTCCATGGCCGTGGGTCCCGCGGGAGCGCCGGTCCGGGCCGTTTCCCCCGGGGAGATCACCTTCCTGTTCGACGGGGACAAGCTTCCCTCCGGTCTGCCCTGCCCCTTGGGCGGGATCGTCGCGATGAGCCATCCCGACGGGATGATCAGCGTCTACGGAAGGATGGAGCGGGGAAGCCTTCCCTTTTACCTCCGATCCGTGGCGGCGGGGGACATCCTGGGTCGGGCCGGAACCTCCGGATACTTCGCGGGACGGGAGGCCTCGTTCACGCTCTTCGACCGGGTCAAGCGGCAGTACCTGAATCCCCAGGTCCTCCTGCCCCCCGTCCGGGATGACCGGGCTCCCGCGGTCCGGGGCGTGTTCCTGGCCGCCGGGGGCAGGACGTATCCGCTCGGCGAAACGAGGACCCTGCGCCAGGGGACCTACGAGGTCGTCGCGGACATCCTGGATCCCCTGTCCGCGCCGGACGCGGCGCCCCGGGCGCCGTACTCGATCCGCCTGCTGATCGACGGAAAGGAAGTGGTGCGGTACCTCTACGACGCCGCCCGGGCGGAGGACGGCCGGCTCCGGTTTTTCGGTCCCGCCCGGCGGGATTCGGACTCCTATTTCCTCGACGACGGCCGCATACGGCTGGGCCAGTTCCTCCTGGCACGGGGAAGGACGACCCTCGTCCTGCTGGTGTCCGATTACGCGGGGAACGAAAAGGAGACGGGCGGCGTGCTCCTGGTGGAGTGACGGCAACCGGGGCTACCGGCCGAAGCGCCGGGGAGGGCGGGGCGATGGAGGAGTACGGATTCGTCGGCGGGCGCCTGGAGGAGGTGCTCTCCCGGGTGGATGGGGCGGCCCGGCGGTCGGGACGGGATCCCCGGGAGATCCGGATCCTGGCGGTCACGAAATTCCACCCGCTCGCGGCGGTCCAGGCGGCCTACGACGCGGGGATCCGGGTCTTCGGGGAGAACCGCGTGCAGGAAGCCCTGGAGAAGTACCCGGAGTTTCTTCGGCTCCATCCCGACGCGGCGGTCCATATGATCGGGCATCTCCAGGGGAACAAGGTCAAGAAGGCCGTCGACCTGTTCCGCTGCGTCCAGTCCGCGGACTCGACGGACCTCCTCGGGGAGCTCGACCGCCGGGCCGCCGCGGCGGGCCGCACCGTGGACGTCCTTCTGGAACTGCACACCGGGGAGGAGTCGAAGAGCGGTTTCCCCGACCGGAACGCGGCCCTGGAGGCCTGCGGCCGCCTCCCGGCCCTGCGGAACCTCCGGCTCCGGGGACTCATGACCATGGCGCCCTACACCGACGACGTGCCGGCGATCCGGGCCTCCTTCCGTTCCCTCCGGTCCCTGTTCGAGGAGATCGCGGGGACCCGGTCTTTCCCGGCCTTCGATACCCTGTCCATGGGGATGTCCAACGACTTCGAGATCGCCGTGGAGGAGGGGACCACCCTCCTCCGGCTTGGGACGGTGCTCTTCGGGAGGAGGGACCCCGGTTGAGCCGGTTTCCGGTCGTACTGGCCGCGGCGGCGATCCTCTGGACCGCATGCACGGTCCCGTCCCCGGCCCAGGTGGCTCCCGCGGATCCGGTATCCGGTAGCGAGGAGTCCTCCCCGGTCCTGGAGCCCGCCCCGGGAGCCCTTCCCGATGCCTTCGTTCCCGAGGACCGTTCCCCCTTCCGGAAGGGCCTTCGGAGGTTCGAGATCGTGGCTTTCGGATCCTTCCCGATCATGCTTTTCTACGCGAACCTGGGTTTCGACCTGTCCCGGTACGCCCGGTCCGGGTACGATCCGTACTACGCCCCCTGGCCCTTCAAGAGCGAGTACTCCTACAAACCCTCGACCCCCGAAATCCTGGCGTCCGTCGGCACGGCGGCCCTCTTGTCCGTCGGGGTCGGGGCCTTGGACGCCGTCATCCGCGCTTCCCGCGCCCGGCGGACCGGAGGACCCGCGAGAGTTGACAGCCCCTAGCGGCCGTACTAGTATGGAAATGTGAAAGCCATGAAACCGAAGACACTGATCGTATACGAGGATGCCGCGGAGGATCTGGCCCAGGCCGCCCGGGACATGGAACGGCTCGCCCAGTCCGCCGGCGCTGCGGTCCGACTGCGTGCCGCCTCGGCGGTCACCGTTTCGGAGGTCCTGGCCTCGCGGCTGTACGTGTTCGGAGCGCGCACTCCGGACGCCCCCTCCTACGCGGAACTCCGAAGGCTTTTCCGGGGGATCAACCTCGCGGGCCGAAGGGCCGCGTTCTTCCGGTCCCCGGATTCCGACGGGATCCAGGGCCTCAAGAACTCCCTGAAGGATACGGACATCTCCCTACACGGCCAGGACCTCGACGTCGCATCGGGATCCGCCGCCGTGGCCGCCTGGTTCAAGGCGGCCCTCGACATCTGACGCAATCCGAGGAACACCATGGCACAGGGATTCAACCTCGACGACGCCATCCGCAAGGTACCCGACTTTCCCAAGAAGGGCATCCTCTTCTACGACATCACGAGCATCCTGACGAATCCCGACGCCTTCCGGTATTGCGTGGATGCCATGGTCAAGCTCTACAAGGCCGAGGGGATCGACGCGGTCGCCGCGATCGAGTCCCGGGGCTTCCTGTTCGCCGCCCCCTTCGCGCAGCGGCTGGGCCTGCCCCTGATCCTGGCGCGCAAGAAGGGGAAGCTTCCGGGCCGGACGGTGTCCAAGTCCTACGCCCTGGAGTACGGCCAGGCGGAGATCGAGATGCATGCCGAGGACATCCCCGTCGGCGGACGCGTCCTCATCGTGGACGACCTCGTGGCCACCGGCGGGACCCTCCGGGCCGCGGCGGACCTCCTGGCCGAGGCGGGAGCCCGGCCGGTCGGGGTCTTCTGCGTGATCGGCCTTCCCTTCCTGCACTACGACCGCGTCCTGGAAGGCCTCCCCGTGAAAACCCTGATCGAGTACTTCGGGGAGTGAACCGTCCGGGGACGACCCGTCCCCGGCTCCCCGCCGACGGCCCCGGTTCCTCGGGATCCGGACCCGCCCGACCCGGGGCCGGTTGAAATCCTCCGGTCAATTCAATACCTTGGTTAAATCCGCGGAACCCTAGGAGGACATATGCTCGGCTCCCTGAAACGCGACCCGAACTGGAAGGGGCGAAGAGGACCCGTGATCCTCGTGGTCATGGACGGCGTGGGGTACGGACCCTACGAGGAAGGCGACGCGGTCCGCCGGGCCCTGATGCCCAACTTCCGGCGGTTGGAGGAGTCCTGCCCCCGGACCCGCCTCAAGGCGCACGGGACCGCCGTGGGCCTGCCCTCGGACGACGACATGGGCAATTCCGAGGTGGGGCACAACGCCATCGGCTGCGGCCGGGTGTTCGCCCAGGGAGCCAAGCTGGTGTCCGCCTCCCTCGAGTCCGGCGCCCTGTTCCGGGGACGGACCTGGCGGAGGCTCGTGGATTCCGTCAAGTCCTCGGGGGGCAAGCTCCACTTCATCGGCCTCTTTTCGGACGGGAACGTGCACTCCCACATCGACCACCTGAAGGCCATGATCTCCCGGGCCGCGGAGGAAGGGGTGAAATCGGTCCGGGTCCACCCCCTCTTCGACGGCCGGGACGTGGGCGAGCAGAGCGCCCTGGAGTACCTGGATCCCTTCGAGGCCTTCCTGGCCGACTTCAACTCCCGGGGCGTCGATTGCCGGGTAGCCTCCGGCGGAGGACGGATGTACATCACCATGGACCGCTACGGGGCGGACTGGGAGATGGTCCACCGGGGTTGGGAGGCCCACGTGCTGGGTAAAGGTAGGGCCTTCCCCAGCGCCCGGGACGCCGTCCTGGCCTACCGGGCGGAAAAACCTTCGGTGATCGACCAGGACCTCGGGGAATTCGTGGTCGTCCGGGACGGCAAGCCCGTCGGCACCATCGAGGACGGTGACTCCGTGATCTACTTCAACTTCCGGGGGGATCGGGCCCTGGAGATTACGGCGGCTTTCGAGAAGGACGATTTCGACAAGTTCGACCGGGTCCGTCGTCCCAAGGTCCAGTACGCCGGGATGATGGAGTACGACGGGGACCTCCACGTGCCGGCCCAGTACCTCGTGGAGCCCCCCTCCATCGACCGGACCCTGGGGGAGTACCTCGCCGCCTCGAAGGTCCGGCAGCTCGCGATCTCGGAAACCCAGAAGTTCGGCCACGTGACGTATTTCTTCAACGGGAACCGCACGGGGAAATTCGACGAGTCCCTGGAGGACTACGTCGAGATTCCCAGCGACCGGCTTCCCTTCGAGCAGAGGCCCTGGATGAAGTGCGCCGAAATCACGGACCGGCTCCTCGAGGAGATCCCGTCCGGGAAGTACGGATTCATCCGTGTCAACTTTCCAAACGGCGACATGGTAGGCCATACCGGAGTATTCCCGGCGGTGGTCTGCTCCATGGAGGCCCTGGACCTTCAGATCGGCCGCCTGCGGGCCGCGGTGGAGAAGGCCGGGGGCATCCTGATCCTGACCGCGGACCACGGCAACGCGGACGACATGTACGAGCACGACAAGAAGAGCGGCCAGGTGTCCCGGAAACCGGACGGGACCCCCAAGGCCAAGACCAGCCACTCCTTGAGCCCGGTGCCCTGCGTCCTGTACGATCCGGAGTATAAAGGCGAGTATTCCGCGGAGCTGGCCTCCGGCCTGGGCATCAGCTCCCTGGCGGCCACCTGCGCCGTCCTCCTGGGTTTCGAGCCCCCGGAGGGCTACGACCCGCCGGTCCTCCAACGGAGAACATGAGCATGGTCGAGGTGGAGCTCAAGGCCCGGATCGAGGATCCCGAGGCGGTGGAACGGCGGGTCGCCTCCTTCGCCCGGTTCGTCCGGAAGGTGGACAAGAGCGACTCCTACTGGCACGGCCCCGGGTGGCGAGAGCGCCGGGGAACCCGGGGCTTCCGGGTCCGCACGGAGGGGCCCGCCTTCGTGGTCACCTTCAAGACCAAGCGCGTGGAGGCCGGCGTCGAGGTGAACCGGGAGCGGGAGTTCGAGATCTCCGATCCCGAGGTGTTCCGGGAGTTCGTGGAACGGATCGGCTGCGAGCCTTACTACCGGAAGCGGAAGACGGGGGCGGCCTACGAGTACGAGGGGATGACCCTCGAGATCCTCAAGGTGGAGGGTGCGGGCGCCTTCCTGGAAATTGAACGCCTCATCCCGACGGAATCCCCGGCCGCCCTTGCGGAAGCCCGGGCCGGCCTCAAGGCCGCCCTGGACCGGGCCGGGGTTCCGGAGTCCGCCATCGAGGGCCGGACCTACTCGGAGCTCATCCTGGGGACGGCGGGGGCTCCCGGGGCCTGAACCGCTCCGGCCGGCATTCGGACCGGGCCCCCGGGATCCGCCTCAGGGCCGGAGCCGCTCCGAGAGCCAGTCGCCCAAGGCCCCCTCGGCGGGCAGGACACGCCACGCATCCCCGAGCAGGTTTTTCATATCGTCGTACCTCAGGGTCGCCAGGGAGTTCCAGGAGGCCGGCTTGAGGTCCGGGGGACAATCCTCGTGGAGCGCGAGGGGGTAGTTGTACCGGAAGGGCAGCTCGGAGACCTGGCCCCTCGGCACCCGGGACAGGATCACCGCGGAGAGCACCGCCTGGTGCAGAAAGAGGGGACCCAGGGGGACCTTCTCGCATTCCCCGGTCAGGTCCGGGTCCCGCACCGACCGGGACAGTTCGGAGTACCAGGTCCGGAGGAGTCGCAGTTCCGGCCGGACGACCAGGCATCCCGCGTTGAAGTACGGACGGATCCGCTCTCGGTCCAGGGTCGTGATCATGGGAGCGACGTTCCCCGGGGGAACCGCCTCCCGCTCATACAGGATTCGCCAGAGCTCCGGGAGGGGCTCGTCGAAAAGGGATCCGATCAGCCGGTGGTGCACGGGTCGGACGGCCAGGGAGATGCCGGGCGGGAGGAGGAACTCCGAGGGCTCGGCGAGGAAGATCGTATCCGCGTCCAGCCAGGCCAGGACCTCGGCCGTCCCGTCCGCCCGGCGCTCCGCCTCCGCCGCCGCGGCGACCTTGGCGGAGAGGGGGTAGGAAAGGACCCGGGGATCCCCCCGGAACGGGACCAGGTCCGCGCCGAGGTTCTCCAGGGCCCCGCGGTCGGGGCCTTCCCGTAGGGGGGAATCCGCCGGGTGGAGGATCCGGACCGGCGAGTCCCGCAGGGAGCCTCCGAAGGTCCGGAGACTGTCCACCAGGAGCCGGGCCTCCCGTTCCATGCCGGTCCGCGCGAAGAAGGCCGCGGCGAGGGTCCGGGCCCCGTCCCGGGGCGGCTCCCTTCGGAAGGCCCGGGCGGGGACGGCAGCGTCCAGGGTCTTCCGGATCTCCTCGCACATGGCCGTCCGGTAGAACTTGCTCCGAAGGGTCGTGACGATACCCCGGTCGGAGATCGGCGGCGGGGCCTCCGAAAGGGAGGGGACGACCGCGGGAAAGGCTCCCGCGGCCTCGTACTCGGCCCGATGTTCCGGCCTCCCCGCGACGTGCACGCCCTCCAGGATCCCCGCGGCGGCCAGGATGCGGCTTGCCCGACACCACGCGGCGATCACCGTCCCCCGATCCGCCGCCCGGCGGAGGAAGGCCAGGAACTCCGGATCGTCCCGCAGGTTCGCCTGGCTTTTTCCGGGCAGCAGGATGACCACGTCGTACATGTCCGGGTTCCCGAGATCCCGGACCCGAAGGTCCGGCCGGAAGGCGGTCTGCCCCGCGTTGCGGAAGCCCCAGGCGCAGGGACGGATCTCTTCCCGGACCGCCGCGGTCGTGAGGTTCCACCCGTACTCCCGCAGCCGGTTCCGGATGTTCGGGATTCCGTCCTCGACGAGGAAGTTGGCGCCGTACTCTTCGTCCAGGACAAGGAGGGCGCGAACATCCTCCCCGTGTTTCATGCCGGGGTTCCCCTTGGCCGAGTCCTCCATTCCCATCCTCCCTTGCGCGCAGCCGAGGTCCACGCCGTCGCGCTCCCCCCCGGCTCCGCCGGGAGTATACCGGTACTTCCGGAGGACCTGGCTTGATAGTTCTTGCTATTCCGAGAGGCCCGAATCCGAGGACTCCACGGGAATGAAGATGTCCACCTCCGAATCGGGATTTTCCGGTTCCTCCGGGCGGAACCGTTCGGTGTATACGTCGAAGTCGAAGGATGCCCGGACCTGCAGGGATGCCGCGGGAAGGTAGGCTCCGTAGAGGTAGAGAAAGGTCTCCCGTTCCAGGATCGGGGCGCCCCGGTGGATCGCCCGAAGGTAGGGGCCCGCGGGAATCCGGAAGGTGCGGAAGGCCGAGGGCGGACGTATCCGGGGGTCCCACTCCATGCCGGCCAGATATTCCAGGACGGGATCGTCCGCCGTTCCCGCCGCGGGCCAGCCGATCCCGTACCGCCTGTCCGGGTACTTCCCTCCCGCGGCCTCCCGCAGGAGGGGCGCCGACCGCTCCCAATGCCGCCGTATGTCCGCGTCGAGGGTCCGGGATTGCAGATCGCAGAGGAATCCGGGTCCCGCCACGGTGGATTCCGGGAGGAGTACGATCTCCGGCGCGCCGGCCAGATGGAGGGGGTCGGTTATCCGGACATCCTCCATCAGGGCGAAAGGTTTCATGATCCGGGCGGGTTCGGTATGGCGGCGGTACCGTTCGGGGGAGAGACCGAACAGGGATTTGAACGATCGGGTGAACGCTTCGTGGGACTGGAAGGTGTACTCCCGGGCGATGGCTCCCACCGGTTTTCCGGTCTCCGCCAGGTCCCGGGCCGCCTCGGAGAGCCGCCGTTTCCGAACGTATTCCCCCGGGGGAAGCCCCGAGGCCAGGGTGACGAGCCGGCAGAAGTGGTACAGGGAGTACCCCGACTCCCGGGCCGCGTCCTCCATGATGAAGGGTTTCCTCAGGTGATCCTCGAGGAACCGGATACCCCTCCGAATGTCATGCGCGTCCATGTGGAATCCCCGGAGCGTTGATCGTCCCCCCGAGGGGGCGCGGAAAAGTATACCTCGAGATCCGAGGTCCGGAAAGCGGCTCGGGATTTCGTCCGGACGCTGAGGGATTTGGTCTCTGGTCGCATGCATCCTGCATGCTCCCGACGACCCGCCTCAGCACCTCTCGGCGCATCCCTGCGCCTCGGGCTCGCATTCGCTCGCCACGGTGCTTCGGTTCAAATCCCTCAGCGCCCTCCAAATAGGAACGTCCGGACGGCCTTTGGCCGCCCGGACGTTCCTAATGGGCGCTGAGGGATTTGAACCCCCGACATCCTGGGTGTAAACCAGGCGCTCTGACCAGCTGAGCCAAGCGCCCGCATCGCCGGACATTACCACGGGGGATCGGCTTCGTCAACCGGAAGCCTTCCGTCCTTTCGGGTTTCCGGAACCGCCCCCGGGGGGATCCCGCAAAATCCCGGGAAAGATTGCCGCCTCATGCCAACCGTGATAGACTAGGACCCGGTATCGACAGAACCCGGCGCTCCCTCGATCCAGGAGATTCCATGGAACTTGTCGGAATCGGCAACGCCTTGCTGGATGTGATCTCCTTCGTGGATACCGACTATCCGCCCTACTTGGGCGTTCACAACCTGACGACCAGCCACGTGCCCTACGACCGGATGGAAGACCTTCTCCTGGCCGTTCCGGACCCGATTTTCGTGGCCGGCGGGGGCGCCGCCAACACGATCCGGGTGGCTTCCCTGCTGGGCCTCCGGGGCCGCTTCGTCGGTGCCGTCGGTCGGGATCGATTCGCCGATCTTTTTCGCCGGGACATGGAGGAGGCGGGGGCGGAGTTCCTGGCGGTGG
>CALMRC010000167.1 GCA_937873275.1 uncultured Spirochaetota bacterium
TCGGGCGGGCCGGCGGGCGGACCCGGAGGCCCGCCGCGCCGCGAAGGCTCCTCTCCGCTACTTCAGGATCCTCTCCTTCAAGTC
The DNA here is from genome assembly GCA_937873275.1 of uncultured Spirochaetota bacterium. Taxonomy (GTDB): domain Bacteria; phylum Spirochaetota; class Spirochaetia; order Treponematales; family UBA12059; genus JAAYUR01. The sequence goes on from CALMRC010000167.1 coordinate 85, forward strand.
CGGCATCGAGAACCCGTACGCGTCCTTCAGGTCCCGGAGCGGCGTGTCCCGGGGCGTGTCGGCGGGGAGGCCGAGCTTGGCGAGGACCGCGGAGGCCGGAGCCGACAGGGCTCTCGCGACTTCGTTCACCGTCATCGTCCCCTCCAGGGCGAACCCCGCGGGTACCGAGAGGGTTCCCGTGCCGCCCGCCTGCGCGGCGGGGGCCGGGTTCGCCGGAGGCACCGACGCCGCCGGGACCGGCGCGGCCGCCGACTCGCCTCCTTCTCCGGCATAGGGAACACCCAGGATGCGAGCCACCGCGATCCGCACCGTGTCCGCCTCGAACCCCTCAATTCCCGCCAGCTTGCCCGTGTCCTTGATCATCGAGTCCGGCGGAACTCGGGAGGCGCTCACGCCGGACTCGCGGTAGAGCCTCTCGAGTTCGATGCCGAAGGCTTCGGCTACCGTGGCCCAGGTGGAGGAGCCCTTGATGTCCTCCACCTTCAGGGCACCGGCCGCGGCCTGCTCGCCCAGGGACTTCGCGGTGAAGCGGAGCATGCCCAGGGATTGCCCCACGGCGCCCGCGCCGACGTAGACGGCGATTCCCAGCGCCGCGACCACGCCGAGCTTGACGGCCTTTCCGCCCAGGGTCGTCTTCAGGGTTTCCTTCTTCGTGGGACAGGCCGTCACGCATTCCATGCAGGAGATGCACTCCGCGGAGTCCACCGTGGCCGCCGTGGAGACCTCGACGTTCATGGGACAGACCCGGTCGCACTTCGAGCAGGAGATGCAGGTCGGCTTGTCCCGCTTGATCCGGAAGAAGGGGACCCGGCCCAGGATCGCGTTTACCGCCCCCAGGGGACAGAGGTACTTGCAGAAGGCCCGCTCGTACAGCATCGAGAGAAGCAGGACGGCGACCAGGATGACCAAGCCCACCGCGAACTCCGCCCAGACCTCGGAGAATCCCGCGGACAGGTGTCCGAAGGCGGCCAGGGGGTCGTAGGGCCGGATGACGAGCTCCCCGGTCCTCCAGGTGAAATAGACGATCGCCGCGAGGAGCGGATACTTCACCCACCGGAGCACGGCGTCCAGGCGGGCGGGCACCTCGAACCGCCGGCGGAAGATCTTCTTCCCGAGCCAGCCGAACACGCCCTGCAAGGCGCCGAAGGCGCAGAACCATCCGCAGTAGAACCGCGACAGGAAGACCCCCAGCGCGACGACGGCTCCCAGGAGGACGAGGTTCCCGGGCTCGATCTTCTTGATGAACTCGCCGCCGGCGATGTACTTGAGGAGGGTCTCGAGCCCTCCGAAGGGATCGAGGGCGTCGATGGAGGGAACGCCCTGCAAGCGCTGATGCAGGATCGTGAGTACGATGAGTCCGACGAGGGAGACGCCCAGGGTGATTCTTCGGGCGAGCTGTACGGGGGAGATTCTTGCGGCCATATCGGCTCCGTTGACGGGGGGGATTTCTGGCGGCCGCACCGCGGCCGGTTCGGGGACAGCAGGGAACCCCGGGCGGCGGCCGCCCGGGGAGAGCGGGTCAGTCCGGGGCGAGGATCACGAGTCGAGCTCGGACTTCAGGGCCCGGAAGGTCTCGGCGTCGATCTCGCCCCGGGCGAACCGTTCGGTCAGGATCTCCAGGGCGGACGGACGGTCGTGACGGGCGACGGTCCGGCCGGACCGGATGAAGGCCGCGATCGCGAAGGCAGCGGCCGCCACGACCGCGAGGACCAGGAGCCATCCGCCCCAGGGAGCCCCGAAGTTGCCGGCACCGGCGAGCCAACCGTTGGTATAGAATCCGTGATACATGTCTTCCTCCTAAGAAGTACTATATATATCTTTTAATATGCATATTCCGTGCCAAGTTAGGATCCTCGGGAAATGGGCTGGAACGCCCCTCGGAGGGCCCGCGATCCCCGCGCCCCCGAGGATACCGGCCCCGCCCGGGAAGGTTTTTCCCGGGCGGGGGAAAATCCTTCCCGGTCCCGAGCCGCGGCCTCCTCCGGCACCGCGATCCTTTCCCTTGCGGATTCTCCCGGAACCGTGGAGAATATCCCCGGCGTCGGCTCGAGGGCCGCGCCGGGAGGCACCATGCTGGTTCCGAAGATCAAGAAACTCTACGACATCGATCCCCGGTCCTGGGAGCACCCCGCGGACCGGGCGGCCCTCGCGGCGCTTCGATCCCTGAAGGGCCTGGACGAACTCGTCTCCACGATCCTGTCGGTAACCTCGGAAAAGTCCCTGCGCCTGATGCACCTGGCCTCGGCGATCAAGGTCACGGAACGCCAGTACTCCCGGATCTTCCGCCTGATGGCCGAGGTGACGGACACCTTCGACTGGCCGTTCACGCCGACCGTGTTCGTCAAGCAGAGCGTGGAATACAACGCGGGAGTCCTGGGGGCGAAGGAACCCTTCATCGTCCTCAACTCGTACCTCCTGCGCAACTTCGATGAAACCGAGGTCAAGGCCATCCTGGCCCACGAGATGGGCCACATCATGAGCGGACACGCCCCGTACAAGACCCTCATCTGGATGTTGGCCCGCCTTTCGCCGTACCTGCTCGGCCTGCCCAAGATCGTGCTCATCCCGATCTTCGCGGCCCTGTACGAATGGGACCGCAAGAGCGAGTTGACCGCGGACCGGGCGGAGGTCCTGGCCCTCCAGGACGAGACGCCCTCCCTGAACGCCCTGATGCGCATGGCCGGCGGCGAGGACCTGTCCGAGGTGGACATCAACGAATTCTTCCTGCAGGCCCGGGAGTTCGACGAGCAGAAATCCCTGCTGGACTCGGTGCATAAGATGTTCAACCAGCTCTGGCAATCCCACCCCTTCCCAGTGGAACGGATCCAGGAACTCCGGACCTGGTCCGCCTCCGGGGCGTTCGGGGCCATCCTGGACGGCAACTACCTCAAGCGGGGATATTCCGCGGAAACCCCCGAGGAGGACATAAAGGCCGGATTCGACTTCTACCGCCGGGACATGGAGGACTCCGAGGATCCCCTGACCCGCCTGGCCTCGAACCTGGGGAAGGGGATCGAGAAGGCGGCCGGCAACCTGGAGGACGCCTTCAAGGAGCTCTTCAAGCCGTAACCCGCCGCCGGCGCTGCCGGGAACCCGGGGCTCTCAGCCCAGGTCCCCCGCGTCCAGGCGCTCCGCAAGGCGGATACCCACGGCCAGGGCCAGTTCCACCGCGGCGGGCTCCACCGCGGACAGGTCGTCCGAGGGGGTGTGGTAGCCCCCGGAGCGCTCCTCGTTGGACCACTTCATGGCGATCAGGGTGGTGGCGCGGGCGCCCGCCTTGGCGGTCTCCGCGGCGTCCGTCCCCCCGGTCAGGAAGGCGATGGGCTCCACCGCGGCCGGCACCCCCGACTCCCGGGCCGCGGCGGCGCAGGCTTCCGCCAGGGGAACCGAGAGCTTCACGGAACCGTTGATATCCGTGGTCAGGAACCGGGATTCTCCGGCCTTGTACAAGCAATCCATGTTGTAGTGGAAGGACGGCAGCCCCGCGATCTCGGCCGCGTGAGCCTTGGCCCAGGCCCGGGCGCCCCGGAGCCCCGCCTCCTCGGCGTCGAAGCTGACGAACACAAGGCGGGTGCCGGCCAAGCCCCGGCCCGCGTCCCGGCGGGCCCGGAACTCCCGCAGGATTTCCAGGGCGACCGCGGAGGCCGCGAGGTTGTCCCCGGCCCCGGGGGTTCCCTCGGATCCCGCGAAATTCCACAGGGGGGCCACCAGGAGGAAGTCCAGGCAGAAGGCGATCGTGACCGCCGCCCGGACCCAGGGCCCCGGGACCAGGACCGCCAGGACCAGGGATGCGATCCAGAGCCCCGCGAAGGAGCCGATGCCGCCGTACACGCGCAGGGAGTATTTCTCGGGCTGGTCGACATAGAAGTTGAAGACCCGGGCGGAGTCGTGGTGCCCGCTCACGATCAGTTGGCGCTTCGCGGGCCCCGCGGGCTCCAGGACCGCCGTCACGTTGCGACCCGTGCGGCCGGGGAAGAAGGGATCCAGCACTTCCCGGTACAGGAAGAAGCCGAAGACCAGGATGCCGATACCCGCGGTCGCCAGGACCGCGGAAAGGGCCGGGGCGAAGTAGAGGGCCGGGGCCGCGACCAGGTAGAGGACGACCAGGACCCGGATGAAGCCCAGGAAGGCGCCGGGATGGACGCGGAAGTCCTCGGCGTAGGCCTTGTCCGCCGCACCTTGCGCCTCCGCGAGGAGGGCGTCCGCGCAGCCCAGGGACTCCTCGCTCCCGGCAAGCCGGGGCCCGAAGCGGTCGATGAGTTTGCCGGTTAGATCCAGAGCCGACTTGGCCCGGTTCGCGTTCATATTGACCTCCGGATTCGAGCGCGGAATAGCCGCGAGCCGAGACGGCGGCCCGAAGCCCGCGGCGTGCGCCCCAGTATGCACGGAACCGGTCCGGCGCGGAAGCGCCCTTGAAGGACGGGGGCCGCCGGGCCATTATATCGGGAAACGGTTCCGACGGAGGACGGCATGAAGACCATCGGGCTGATCGGCGGCATGAGCTGGGAATCCTCGGGGGCCTACTACACCCTGGTCAACCGGGAGGTGCGGGAGCGGCTGGGGGGCAGCCATTCCGCGTCCTGCGTGATGGTGTCCTTCGACTTCCAGGAGATCGAGGACCTGCAGTACGCCGGGGACTGGGAAGCCCTGCGGGAGCGCATGGTCGAGGCCGGCCGCCGTCTCGCGGCGGGGGGCGCGGACTTCGCGGTCCTGTGCACGAACACGATGCACAAGGTCATGGAGGGATTCGAGGCGGCGGCGGGGCTGCCCTTCCTCCACATCGTGGACGCCGCCGGGGAGGCGCTCCGGGCGGACGGCCTAAAGCGGGTCGGCCTTTTGGGCACGAAGTTCACCATGGAGGGAGGCTTCTACGCGGACCGCCTGCGGGAACGGTTCGGCCTCGAGGTCCTCGTCCCGGAGGCGGAGGACCGGGCCGCGGTGAACGACGTCATCTACGGGGAACTCGTCCGGGGGGTGATCCGGGAGGAATCCCGGGCCCGGTACTCCGCGGTCGTCGACGGCCTGGTCGACCGGGGAGCCCGGGGGATCGTGCTGGGCTGCACGGAGATCGGCCTTCTTATTCGGGAGCATCCCCGGGTGCCCCTCTACGACACCACGGTCCTCCACGCTAAGGCCGCGGTCAAGAGGGCGCTGGAGTAGGCCGGGGGACTGCGCGCCCCGAGGCCGGCCGCGGGGCCGGGCCGACCGGCGGAACCGCGTTCCCGCCTCAAACCGTGCTATGATGTAATCTGTATCCCGGAATCCTGAATCATGTCGAAATAGCGAGGAGCCAACCGTGACCGATGATCCCGCCAAGAAACTCCTTCCCTGCGTTGCCCCGGAGGACCGGATGGCCGGACTGGAGAAGGCCCTGGCGCCCTGGAATTTCCGGCCCATACGGATTCCCGGGGACAGTCCCGAGGAATCCCTGCGGCGGACGATCCGGGGCGCCTCACCCGAAGCCGCGGCCGTTTTGGTGGACGCGTCGACATTCGAGGGCACGGATGGTCTCCTGGAATGCCTCCGGACGACGGTCCGGGACCTTCCCGTCCTGGTCGTCGTGGAGGACCCCGCCCGGGAGGCCGCGGTCCTGGCGGCCCTGGCGGCGACCTGCCCGGTCTGCCCCTTCGATCTCTGCCGCCGGGACCTCCTGGCCGAACAGGCCGGGCCGCGCCTGGCCATCCTGGAAGCCCAAGCCGCCGCGCGGGCATCCCGGCTCCTGGACGGTCTCACGGGCCTGAGGAACCGGGCGGCCCTTCGGGAAGCTCTGGAGCGGGAACTCGCCGCATCCTCCGGTCCCATCATGGGGTTTTTCATCCTCGACATCGACAATTTCAAGTCCGTAAACGATTCCCACGGCCACGCGGCGGGGGACGAGGCGCTCCGCCGGGCGGCGAATCTCCTGCTGTCCACACCGGAGGCGGCGGAACGTTCCTTCCGTATCGGGGGTGACGAATTCGCGGGCATCGTCACCGGGCGGAGTAAGGCCGAGGTCGCCCGGGTCCTGGACGACCTCGTCGAGGCCTTCCCGGCCTTGACGATCCAGTCCGGCGACGCGGCGATCCGAATCACCGTCAGCCTGGGCTTTACCTTCCTGGAGCCGGGCATGAGCACCGAGGACGCCTATACGAGGGCGGACGTAGCCCTGTATTCCGCCAAGGCCGCGGGCAAGAACCGGGCTACGTGCCACGACCTTTGCTGGGATTCGGCCCGGGAGGATCCCGGCCAGGCCGCGGTGGAGCACTTCGAGAACGTCACCCGGGTCTGGACGGACCGGATGTCCGAACTGATCCGGTCCGTGGGCCGGAAGGCCATGGAGGAGGCGCGCCGGGGGGCGAATACCGACGGAGTCACAGGCCTGTCCAATCGCGCCTACTACGACCGGCGGATCGCCCGGGACCTGGAGACCGCGCTGCGTACCGGGGCGCCCCTCTCCCTGATCCTCTTCGACGTGGACGACTTCCACGGGGTGAACATGGAGTACGGCTACCCCTCCGGCGACAGGGCCCTGGCCAAGGTGGCGGAGCTCGTGCGGAACCACGCCCGTGTAACCGACTGGTCCGCCCGCTACGGAGGGGAGGAGTTCGTGATTGTCCTGCCCGGGGCGGACGGGGCGGCAGC
>CALMRC010000168.1 GCA_937873275.1 uncultured Spirochaetota bacterium
CGACGGTCGCAGGCTACCACGGGGCCCTTCCGCGCACAAGCGGCACGGTATGTTTTTTTTCCCCCCGCAGAGGTATACTTTACTCCGAGACTCCGGCATTGCGGGGCCCCCCGGCGCGTCCTATCGACGAAGGCGGCGGCTGTCGGCAAGGCCGGGACCCCCGTTTGGGTAGACCAGGAGGTTGCCGTATGCGGAAGCTGATCGCCCTCGCGACGATCCTGTCGATCCTTTCCTTCACTGCCTTCGCCCAGGATACCGAGGATTCCGGCTCGGGATTCCAGTTCCAGGCGGGAATCAACCTGGGCACCGACGTCCTGCCGGACGGCCTCGGGGGATTTTCCAGCTGGACCCGCCTGGGCTTCCAGCCGGACCTCTCCTTCGGAAAGGTCGGAATCGGTCTGGACATAACCCTGCGATTCAAGCTCTCCCCCGCACCCGGGGAGGACGCGATCTACGGCGGGGACTGGATCCCGGATTATGAAAACAACGGGAAGACCTTCCTGGACGTCTACCTTCCCAAGTTCATGTACGTCCGGTACGGTCTGCGGGGAGACCCCCTCTACGTGAAGCTGGGATCCATCCAGGACCTGACCCTGGGAGACGGCTTCATCGTGGGGGACTACGCCAACACCCGGTTCCTCCCGGAGCAGAGGCTCTTCGGCCTGGCCCTGGACATCGACGGGTCCCTCTTCCAGTTCCCCTGGGTCGGAGCCCAGCTGCTGACCGGGAACCTGGCCCGCTTCGACGTGGTGGGCGCCCGGCTCTTCGCCCGGCCCCTGTACGGGACGGGGATCCCCATCATGGAGAACATGCAGGTCGGCATCAGCGCGGCCGCCGACTTCCAGGCGGACCTGTACGATCCCGTCGTCCAGCCCCTCCAGACCGTGGCCATGTACGGCCTGGACGTGTTCATCCCGATCCTGGGCGGAAAGGCCTTCCCCCTGGCGGCCTTCTCGGACTTCGTGCTCCAACCCGAGGGACGGTGGGGCTCCATGATCGGGGCCGGCGGGCGATTGTTCGGCTTCGTCACCTACGGGGCCCAGCTCCGGGTCCTGGGGCCCGGCTTCATCCCGGTCTACTTCGACGCCAACTACGACCTCTACCGGTCGATCAAGCACGACCTGATGGCCGTCGCCCCCACGGGGGACACCTTCACCGGGTGGTTCGCCTCCCTGGGATTCTCGGTCCTGGAGGACAAGATCGCCTTCAAGACTTCAGTCGACGGCCCCTTCGCCGCCAAGCCCGCGGTGGCCACGACCAATCCCGCGGACTACCCCCACCTCCGTGCCGTAGCCACCCTGGGGGAGGGGATCGTCGGGGGCTTCTCCTTCGACGCGATCTACGAGAAGTACTTCCTGGGCAAGACGGGGACCTTCTTCGAGGATCTGGTGACCCCCGAGGACGCGGTCATCACCGCCCAGATCAACTATCACACCGGGGCGGCGGTCCTTTCGCTCCTGTATAACCTCAAGTACGACGCCGCGACGGACAGCTATACCGTCACCTCGAGCCTCCAGAGCTCGATCAAGTTCTAAGGAGGACGCCATGAAATCGCGCAAGTTGCTGGCCATACTGATCGCCGTCCTTTCCCCGGCCCTGCTCTTCGCCCAGGGCGGGCCTTCCATGGTCCTGGAGTTCGTCGCCGGGCCGGACCTGACCGTCCAGACCCCGAACGGGACCACCCTGGCCTACCCCTCGGGGATCGCCGAGGACGACGCCATCCCGGTCGGTTCCCTGGTGAAGACGGGTCCGGGCACCACCGCGGAGCTCCGCCTCAAACCCAACGGCACCCTCGTGAAGCTGGCCAAGGGCACGAATTTCCGGGTGGACACCGTCGCGGCGACGCCGAGCCAGACCAACCAGTTCGCCCTCCTGGGCGGAAAGGTCCGGACCGTGGCGGCCAAGGGCGGGAGCTACGAGATCCGGTCCACCTCCACGGTGGCGGGCGTGCGGGGCACGGACTTCACCTTCGCCGTGGAGGAGGGGATGAAGAATCTCCTCCTCGTGTCCAAGGGAGCCGTCCAGTTCGGACGACTGGCCGCGGACGGGGCCGTCCTGGAATCCATCCTGGTCGGGGCGGGACAGTTCGCGGACCTCTTCGGATCCGCCTTCCAGGCACTGGCCTATACGGCAGAACAGTACGCCGCGGAGTACGGAGACGTCGAGATCGAGCCGGACAAGCTCAAGTCCGTTCCCGGCCAGGACGTAGCCGACGCCGGCGGAAAGGACCCGGACGGGGACGGCGATGCGGAGCTGGGGGACGGTAAGGAACCCGCCGAGGACGGCCCCTTCGTCAAGTGGCTCAAGGAGGCCCTCGGCTTCGAGCTGGGCTCCGTGACCATCGACGAGACCACTTACGCCAAGGCGGTCGTCCAGCCCATCATCAAGGTCGGGAAGCTCAAGCTGGGGCTCTATCTGCCCGTCATCTACCAGTCCAACCTCTTCGATCCGAACGATTGGTACCACCCCCGGGGAAACGACGAGTGGTCCTTCGGCACCGACATCGGCTGGAACCACGACCCCGCCGGGGCCGCCCTGGACGCCGTCCAGGACCTGGCCCTCAAGATCCGCTTCCTGGAGTACGGCCGCCAGCTGGAGGATCCCTTCTACCTCAAGGTGGGCAACCTCAACACCATGACGCTGGGGCACGGCCTTCTGATGCGGAACTACGCCAACGACCAGGACTTCCCGGCGGTCCGCCGCATCGGCCTCAACATGGGCGTCACCGGAGCGAAGACCGGCTTCGAGGTGGTGACGAACGACCTGGCGGACCCCTCCGTGGTGGGCGGGCGGCTGTTCTTCTTCCCCGTCAAGGACTTCCCCTTCTCCCTGGGCGCCCAGGCGGTGGCGGACTTCTTCCCCGCCCGGGAGCTCGCGGATCCCAGCCTGGTCGGCGACCCGATCTTCCTGGGCCTGGGAGTGGACATGGACCTGCCCATCATCCGGCGAAACGCCCTCCTGGGGATCCGCTGGTTCGCCGAGGGCGCAGCCACGGTTCCGTACACTCGGGACGCCGTCGGCGGCGAGAGCCCCGGTCTCCAGACCCAGTTCCTCTGGTCCGATGGCCAGCTCAAGAACTGGGGCGCCGCCACGGGCTTCATCGGGAACGTGGCCATCATCGACTGGCGCCTGGAGTTCCGGTACTTCACCGGGGCCTTCCGGCCGGCCTTCTTCGACTCCGCCTACGAGCGCGTCAAGGGCGCCTACGCCGAGGAGTACGCGGCCTACCTGACCACCCCCGCGTCGTACGACGCGACTCCCAACGTAATGGGCGTCTACGGCGAGGGCGGCTTCTCCTTCCTGCGGGAGAAGCTCACCTTCAAGATGGGGTACTTCTGGCCCTGGTCCCCGGACGCCGCCAGCCTGTCGGACATCGCGGGGGACGACTACTTCGTCGCCCAGCTGGTCATCCAGAAGGGGTTGATCCCCGTGGTGGACGTGTACGGGTCCGTGTCCTACGAGAAGCGGGGCCTGGCCCAGGACCTCTTCTACGACAACGACTTCGCCCTCCTGGACGCGAACACCACCCTCAAGGGCGAGGTCGTCGTGCCGGTGCCCAAGACCCCGAACCTGGACCTGGCCTTTGTGTTCAGCACCTCCGCCCGTCGGGACGGCAACGGAGACATCATGTACGCCTCCCCGGGCATCCCCGAGATGGTCCCGGTGATCACCCTGGAGACGAGGCTGCACTTCTGATCGAATCCGGGCGGTCGGACCGGCCGCCCGGGTTTCTTCCCGAACCGCGAAGGCCGCCCCCGGGCGGCCTTTTTATCGGCCGGGGCTTTCCCGGAGCCGACGCCAGTACCGGGAAAGCCCCGCGGGCATTGGATTCGGAAGGTCCGGTAGATTATACTAATTCCATGGTTCTCGACCGCCGGCATCCGCCCGCACTCGCCGCCTCGGCCCTGGCCTTGGTTCTGGCTTCCTGCGCCCCGAAGCCCGTCCTCGTCGGGGCCACCCTGGGACTTTCGGGCCCTGCGTCGGCCATCGGAGTGGAGGGACGCAACGGCATCGAGCAGGCGATCTCGGAGATCAACGGCCGGGGAGGAATCCGGGGCCGCCCTGTGGAACTGATCGTGGAGAACGACGGCGAGACCGTCGAGGGCGGAAGGGCCGCGGCGGCGGCCCTGATCGACCGGGGCGCCGTGGTCCTCCTGGGCGGGATGACCAGCGCGGCCGCGACGGGGGCCCGGGAGGTCGCCAACGAGCGCCGGGTCGTCCTCCTGAGCCCCACGGCAGCGAGCCCCGATTTTTCCGGAATCGACGATTACTTCTTCCGCATCATCGGCTCCAGCGACCAGCAGGGTGTCGTTCTTGCCGGGGAGGCCCTCCGGCGGGGGTATCGAAGGGCTTCGGTCGTCCTGGACTCCGCGAACCTTTCGTATTCGAAGGCGGTCGGTTCGGGATTCGAGGCCGCGTTCCTCTCGGGCGGCGGCACCGTTGTCGAGACCCGCTCCATCGAGAAGCCTCTGGGTTTCGATTTTTCCGCCCTCGCGGACAGCCTCCGGCGAGACCGGCCGGACCTCGTCCTCTGCGCCGGGAGCTCCTTCGACCTGGCTTCCATCGCGCAGGCCCTGGCGTCCCGGGAATTCCGGATCCCCCTGTTCGGATCCATGTGGGCCCGGACCCCGGACATCTTCGGCTTCGGCGGGAGGACCCTGGAAGGCACCGTCCTCACCTCCGGGGCGGATGCGAACGACCCCTCCCCCGAGGTCTCCCGGTTCCGGGAAGCGTACAGCGCCCGATACGGTGAGCCGCCCGGATTCGCCGCCTTGTACGGCTACGAAGCCGCCAACGTCCTGGCGGAGGCGATCCGGGCGGTGTTGGACGGCGGGAGCCGTCTGGACGGTCCCGGGATCAAGGCGGCCCTCCTCAGCCTTCCGAGCCTTCCGAGCCTGCACGGGACCCTGTCCTTCGACCGCTTCGGGGATACGTTCAGACCCTACTACCTCTTCGAGATCCGGGGGGAAGCCTTTGTCCGGATTCCCTGACCGCGGACCGACCCCGCCCCGGCTGGCCACGAAGATCGGCGCGGGCATGATCCTTTCAGCCGCGATTCCCTGCATCGCCCTGGGGCTGGTGATCGGCCTGTCCTTTCGGCTTTCCCTCGTCCGGGAAATCGACGCGTCCGCGAGATCCCTGAACACCGCGATCTCCCAGAGCGTCCACAGAAACCTCGGAATCACCGAGGAGCATCTCCGGGTCCTCGCGGAAAGCGCCTCCGAAGGTTCCAACCTCGAGCCGCTACGGACCGCCATGGATTTGATGGTCAACGCCCAGGCCGAGATGAAAAGGATCCTGGCACTGGATGCGGACGGGCGGCTGGTCCTAGGTATACCTGAGGAACCCGGCTCCGTCATCCGGGATTTCTCCGGGCTCCGGTTCGAGGATCGGACGGAATTCGATACCCGATTCTCCCGGGCCTTCCTGTCCCCCTTCGACGGTCAGGTCTCCGCCTACCTGGCCCGGGATATCCCGGAAACCTTCGGCATCGCACGCATCGTGATCGAACTGAACCTCGAGGAACTCTCCTCTTTCCTAATGCCCCTGCGGATCTTCGGGGATGACATGATCGCGATCCTGGACGACACGAACCGCTACATCGCCCACACGGTGATCCGCCACGTCCGGGAGCAGGGATACGAGTCCGAGACCGCCCTGGCCGAGACCGGGCACGCCCGCTTCCGCCGGGACGGGACGACCTGGCTCGCCTGGTCCCGGGCGATCCCGGGAACCCCATGGCGCGTCGTCTATTACCGGAACGAGGAACGGGCTTTCGCGGTGTTCAAGACCGAAATTCTCATCACCCTCCTCGTCACCGTGTCCTTCGCCGTCGCGGCCTTTCTGTCCGTGTTCAAACTGGGCGGCTCCATCGACCGGGCGATCGCCCTGTATTCCCGGAAGGCCGAAGCGGTCTCGAGGGGAAACTACGGAACTCCGCTCCCGCCCCCGTACCGCGAGTTCTCCGGCCTTTCGGACAGCATCGAGTCCATGGCCCGGTCGGTGATGGAGCGGGAAGCCACGTTACGGAAGACCGTGGAAGTCCGGGAGCAGCTGCTCCGGGAGATCCACCACAGGGTCAAGAACAATCTCCAGATCATCATCAGCCTGCTGACCCTCGAACGGAGCGGCCTGGCCCGGTCCGGGCAAGGGGATGCGTTCAACCGCTCCGTCGATCGAATCCGCTCTATGAGCCTCATCCACGAAACCCTGTACGAGCAGGAGAACCTGGACAGCATCGACGTCTCGGAGTTCGCTTCCACCCTTGTTGACCAGCTCGTATCCGCCTACGGACGGACGGATGTGCGTCTCACACGGGCTTTCCGACCGGTCCGCCTGCCCATGGACGCGGCGATTCCCTTCGGCATCATCCTGAACGAACTGGTCACGAACGCCCTGAAACACGGGACGCGGCCGGATGCGGTTCCGGCCTTGGAGGTCCGATTCGGGGTCGAAGACGGCTGGTGCGAACTGTCCGTCTCCGATCGGGGACCGGGCAGGAAGACCGGAGCTCCGAACGATTCGGGCCTCGGACTCTCGATAGCCCGGGCCCTCTCCCTCCAGCTCGAGGGCTCCCTGGCGTTGTCTTCCGGGGCGGACGGTTTCGGCACCGTCGCCGTCGTCCGCTTCCCGGCTCCCGCAAACGCGGCGTTCCCCGGGGACGCGCTTGAGGATCCCCCGGCTTGAGGGTATAACCTACCCATGGACAGCGCCCCCCGCATCCGCATCCTTCCCCCGGACACGGCCAAGCGCATCGCCGCGGGGGAGGTGATCGAACGCCCCGCCTCGGTGCTCCGGGAACTCCTGGACAACGCCCTGGACGCCGGAGCCTCGATGGTCGAGGCGGACCTGGAGGGCGGAGGCATCGCCTCCCTGCGGGTCACCGACGACGGCCGCGGCATGGGTCCCGAGGACCTCGCCCTGTCGGTCCTGCCCCACGCGACCAGCAAGATAGCCGAACTGGACGACCTCCTGACCGCCCGGACCCTGGGGTTCCGGGGGGAGGCCCTGGCCTCCGTGGCCGCGGTCGCCCGCCTGGAAATCCTGAGCGCCGAGAGGGAGGGGGTTCCCCACCGCCTGACCTCCTTCCCGGGCCACCCCGCCTCCGTGGAACCCGGGGCGGGAAGGGCCGGGACCACCGTCCGGATCCAGGGCCTTTTCGACTCCTACCCCGCCCGGAAGCGATTCCTCAAGCGCCCGGCCAGCGAATCGGCCCTCTGCCGCCAGGCCTTCGTGGACAAGGCCCTCCCCTTCCCGTCCGTGGCCTTCCGCCTCCTCTCCGAGGGCCGGCTTGTCCTCTTCCTTCCCCCCGCCCGGCCCGCGGAACGGGTCGCCTCGGTCTACGCCCCGGACGTACCCCCGGGCCTCCTCTCGGAAGTGACCGTTTCCGGCCCGGGTTTCGAGGGCCGGACGGTGATCGGGGACCCCGGCCTGGCCCGGACGGACCGCCGTCATACCCAGGTGTTCGTGAACCGCCGCCGGGTGGCGGAATATTCCCTCCTCCAGGCCCTGGACTGGGCCTTCTCCCCGGTCCTCCCCGGAGGACAGCACCCCTTCGCCTTCCTGTTCCTGGAGATCGACCCCGCCCTGGTGGATTTCAACATCCATCCCGCCAAGCGGGAAGTCCGGTTCCGGGACATCGATCCCGTGCGGAGGTCCCTCGTCCGGTCCATCCAGGACGCGCTGTCCGACCGGAGCCGCCTGGCCGGGGTCCGGGACCGGGAGTCGGCCGGGGATCGGGGGCTCTGGGAGGTCCGGGAGACTCCGGCCGGAGGGAACGCGCGGGCTCCGGACGCGGAGAGACCCGGGGGGCCGATGTTCGTCCTGCCGTCCCGGGCCCCGGGGGAAGGCGAAACCTGGGATCGGATCGCGAACCTCGCCTCGGAGGCCCGGAGCCGACGGGAGGACGGTATCCGGGACACCCCCGGCTTCCCGCCGGAGGTGCCGGCGGCGGACGTCCGGATCGATGGAACCGGATACCTCGGACCCGGTTTCCGGTACCTGGGATCCGCCCTGGGGGTCTTCCTGGTCTACGAGGAGGACGGGGCCCTCTGGCTCCTGGACCAGCACGCGGCCCACGAGCGGCTCATCTTCGACCGATTGGTTTCGACCCCCCCGGCGGTCCAGGAGCTCCTGGTGCCCCTGGTCCTGGAACCGGAGTCGGATGCGGAAGAAGCCTGGCTCGCCGCCTCCGCGGAGTTACTGAAGGAAGCGGGCTATACCTTGGAGCGTTCGGGATCGGATTGGCAGGTCACCGGCCTTCCCGCGGGCCTGGGAAGCCCGGACGCGTCGGCGGTCCTGGAGCTCCTGCGGTCCCGTCCTTCCCCGGATTCCCTCCTCCGGGAAGCCCACGCGACGACGGCCTGCCGCGCCGCCGTCAAGGACGGGGACGAGCTGGACCGGACCGCCGCGCTGGAGCTCATCGCCCGGGCCCGGGACCTCCCGGAGCCGCGCTGTCCCCACGGACGGCCGGTCCGGATCCGCTTGGGCAAGGACGACCTCTACCGTCTGGTGAAACGGATCCTCTAGGAACGGGCCCGACGTTCCGAGGCGTCCCGGCCGGCCCGACCTTCGGAATCAGAGTCCGGCCAAGAGGGCGTCCACCTCCGCGCGCTTCTCGTAATCGGGTTTCTTGGCCTTGAGCTCCGTCAGCACCCGCCGGGCGTTCGCGGAGTCCTTGAGACCGGCGTAGACCTTCCCCAGCTCGAAGTAGGCGTCCCACTCGGAGGGAGCCAGCTTGATCAGCTCGGTGTAGGCGTCCCGGGCCTTCTCGAGGCTCCCGGCGGTCACGTAGGCCCGGGCCAGGTTGAGTCGGATCGTCGGATTCCGGGGGGAGAGCTGGAGGGCCTTCTCGTAGTGGAAGATGCTCTTGTCCGTGAGCCCCTTGCGGCCGTAGGCGTTGGCCAGGTTGTTGTTGGCCTCCAGGGAGTTCGGGTCGATCTTGTACGCCTCCTCCAGAGGGGGCAGGGCCTTGTCGTCGAAGCCCGCCTCCAGGTAGAGCTTGCCCAGGTTGATCCGGGGCGGCGCGTAGCCCTTGTCCAGAGCCGCGGACTTCGTGTACGCGGCGATGGCCCCGTCCGCGTTCCCGGCCCCGTCCTGGGCGAAGCCCAAGGTGTATTGGTACAGGGCGTTGTTCGGGGCGGCCGCGACGGCCCTCTCCGCGTAGGGGACCGCCTCCTTGGGCTTCCCGAGGTCGATCTTGACGCTGGCCAGGTTGTAGTTGGTCACCGCGTCGGCCTCGATACCCAGGGCCTCCGTGAAGGTCTTTTCCGCGTCCGCCAGGCTTCCCTCCTTGACCTGGGCCAGCCCGAGTTCCCGGAGGGCCGTCACGTTCCGGGGCTCGAAGGAGAGGGCCGTGCGGAACGCGGTGACGGCCCCCTTGGTGTCTCCCCGGGCCAGGAGGACCCGACCGATCTCGATGTGGGCGCGGACATAGTCGGGCTTGATCTTGACCGCGGTCCGGAAGGCCGAGAGGGCGGCGTCGTTGTTCTTGAGGACCCGCTGGGTCACCCCCAGGTTGTAGAAGGCCGGCTCGAACTTGGGGTTCAGGGATCCCGAGGATTCGAAGGACCGCCGGGCTTCCTCGTACTTCTTCAGGGCGAACTGGGCCTTCCCGAGCTCGAAGGCGTACAGGTAGTTCTTGGGGTCCAGGCGGGTGGCCTCCTCCAGTTCCTTCACCGCCAGGTCCGAAAGCTTGGAGTCGTTGTAGATCTTGCTCAGGGTGTAGTGCGGACGGGCGTCCGTGGCGTCCTTCCGGATGGCCTCCTGGGCCGTCTTCTGGGCGTCCTTGGCGGACTGGATGCCGTCGGGACTTTCCGGGGCCCGCTTGTACCCGTCGTAGTAGGATTCCGCGATGTCCGCCAGGGTTCGCGCCGCGAACTTGTCCTCCCCGGGGGGCAGGATCTCCTGGGCGGAGGAGAAGGACTTCCGGGCCGGGTCGTATTTGCCATCCGTCATGGCCTCCCGCCCCTGGCGCACGAGCTCGTTCACCGCCCGCATCTTTTCCTGGAGCTCGGCGCTCTTCTTGGCCAGCTCCGCCTCTTCGGCCCGTTTTCGGGCCGCCGCGGCCTCCGCCTCGGCCTTGCGCCGGGCCTCCTCCTCCGCGGCCTTTTCCGCCGCCGCGTCCTTGGCGGGGGGGGGCGCGGTCCGCTCGATGGTCTGACCGAGCTTGGAGATGGTCTGGGTCAGGGCGTCCTGGCCGCTTTTATCCTTTTCCGCCTCGGCCCGCGCCTTGTCCGACTCGACGGCCTTCTTCCGGGCCACCGTCTCGTCCCGGAGGGCCCGGGCGTCGGGATCGTCGGCGTTCTTGATGAGAAGCCTGTCCAGGAGGTCCAGGGCCCGGTCGAAGTCCCCCTGCTCGAGGTAATCCCGGGCGAGGCGGAGGGTGTTCTGGCGCTCCCGGTCCGCTCCGCCCCCGGAGCCCAGGACCAGGAGGGTTCCGATCCCCGCGGCCAGGATCAACAGAACCGCTACGGCGGCCAGAAGGAGCGTCTTCTTTTTCACGATGGTGCTCTCCAATCGTCCGTCAGTCTTCCAGGGTGAATTCTTCCGTGTAGCCCTGGACGTCCCCGGATCCCGCGGACAGGCTGGTCGTGTCCTCCGCGCTCTGTCGGAGAGAATCGGCCACCGCGGCCAGAAGGGCCTGCCGGGCCTGCTCCTCCGCGAGCTTCCGGGCTTCCTCCGCGGCCTTGCGGGCCGCCTCGGCGGCCTGGGACTTCCCGATCAAGTCTATCACCTTCCGGATGGATTCCGCCTGGGGAGTCGATGGGTTCAGGCTGAGGTACACGGTGTAGTCGGCCACCGCGTCGGCGTACTTTTCCTGGGCCATCCGGGCGTTCGCCCGGTTCAGGAAGGGGGGAGCCCAGTCCGGCTTGGATTGGATGGCCTGGCCGTACATCTCCTCCGCAAAGGCGTTCCGCTTCTGGGCCAGGAAGCTGTTCCCCATGTTGAAGTAGAACACGTGGGACAGGGTGAGGGCCGAGGGCAGGCCCTTGCGGAAAACGGCCACCGACTCGTCGTGGCGCCCGAGCTGTTGGTAGCAGATACCGAGGTAGAGCCAGGCCTTCTCGTCCTGGGGATTTTCCCGGGTGGCCCGTTCCAGCAAGGCGGAGGCTTCCAGGGGCTTGTTCTCCAGGAAGAGCCGCTCCCCCTGGGCGAAGACCCCCGATTGGGCCGCGGTCCGTGCCAGTAGGCCCAGAAGGAGGGCGGCCAGGACCGCACGGCGGGCGATCGGCCGGTTTCGGGATCCCGCGGGTCCCGCATTCACCCTGTATCGCACCCTTCGATCCTCCGTTCCTGCTGACAAGATCGGTTCTTCTGCTATACTATTTGAGTATACCGCGCCACGGATTATACGAAAAGTAGGAGGGCCCGGACGCGCGGACGCGTCGAACCGACGCCGGCGCCGATTCCGGACCGTCCGACAGGAGTCGGGATGTCCTTTGTCGTTATCCTCATCATCGTGCTCGGGGCGGGAGTCGGGGTCCTGGCCATCTTCCTGGTCCGCATGGTCGTGACGCCCAAGCAGCTCGCGGCGGTGAACGACCTGATCAAACAGGGCCGCCTTTCCGCCGCCGCCCGGATCGTGCGCGGCATCATCTCCAAGACGCCCACCAGCGCCCCGGCCCACTATTACCTGGGTCTCGTCTACCTGGCGGAGGAGAAGCCCGAGCTGGCCCTCATGGAGTTCAAGACCGTGAACCAGATCGGCCAGTTCGGGGAGGAGGTCTCGGAGGTGGAATTCCGGACCCGGATCGCGGGCATGTACGAGAGGTTCAGCCAGTACGAGGAAGCCCTGAAGGAATACATCCTTCTGTCCAAACTGGAACCCGCCACCGCGGAGCACTACTTCAACTGCGGCCGGCTCTTCGACGATCGGGGCAAGACGGATGTGGGGGTCAAGTACCTCCGAAAAGCCCTGGAGCTGGATCCCCGGCTCGGTAAGGCCCACGCCCGGTTGGGGCTCATTTTATACAAGACCAAACACCCGGTGGAATCCCGGGCGGAGCTCGAGATCGCCATCAAGCTGGAGCCCGAGTACCACGAGTCCTATTACTACCTGGGCAAGCTGCTGAAGGACAGCAACGACTATACGGCGGCCCTCCTGATGCTGGAGAAAGCCCAGCGGAACCCGGATCTGAAGGTGAAGGCCCTGGTCGAGCGGGGCGGCTGTTACATGAGCATGGGCAACTTGGACAAGGCCGTGGTGGAGCTGGAGCGGGCCGTCAAGCTGGCCAAGGAGGAGGGGGCTCCGGAGGCCCTCTACGGCCGGTATTTCCTGGCCATGTGCTTCGAGAAGATGAGGAACCTGGACCGGGCCATCGAACAATGGGAGAGGATCTACGCCCGCAAGCCGGGCTTCCGGGACGTGGCGGAAAAGCTGACCCAGTACCAGGAATACCGCTCGGACGACAAGATGAAGGACTACCTGACCTGCGGGCGGGAGGAATTCATCGAGCTCTGCAAGGCCATCACCCAGCAGGCCCTCCAGCTCAACATCCGGGACGTCTCCATGACCCCGAACGGGGTGGACATGATCGCCGTGGAGAACGACTCCGAGAAGTGGATGGGGACCAAGAAGATGCCCCGGCTCCTCCGGTACCTGCGGGTGTCGGAGATGTTGGACGACTCCTCCATCCGGTCCCTCCTGGACCAGATGAAGAAGCTCGGAATCATCCGGGGCTCCATCATCACAAGTTCCTCCTTCAACCGGGCGGCCCTGGAGTTCGGGGAGAATCGCGCCGTGGAGCTCCTGTCCAAAGAGCAGCTCCAGGAACTGCTTTCGAAGACGACGATACCCGCCGGCCCCCACAAATGAGGATCCTCTGCGTCTCGGACCAGGTCGATCCGGTGGTGTACTCATCGTCCATCCGCGACCGGTTCCGGGACGTGGACCTCGTGCTCTCCGCCGGGGACCTTCCCATGGATTACCTTTCCTTCATCGTCTCCGGACTCAACAAACCCCTGCTCTTCGTGTTCGGAAACCACAACCTGGAGGAGTTGGCCTACTACCGGCCCCGGGCGGACGTGCGGGGGCGGCCCATCGACACCCCTTGGCCTTCCCGGGAGCTCCGGGAGGGGTCCGGGACGGTCTATGCGGGATTCCGGGTCGTCCGGGAGGGGGGGCTTATCGTGGCGGGCCTGGGGGGGTCCCGCTGGTACAACGGCGGAGCCAACCAGTTCACCAACCTGCAGATGGCGCTGCGGATCCTGTTCCTGATCCCGGGCCTGGTCTGGAACCGCCTCTTCTTCGGCCGCTACGTGGACGTCCTTTTGACCCACGCCCCGCCGGAGGGCATCCACGATCTTCCGGATCCCTGCCACCGGGGTTTCCGCCCCTTCCTGTGGTTCATGCGAACCTTCCGGCCCCGGTTCCTGGTGCACGGGCACGTGCACCTCTACGACCTCACGGCGCCCCGGGTCTCCCGGTACGGGCCGACGACGGTGGTAAACGCCTACGGCCACCACATCCTGGAGTGGGAGGAACTGCCTTGATGGATGTCCACGCGGAGCGTGCGGAGGAGGACTTCTCCCGGGCCCGGACCCGGGAATTCCTTACCCGGATCCAGGGATTCCTGGTTCCCTCCCGCCGGAATCTCCTTTCCCTGGAGGAGGTCCGCTCCATTCTCCGCCCCGAGGGGGAGACCTACCTGGGCATGCAGGCGGTACCCATAGACCGCATCGTCGGAAGCGAGGGCCGGTACCGGGATTTCAACCGGCACTTCCTGCCCCGGTTCGACCACCTCCGCCCCCGGTGGGTCCGGGTGGACGTGGCCCACTACAAGGACGTCATCCTTCCGCCCATCCAGCTGTACGAGGTGGGGGGCCTCTATTTCGTCCGGGACGGGAACCACCGTGTCTCCGTGGCCCGGATGCAGGGTACCCGGGCCATCGACGCCGAGGTGGTATCCCTGAACACCAAGGTTTCCCTGGAACCGGGCATGGGGCTGGAGGAGCTCCGCAAGGCGGTGATCCTCTACGAGAAGGGGCAGTTCTACCGGAAGACCGGCTTCCGGGATGCCACGGGGGACGACGACCTGAACTTCTCGGCCCCGGGCCAGTACGACATCATCCTGAACCACATCCTGGTCCACAAATACTTCATCAATCAGGGAAAGCCCGAGGAGATCCCCTTCCGGGACGCCTTGGAATCCTGGTACCGGACCGTCTACGCCCCGATCGTGACCGTCATTCGCTCGGAACGCATGGAGGCACGCTTCCCCGGGCGCACGCCGGCGGACCTGTACGTCTACATCGTGAAGCACTGGGACCACCTGAAGCGCAAGTACGGACTCCCGGTGACGGTCCATTCCGCCGCGGTGGACTTCTCGCACCGGTACGGACAGGGATTCCGGGAGCGGGTCCGGGGTGCCCTGGCGGCCCTCCTCGGCCGATGAATTTCCTGTAACCTCCCTCCGGAGACGGTGTTTCCTGTATGCATGGGGTGAGCGAGATTGCCTTCTCGACTCCGTTATGTGGCGCGGCTCCCGGGGGTTCCTCCTTTCCCCCGGGAGCATTTTTTCTAGTTCGATCCTCCAGGTTGACATTTCCGCGCCTTTAAGGATAGATTCCACTTCGGATAAGGAGTTGCCATGGCAGCCATAAGCAAGAACGCCCGTACCTCCAGTACGACCCAGCGGTTTTATTGTCCCTGCGGCGGGGAGATAAAGATGAAGACCCTCTTCGAGGACGGCAGGATCAAGAACATCGCGGAATGCGAGAAGTGCAAGCGCACGGAGCGTCGGCCCAGCGATTTCAACTGATCCCGATACGAAGGTACGGCCCGAACCGGGGCGCCCGACGGCTACGGCCTTCGGCGCCCCGTTTTCATTCCGCCGCCTCGGGCCGGGATTCCCCGTCCCCGCGGTGCCAGGAGTCGACGATCCCGGCGATGTCGTCCCGGGCCCGGGCCAGGGTGTCCAGGATGTCCTTCTTCCCCGTCGGGGCGGGGTAGATCCCCGCAAGCCTCACCCGGTACAGCCCTCCCCTCAAGTTCTTCACCAGACCGGCGATATTCCGGACCTTCCAGCCCCCGTCGATGGCCAGGGCCACGACGGGCAGGGTGCCGCCCTCCTCCAGGATCCTTCGGACCCCCGCGGAGTGAAAAGGACCGACGGCCCCGGTGGCGGATCGGGTCCCCTCGGGGAAGATCACCGGACGGACGCCCTTGCGGGCGCAGTGCCGGGAAAAGCGGGCGAGTTCGTCCATGGACTGCCGCGGGTCCCCCCGCCGGGATATCAGGGCGTGGCCCTGGATGCGCAGGACCGAGGACACCAGGGGCACGAAGCGCCCGAGTTCCCGCTTGGATACCAGTCGCACCCCCCGGCAGGAGCCGAAGTAGCTCATCACCACGATGATGTCCAGGAGGCTCTGGTGGTTCGCGACGACCAGGAAGCGGCCCGGGGGGTTCCCGTCCCATCGGGTTTCGGGCACGTATCGGAACCCCCCGATCCACCTCAGGGTGGTGAACAGGCGGTAGATGATATCGTCCGCGAGGCGGAAGGACAGCTCCTCCCCCCGGTCCGGAGCCAGGGCGCGGGCCGCCCGGAGCAGGATGTCGTACAGGAGGAACAGGGGAATGACGCACGCGACGAACCCGATCGATCCGAACATGGCTCCACTATAGCCGCACACGCGGGAAACCGCAACGCCGGCGAATCGGCCCGGATCACGTCTATCTATTGACACGACAAGGCGCATCTGCTAGTTTTTCCCTCAGCCTCGAATCGGCGCCGGGTCGCCGCGGGGGAGTTTCGGAACCGTTGTAGGAGTACTTAGTTGGGCAAGAACCAGTCTTCCGCGGAAAAGCGCCATCTCCAGTCCGAGAAGCGCCGAATCCGCAACAAGCGCGCCAAGAGCGAGATCCGCACCGAGGCCAAGAAGGTCGTGGCCGCGGTCCAGGGCAAGGACAAGGCCGCGGCGGAAGCCGCCCTCAAGGCCATGATCAAGGACATCGACACGGCGGCCAGCAAGGGCATCGTGAAGAAGAACACCGCGGCCCGCAAGAAGTCGCGGATGCAGCGCCTTTTGAACACTCTTTCGGCTTGATCCGGGAAACGCCGCGGTTCGACGGGCGGCGTCGTTCTTTTCCGACCGCTAAGTTCCGGGGGGTAAGATGGCCGACAAGGTCACGAAAGCTGAGCTGATCGACTCTCTCCACGACCGCCTGTCGATCAGCCGGAAGGATATTCACTCCTTGATTGACGGCGTGTTCGAGGAAATCAAGACGGCCATCCTGTCCGGCCGAACCGTCGAGCTCCGCGGCTTCGGTACCTTCGAGGTCCGGGTCCGCAAGGGGCGGAAGCGCGCCCGGAATCCCAAGACCGGGGAACCCGTATCCGTCGCCGATCACGGCGTCGCGGCCTTCCGCCCCGGCCGCGACTTGAAGAAGGCCGCCTGGAGCTTGAAGGACCGGCCGGGACCGGTTCCGAGTGACTCCGAAGGCGCCTAGGCGGGACAATCCGAACGGGTCCGGGACCTCGGTCCTCCGGTTCCTCCTTTCCCTGGTCCTCTATACCCTGGCCTTCCCCAACCCGATTCTCGAAAAGGGAGCGGGGCCCCTGGCCTGGATCGCCCTGGCTCCCCTGTTCTCCCTTCTGCCCGGATGGAAGCCCGGGAGGGCCGCTGGTTTGGGGGCGATCTTCGGGGTTTCCCTCTACGCCCTTTCCAATTACTGGCTCTGGACCTATCACCCCGTGGCCCTGCTGATCGCCTGCGGGTATGCCGCCTTCGGCCTGGCGATCCTGTTCCCGACAGTCTCCCACGTCTTCCGCGCCTTTCCCCGGTCGGGGTTCGCGGCCCTCCCCTTTCTGTGGCTGGCCTACGAGTTCCTGAGATCCCGGGGGTTCATGGGATATCCCTACGGGGTCCTGGGTTACGCCTTCTGGAGGGAGCCGAATCTCCTGGGACTGGCCTCCGCGGGGGGCGTCTGGCTGGTGTCCCTGGCCGCCCTTGCCGTGAACGCCGCCGGGGGATACGCCCTCCGGAGGGTCCTGGATCGGGAAGGCCCCGGCGAAGGGTCCGGCTTCCCCCGGGCCGCGGGAGTCGCGACGGCCTGCGCCGTCGGGATCGTCCTGGTCGCCTACGGTGCGGGGACCCTGTTCCGGACGGAGTGGGAACCCCGGGCTTCCCTGCGCGTCGCCCTGGTCCAACCCGCCTTCCGGGAACGACAACGCTCCCTCCGGGACTACCGGGCCATGGCGGACCGCCTGATCCGCCTGACCGAGGAGGCCCGGTCCGGGAAGCCCGACCTCGTGGTCTGGCACGAGACCGCCGTCGTCCCCCCCCTGGGCTGGCACCTCCGGTTCCGGCCGAACCGGGATACCCTGGACCTGGTGACCCGGATCGACGCGTACATCCGGGGCCTGGACGTTCCCCTGCTCTTCGGCAACGGTCGGGCCGAACCCGGCGCGGACGCCCTCACCCGGAGAAACTGGAACAGCGCCTTCCTGTTCGCCGACGGTCGGGAGGTCGCCCGGTACGACAAGATGCGGCTGGTTCCCTACTCCGAGACCTTCCCCCCCGCGAAGTTCCTTCCGGGCATCGCCGCGGCCATCGAGGCCGAGGTCGGCCAGTTCTGGGAGGCGGGCCGGGAGATCACGGTCTTCCGGTTGGGGGACGCGGGTTTCTCGGTACCCATCTGTTTCGAGGATTCCTTCGGGGACCACACCCGGGCCATGGCCGAGGCGGGAGCCGATTTCCTGGTGGTCCTGACGGACGATTCCTGGGGCAAATCGGCTCCCTGCCAGTATTACCACCTGACCCAATCCGCCCTGAGGGCGGCGGAGCTGGGCATTCCCGTCGCCCGGGCGGCTAACACCGGGTCCACGGCCCTCCTGGGTCCCGACGGGACCCTCATCGCGGAACTGCCGCCCTTCGAGGAGGGAATCCTTCGGGTGGACATCCCGCTACCGCCGGCCTCCTTCCGGGGCACGGGATACCGGCGGATCGGGGACGCCCTGGGATGGACGGCCCTGGCCCTGGGAGCGGCCTGGATCGCCGCCGGCGTCGCCGTCCGGATCGGCCGGCGGTCCCGGAAAGCCCGAGGAATCGGAAACCCCTCGATTGACAATACCGGGCGGCTGTAGGAAAATGGGGCTCGACAACCAAAGTAGGTGCAGATGGACGACAAGAAGCGGATATTAATCGTCGACGACGAGCAGATCAACCTCGAGTTCTTCGACGTCATGCTCTCCAAGCTCGGATTCCGCGTGGAAAAGGCGGAGAACGGGATGGAGGCCCTGGACGCCATACGGAAGGAACGACCCGACCTGGTGATCCTGGACAACGTGATGCCCAAGCTCTCCGGCTGGGAGCTGACCCGAATCCTGAAGACCAGCCCCGAATACTCCGACTACGCCGACATTCCCATCATCATGTTCTCCGCCATGGACGACGTGAAGGACAAGGTGGACGGACTGGAGCTCGGGGCGGACGACTACATCACCAAGCCCTTCAACTTCTCGGAGGTCCTGGCCCGCATCCGGGCGGTCCTCCGGACCCGGGAACTGATCCGTCAGATCGAATCCCGGGAAGGCCGCCTCCGGATCGCGGAGGAGATGGCCGGGGCGGCCGTCCAGGTTTCTTCGGAGATCCGGGCCCTCCTGGACGCCCTCTGCTCCGTTGAAGAGACCCCCCGGGAGGAAACCCGCAAGATCGCGGCCAAACTGGACGAATGGCAACGCCGGGTGGAGAACTGGAAGGCCGAGGCCGAGCGGATCAAGACCGGAGAGACCGCCTTGGCGGCCATCAAGAAGAAGGTCCGGGAGCATACCGGAAGTTAAGTCGAGGGGGACGGCGTGATCACGGAAGAGAAGAAGCGGGTCCTCGAACTCTTCGCCCAGGGGCGGAAGTTCTACAAGCTCATGAAATTCCGGGAAGCCGAACCCCTGTTCGCGGAAGCCCTCCGCATAGATGCCCAGGACGGGCCTTCCAAGGTCTACCTGGAGCGATGCCGGCATTATATCCAGGACCCGCCTCCGGAGGATTGGGACGGCGTGTTCGTGATGAAGACCAAATAGCGGGAAACGAATGCCCAAGACGACATCCAAGACCATCCACGAGATCAGCACGATCCTGGGCCGGGAGACCGGATTCTCGGGAAAACTCAAATTCCAGGAATCCCTCATGATCCGGGGCAGCTTCGAGGGCGAGATCGACGCCCAGGGCTTCCTCCATATCGACGAGGGCGCCGAGGTGCGGGCCGGGCTCATCCGGGCTTCCAGCATCGTCGTCGGGGGGGTGGTCCACGGCGACCTGGAGGCGGCGGACCGCATCGAACTGTTGCCCACCGCCCGGGTGTACGGAAAGATCCGGACCACCAAGCTCCGAATCGCGGACGGCGTGATCTTCGAGGGTCGCTGCGAGATGATCCGCGACCCCTCGGGTTTCAGTCCCTTCGCACCCCGGGTCGAACCATCCTGATGCCCCGGGCCGCGGGCGACGCGCCCTCCGAGGATTCACCGGAGTACCAGGCGAAACTCCTGCTTGCGGCCCTGTCCCGGGCCGGCTGGATTGCGGCCCTGGCGGAATCCTGCACGGGAGGACTCGCCGCCGCGGCCGTGACCTCGGTCCCCGGGGCTTCCGAGAATTTCTGGGGTGCCGTCGTCTCCTACGCGAACGAGGCCAAGGAGAGGGTCCTGTCCGTCCCCCGGGAGGTGCTGGAGACCTACGGGGCGGTGTCCGCGGAAACGGTTCGAGCCATGGCCCGGGGCGTCCTCGGCCTGAGCGGGGCGGACGTGGCGGTCTCGGTGTCCGGGATCGCCGGGCCCGGGGGAGGCACCCCCGAAAAGCCCGTGGGCACCGTCTGGATCGGGCTCGCGGCCCGGGACGGCCGGGCCCGGGAGTTCCGGCTCGGACTGGCGGGAGGTCGGGATCGGATCCGCTCCGGGGCGGCCGCCCGGGCCCTGCGGGAACTGAAAACCTTCGTCGAGGAGGGAACGGGTTCCTCTTCTTGACAGCGGGAGGCATCGGGATATAGGATGGAGCATCCGCCACGGAATAGCATCGATCCGATCGGCGTTGTTCCCCCATCCTACAAGAACCAGCTTCGATCCGCGCCATCCTGAACGGTTCGGCGCGATTCGACCCCGCGGCCCCCCGGTGCGGCGGCTCGCGGTATTCCAAGATTCCAACCTTCAGTACGGAGTGATTGATGGCAATAATCCGAAAGAAACGCCCCATCGACAGCGCGTCGGAGACCGAGGGTCCCGGCCAGGCGGAGTTCCCCCTCGAGGCGGCGGCGACGGAAGAGACCCCGGGTTCCCCGGAATCCGGCACCGAACCTCCGGATTCCCCGGGGGACGTCGCCGACAAGGAGCCGGTTCGCATCCGGGTCCGCAGGAAACCGGGACGCGACGCCCCGGTCCCCGAAGCGCCCGTCCCGGACGCTTCCCGCCCGGAGCCGAGCCGGGAGGAAGCCCCGGGGTTCCGCTCCACAACGATCTCCGTTCCCGGATTCGTGAAGAAGCAGGAGACTCCGGAAAAGCCCGCCGAACCGGCCCGGCCCGAGCATCTGGACTCCCGCTCCCGGCTTTCCATCAACGACCTGACCAGTATGCCTCTCAAGGAGCTCCGGGACCTGGGCTCCAAGTACGGCATCGGCCACGAGGAGATGATCTCCCTCAAGAAGCAGGAGCTCATCTTCTCCATCCTCAAGGCCCACACCGAGCGGGGCGGCATCATCTACGCCTACGGATCCCTCGAGATCCTGCCGGACGGGTACGGCTTCCTCCGGTCCCCCCAGAACTCCTACCTCCCCGGCTCGGACGACATCTACATCTCCCCGTCCCAGATCCGCCTGTTCAACCTGAAGACCGGGGACACCGTCTACGGCCAGATCCGTAGCCCCAAGGAGGGGGAACGCTTCTTCGCCATGCTCCGGGTGGAGCAGGTGAACTTCGATGAGCCCGCGGTGGCCCAGAACCGGATTCCCTTCGAGAACCTGACCCCCCTGTACCCGAACAAGCGGCTCAACCTCGAGACGGACACCAAGGAGATCTCCACCCGGATCATCAACCTCTTCTGCCCCATCGGGAAGGGCCAGCGGGCCCTGGTCGTGTCCCCCCCCAAGACCGGAAAGACCATCCTCCTCCAGCGGATCGCCAACGCCATCACCGCCAACCATCCGGAGGTCTACCTCATCGTCCTCCTGATCGACGAGCGTCCGGAGGAAGTCACGGACATGGAGCGGACCGTCAAGGCCGAGGTGATCTCCTCCACCTTCGACGAGCAGGCCACCCGGCACGTCCAGGTGGCGGAAATGGTCCTGGAGAAGGCCAAGCGCCTGGTGGAGCACGGCAAGGACGTCGTGATCCTCCTGGACTCCATCACCCGCCTGGCCCGGGCCTACAACCAGACCGTCCCCACCAGCGGCAAGATCCTCTCGGGCGGCGTGGACTCCAACGCCCTGCACAAGCCCAAGCGCTTCTTCGGCGCCGCCCG
>CALMRC010000169.1 GCA_937873275.1 uncultured Spirochaetota bacterium
GAACTCCGGACCGCTCGCGGCCAGCCGCCCCAGCGGCCGGGCCGGCACGGGAACCGTCCGCGGACAGCCGCAGGCGGTCGACCGGGAGTCCCCCCGCTTCGCGGCGAAGGCGGCCGATCTCGCCGCGAGGGGGGCTCGGGTCGGGCCGCGGGAGGATGCCCGGGGCCGGAGCACGGCAAGCTCCGCGGGCGCCGGGACCGCGCAGGCGCACGTTCCCTCGGATTTCGATTCTCCGCCGGCCGGGACGCGGGTCTGTCCCTTCAGCCAGCCCCGGCTTTCCAGAACCGCGGCGATACCTCCCCCCGCAAGGCCCAGAAGGACGGAGGCCGCGAAATGCCAGACCGCGAAGGTCCAGCCGAAGAGCCCGGCGCTGTATAGAAGCTCCCCCGGGGAGCTCAGGGGAGAGGCGACCATGAACGCCACGATGGGGGCCAGGGGCAGGGCTCCGGCCATCATGCCCAGGACCACGGCGGTGGTCCCGCAGGAGCAGAACGGCGTGGTCACGGCGGCGATCGAGGCCGCGAACACCCCGGCCCCGCGGAACCGGTACAGGAAGGCGGAAACCCGGTCCGCCTTCAGGAAGGTCTTCAAGGCGGCGGCCGTGCCGATGCCGGCCAGGAGGTACGGCCAGTTGTGCGCAAGGGACACGAGGGTCTGTCGGAACGCGAGTTCGAGCAGGTCGATGAGAGTTTCCATGTCTGCCTCCGGTCGGTGCGATTTCGACGGGACAGACGATCGGACGCGCCGGAAGATGCAGGAATTCGTTCGAGGCCGGGCTACTTCGTGCCGGTCGTACGCCCGGGACGGGCGGGGCCGGGCGGATATCGGGAAGTCGAGGCCGCCCGGCGAAGGTCGCACTCGACGCAGCGCTTCTCGTAGTTCACGATGCCCCCCAGGCGGTCCAGCTCGAAATGGCAGCATTCCAAGAGGAGCTCCTTGAGCTTGCCGCGGGCCCGAAGGATCCTGGATTTCGCGGCGGGAAGGGAGATGCCGGCGCGGGCGGCGTACTCGGCGGGGGAGCGCCCCTCGTACTCGACCTCCACCAGGGCGTCCCGGTACGGAGGCGGAAGCTCGTCCACGGTCTCCCGGAGGGACAGGGCGATCCGGGCGGCGGGATCGTCCTCCTCCTCTCCGGCGCCGTAAGGCGAGGCGACCTCGTCCGCCAGAGGTTCGTGGGATTTCCGGGACCGGTAGTGGTCGATGACGAGGTTGCGGGCGACCCGGTAGATCCACTTCTCCAGGGAGGCCGCGGCCTCCCGGCAGCAGAGTCCCGTGTGCACCCGCACGAAGAGCTCCTGGAGCAGGTCCTCCGCGTCTTCCGGGGAGGAAACCCGGGTCCGGAGGAAGGCCCTCAGCCGATCGGCGTACCGGTCCCAGACGAGACGAAGGGAGTCGGAGTCCACGTTCACCCCCGCCGCGGGGTTCCGCCCGCGGCCGCAGGAAGGGTATCGCGGCTCCGGAGTCCCGCGCAAGCGGGGCCGGACCGTCCTAGCGGGGCATCGAGCCGATGCCCCCGGCGTTGACCACGTCGGAGAAACCGGCCTTCCGGAGTATCCGGGCCGCCTGGGAACTCCGGGACCCGGAGGCGCAGTAGACCACCACGGGCTTGTCCCGCGTCCCGAGGGATGCCAATCGTCCCTCCAGCTCGTCCAGGGGGATGTTGCGCGCCCGGGGATAGGCTCCGGTTCGGAATTCCGCGGGGGTCCGCACGTCGAGGATCGCGGCGCCCCCCGCGAGCTTCCGGGCCACCTCCGAGGCCGGAGCCTTGCGCCCCGGACCGAAGGTCTTCCATCCGTAATACAGGACCAGGACCCCGAGGATCAGCCAATACGAATTCAGTTCCATGCTGTCACTCCTTGAAATCGGCGCCGGAGGCCGCCGTCCGGTTCGCGACGACATCCTGCAGCGCCCCGACGGGGAAGACCGTCCGGAAGAATCGCCCCCGGGAGAACGCCGCGGCGGGGACCGGGGTGTCGTCGACATGGTATAGTGTATTTTATTTATATATAATTTTCAATATGTTACATCCGTGACACCCGGGCCGGCCGGGACCTCCGGCGGCTACCTTCTTTTGCTCGTTCCGTTCGGATGTGCTATGGTTAGGGAAACAGATTCCAGAATCTTGAGGGAACCATGGACTCCACGGTATTGGGATCCCTGGACGAAGATTCCGTCCGGGACGTGCGCAAAGCAGCCCTCGTCATCGCCTGGGTCGTCGCCGCCTCCGCCGCGGGGCTGTCCCTGTCCTACGCGCTGAGCGGGTATTTCGGCTGGGACAGTCTCACCCTCCTCGCCCTCACCGCCGTCTCCTTCGGGGCGACATGGTTGGCCCGGCGGGGCCGCATCCGGGCCTCGGTCTTCCTGCTCGGCACGGTCATCGCCCTGTACGTCCTCGTCGAAACCTTCCTGGGACCCGAGGACACCGCCGAGCGGGCGGCCTACCTCCTGTCCGCGGTGGCGGCCCTGATCTTCGTGGGATACGGCCTGGCCCTGGTCGTCCCGCCGATCGTGATCGTCGCGTTCCTCACGATCGGGGCCGGAGTCTTTACCGCCATCTCCCTGGCGGACGGTTCCGCGATCCTCCGGGACCAGATGATCTACGCCGACATCGGCCTGGCCGTCATCCTGGCCCAGATTCTGGCGTTCCGCTCCCTCCTGCGGGGCTTCGCCCTGCGATCCCGGAGAGAGGCGGACGCCGCGCGGCAGGAATACGCCCGGGCGGCCTCGTACGCCCGGGACCTGGAGGAAACCCTCCGGAAGAACGAGAGGCTCCAGCGGGAGCTCCATCACCGGGTGAAGAACAATCTCCAGATCCTCTCCAGCCTGCTGTCCCTGCAGTCGGGGCGCACGGAGAACCCCGATCAGACCCGGTGCCTGGAACCGGCGCGACGCCGGATCGAGGCGATCGCCCGGATGTACGACTTCGTGCTGGACGACGCGGGCCGGGACCGCGTGGCCCTGGGATCCTACGCGTCCGGGCTCCTGGCCTCCCTGGCCGCGGAACGGACGGCCCGGGGAGAGGCGGTGTCGGTCACCCTGGACGCGGACGAGGCGGAGGTGGATTCCGAGGCGGCCGTGAACTGCGGGCTCATCCTGGAGGAACTCGTCTCGAATGCCTTGAGCCACGCCGTTCCGGGAACGGGGCGGGTCGAGGTTCGCGCCCGGGTGAAAGCGCCCTCCGACGGCAGCCTGCTCCTCCGGGTGGAGGACAACGGCCGGGGACTGCCGCCCGACCTGGATCCTTCCGGCCCCTCGGCGGGCCTGGGCCTGTCCCTGGTCACCGCCCTGGCCGAGCAGATCGGAGGCCGGGTCGTACTGGAACCGGACCGGCGGGCGATCCGCGTGGAGATACCGGCCCGAAAGACCTGATTCAGGCAGCGTCCCAGCAGGCGTCCGCCAGCTCCTGGAACCGCAGGTGTGCCCCGGGAAGATCCTGGAAACGGTTGCAGGTGAAGGCGAACGCCAGGCCCGAGGGAGGGTCCGCCCAGCCGAAGGCGCAGCCCCCCTGGCCGGAGTGTCCGAAGGTGCGCTCGGTGCCTCCCCGGCCCATGTGGCGGATGTCCCGGTCCGGGAAGGGCGAATAGCCCCCCAGGCCGAAACCCAGGGACCAGCGGATCCGCATCCCCGACCGGGCGTCCGGACCGTCGTACCGGAGCGCCGTCGCCCGTTCCACCGCGGCCCGGGACAGGTACCGGCGGCCCTCCAGCTCGCCGCCGTCGCGGAGCATGCGGTAGAACCGGACCAGGTCCCGGGCCGTCGTGTTCAGGGAAGCCGCGGGCAGGTACAACCTTCGATACAGGGGGTTGGAGAAGACCCGCGCGGCCCCGGCCTGCTCGGGGTCCGCCGTATGGATCCCGGAGGCGCCGCCGAGCTTCCGGAGGGGCAGGCCCGGCCAGCTGTCCTCCATGCCCAGGGGAGAAAGGAACTCCCGCCGGAGGTAGTCCGCGGCGGTCCGGCCCGTCACCCGACGGATCACCTCCCCCAGGACGAAGCCCCCCGTGAAGGCATGATAGATGGTCTTTTCCCCCGGGGCGTGCTCCGGCCGCCGGGCCGCCGCCCGCCGGGCCCCGCCCCCGGGGATCAGCCAGGACAGGAGCTCGGGGAGGTCCGCCTTCCCGGGGATGCCCGCCTGGTGAAGCAGGACGTGGGCGACCGTGATCCCTCCCTTGCCCCGGGCGGCGAAGTCGGGCCAGTAGGCGGCCACCGGGGCATCCAGGTCCAGGCGGCCCTCGTCCGCGAGCTTGTGCACGCAGGCCGCGGTCAGGGCCTTGGTGGCGGAGTAGGCCGCGAAGGGGGTGTCGGCCTCCACGGGCCGGACGCCCCGGGAATCCCGATATCCCCCCCACCGGGACAGGACCCGCCGGTCCCCGAGCCAGACCTCGATCTGGGCCCCGAAGTGGAGGCCCCTCCGGATCTGGTCGTCGAAGGCTCGGGCGGCTTCCTCGAAGCCCGGGGCCGTGACGAACCCCGGGACACCCGAGCCGCTCATGCGGGGTCCCGGGAGGATTTCACCTCACCCGTCCGGACCCCCGAGAGGCACAGGAAGGAGAGGACGAAGAAGAAGGGACAGACCAGGAAGATCACCGAGTAGTCCCGGCCCGCCAGGTCGATGACCCGGCCGTTCAGGATCGGCCCGACGGTGCCGGCCAGGGTGGTGGCGATGAAGTAGAGCCCCGAGTAGGTTCCCATGAGGTCCTCGGAGGTGGAGGTGTCCAGGATCATGGGAAGGCAGTTCACGTTGACCAGGGCCCAGCCGAAGCCCCCGACCAGGAGCATGGCCGCCGTCACCGGCAGGGTCGGGAAGAGCCGGATGACGACCAGCCCCGCCGCGAACACCAGGAGTCCCGCGGAGATGGTGACCCTCCGTCCCAGGCGCCGGGCCACCAGGCTGGCCGGCAGGGCGAAGATCAGGAAGGAGACGTAGGAGATCGCCAGGAGCATGGCCGCCGCCGAGGGAGCCAGTCCCAGCCGGGTGACCGCGAAGGAGGAGAAGAAGGTCTCGACGGCCATGTAGCCCACCATGTAGAAGAGCACCGTCAGGATCAGGAGCCCGAGGCTCCGCTTGTTCTCCGCCGGGATATCCCGGAGCTTCGCCAGGACCTTGAGCCCCCCCGGGGCCTCCGCGGCCTCGGCCAGCTCCGGGGGTTCCCGGACGCTCTTGAAGAGCACCAGGACGGCGGCCATCGTGGCCAGGGCCCCGAACCAGAACGGCAGGGGCTGGTACACCGCGAAGAGCGCACCCCCGACCACGAAGGCCAGGATCCCGCCGATCCCGGACATGATGTTCACCACCGCGTTGGCCTGGGAACGCAGGGCCGAAGGGAAAAGATCCGGGAGCAGGGCGAACATGGGGGTACGCCAGAGGGCCATGCACACCACCATGACCAGGGCCGCTCCCATCAGGAGTGCGAAGGGTCCGCCCAGCTCGGAGAACCGCCCCGAGAGGTCCGGGGGAACGAGCTCGGCGCCCAGGGGGATCA
Organism: uncultured Spirochaetota bacterium; assembly: GCA_937873275.1. Classification (GTDB taxonomy): domain Bacteria; phylum Spirochaetota; class Spirochaetia; order Treponematales; family UBA12059; genus JAAYUR01. Next base: position 5,481 of record CALMRC010000169.1, read on the forward strand.
GGGCGAAGGCCAAGGCCGACAAGGGCGCGAAGACCAGGATCCAGGGCATGCGTCGGCCGAATTTTGACCGGGTCCGGTCGCTCACGGGCCCCATCAGGGGCTGGAGGAAGAAGGCCGCCACGTTGTCCAGGGTCATGAGGATCCCGGTCACCGTCGCGGAGAGTCCGAAGCCCCGCACCGCCGCGGCGGCGCGGAAGCCGGGACTCCCGGCCTGGAGGAAGATGGGCATGTAGGTGTTGTAGACCATCCACATGAGCTGGGCCCCGAAGAGGCCGAATCCCAGGAGGGCGGACTTGCGGTAGAACTCGGGGGTCAGGGCGGCGGAATCCGGGCGGTCGGCCCGGCCGGGATCCTTCGGGGACATCGGCGCCTCCGGACGATTCGATCCTGCCGGGATCGCCCGGAGGGCCCGGGACTCGTCGGGCCGGGCAGGAGCATTCTCGCCCCGCCCGGCCGGGCCGTCAAGCCGCGGCTCGGGAACTCGTCGGAATTGCGGGTCGTTGACGCCGCTCGGCGCGGACGACCCCGATTGGAGGGCAGTTACCCCTTGCGCCGCCCGAAGAGCCTCCCCAGATCCCGGACGAAGGAGACGCGGTGGGCCTTCGGGGCGTGTTTTTCCGCGAAGACCTCGATGGACTCGTCCAGGCCCGAGACCAGGGCGATGTCCCCGGGGCGGAACCGGTATTCCGGGGAGAAGAGTCCGTACTCCTCCTCCCCGTTCCGCACGGAAATCAGGTTGATCCCGTGGTTCTTCCGGAGGTTCGCCTCCAGGAGGGAGAGCCCGAACATCCGATCCGGGACCACGAGCTCCGCGATGACCAGGTTGCCCGACACGGGGAGGTAATTCAGGAGTCCCGAGGACACCAGCAGGGGGGTGACGCGCTTGGCGGCCTCCCGATTGGGGAACACGACGTTCGTGGCCCCGACCATCTCCAGGATCTCCGCGTGCCCCTCGGTGACGGCCTTCACGAAGATCCGGGGAATGCCCATCTTGCGACAGTAGCTGGTGGCCAGGATGGACGCCTCGATCTTCTCCCCCATGTCGATCACCACCCCGTCGAGGCCCTTGGGCAGGGCTTTGCGGAGGTTGTCCTCGCTCTCGATCTCCATGACGACGGCGCTCACCGGCTGGTCCCGGTAGGCGTCGATGACCTCCCGGTCCTTGTCGACGATCATGACGTCGGCGCCGAACTCCAGCAGTTCGTCCAGCACGTTCTTTCCGAACCGGCTCAGTCCCAGGATCGCGAATTGCTTCATACACCTACCCTATCAAGATCTCCGCCTCGGGATACACGAACATCTTCGCCCGGGTCGAACCGCCCAGGAAGAGGAAGGCCAGGAGGCCCACCCTTCCGGTGAACATCGTCCCGATGATCACGAGCTTGCCCGCCGGGGTGAGGCCCGCGGTGAAGTCCAGGGAAAGCCCCACGGTCCCGAAGGCCGAAGCCACCTCGAAGGCGATGTGGCCGAAGTCCACGCCCCGGGCGGCCTCCGTGACGCTCAGGATACCCGCCGCCAGGATGAGCAGGAAGGCGGCCTTGATGAAGTATACCACCGCGGAGTTGACGGTCTCGGGCCCCAGCCGCCGGCGGAAGGCGTTGATCTCCCCCCGCTCGTTCGCCTTCTTGAGCATCGCGACCAGGACCACGTAGGCGGTGGCGATCTTGATCCCCCCCGCGATGGACCCCGGGGCCCCGCCGATGAACATCAGGAGGATGGTGATGAACTTGGTCGGCTGGCGGAGGTCCGCCTGGTGGACCGCGTTGAATCCCGCGGTCCGGGGCGTAACGGACTGGAAGAGTGCGTTCGCGATGCGGTCCGCGGCGGACATCCCCGCGAAGGCGTGGTCCCTCTCCAGGATCCAGAAGGCCCCGGCGGCGGAGAGCACCAGGACCGCCGTGATGGAGAGCATGAGCCGGCTGTGGTAGCTCAGGATCCGCTTCCGGCCCCGGGCCCGGCGGGCGATGTCCTGCAGGACGATGAAACCGATGCCCCCCGGGACGATCAGGGCCGCGAAGGTCATAAGGAGGAGAGGCTCCCCCCGGAATCGCTCCAGGCTGTCCGGAAAGACCGAGAACCCGGCGTTGCAGAAGGCGGAGACGGAATGGAAGATCCCCAGGTAGGCCGGCTCCGGCTGGCCCAGCCGGGAGAACTGGAACGCCAGGGCCGCGGCCCCCAGGGTCTCGATCAGGAAGGTGGAGATCACGATTCCCCGCAGTATCTTGGCGGGGTCGTTCTCCACGCCCTGGACGGAAAAGCTCCGGATGGTGCGGAGCCTCCGGAAGGGGATCCGCCGTCCCGGCAGGAGGATCATGAAGGAGGTGAAGGACACGATCCCCAGGCCTCCGACCTGGATCAGCCCCAGGATGACGAGCTGGCCGAAGCGGGTATAGTCCGCGGTGTCCACGGTCGTCAGGCCCGTGACGCAGACCGCGGAGGTGGAGGTGAAGAGAGCGTCGATCGGCGAGAGCCGGGCCGGCCGGCCCGGGCTTCCGGCCCAGGCGCCCGGCAGGAGGAGCAGGAAGGTCCCCGCGGCGATCACGATCAGGAAGAAGGCCAGGAGGTACACGGCGTCGGACTTGAAGGGCTTTCTCATGTCAGGCTTCCAGCTTCAGGCGGTACCCGACCCCCGGCTCGGTCAGGAGGGTACGGGGAGCCGAGGGCTCGGGTTCGATCTTCTTGCGGAGCTGGTTCACGTAGACCCGGAGGCTGTTGTAGTCCCCGGCCATGTCGGGTCCCCAGACCCCCCGGAGGATCCGGTTCCGGGTGACGATCTTCCCGGAGTTCCGAACCAGCAGTTCCAGGATGGACCATTCCGTCGGGGTCAGGTGTTCCTCGACGCCGTCCCGGAAGGCCTCCCGGGTGTCGAGGCGCACCTCCAACCGGCCTATCCGTACGGGATGTCCCGCGGGAACCCCGGGGGCGCGGTGCCGGACGGCCACCCGGATCCGGGCCAAGAGCTCCCCGACCCCGAAGGGCTTGATCAGGTAGTCGTCCGCCCCGGCGTCCAGAAGGCCCGTGATGTCCTCCTCCGAGTCCCGCACGGACAGGATGAGGACGGGTACGTCTCCCCGGTTCCGGATCGCCTGCAGGAGTTCCCGACCGTCCCCGTCCGGTAGGCCCAGGTCCAGAAGAACGATGCCGGGCTTGACCGCCCCGAACTGGCGCAGGCCCTCCCCGAGGCTGTCGGCCTCGTGCACCGCGTACCCCGCCGGCTCCAGGCAGAGGCGCAGGAGCCGGCGGATCTGGACCTCGTCGTCCACCACCAGGACGGGAATCACGGCTCCCCCCTCCGGGGCAGGCTCAGCTCCAAAAGGAGGCCGCCACGGTCGCTCCGGTCCGCGCGCACGGAACCGCCGTGGGCCTCCACGATCCCCCGGCAGATCGAGAGCCCCAGGCCGCAGCCCGGGCGGGCGGATGCCCGGGATCCCCGGAAAAAGGTGTCGAACAGGAGGGGGAGCTCCCGGCCGGGCACCCCGGGGCCGTCGTCGGAGAACCGGACGACGATCTTCTCCGGGAGGGGCTCGCACTCGACCCGCAGGACGGAGCCGGGGGGCGTGTAGGACGTGAAGTTCCGCAGGATGTTCCGGATCACCTGGACCAGGAGCACCGGGTCCGCGGTGATCTCCGCGTCCCGGGCGGACTCCTCCAGGACGAGGCTCCGTCCCCCCAGGTCGGCTTCCAGGCCTTCCCGGGCGGCCCCTACGAGTTCCCCGACGTAGGCAGGCTCCGGGCGAGGGGCCAGGCGGCCCGCCTCCAGGCGGCTCATGGCCAGGAGGTCTTCCACGATGAGGTTGAGCTTGCCCGCGGCTATCATCGTCTCCGAGAGGAGCTCGCCCCGCACCCCCGGATCCTCCGCCGCCCCGGCCTGGAGGGCGCTCACGGATCCCGTGATGGTGGTCAGGGGGGTCCGCAGCTCGTGGGAGACGTGGTTCAGCAGGATCTTGGAAAGCCGGGCGGACTCCCCGGCCATCTTGTTCCGCTCGTTCTCCTCCGCCAGGATCTCCCGCTCCAGGGCCAGGGCCAGGTTGCCCGCCAGGGCCGACAGGACCTCCCGGTTCTCCCCCCGCAGGCTCCGCTCCTCCCGGCCCGTGACGTAGAGGACGCCCAGGACGGCGTCCTGGGACCCCAGGGGTACGTAGAGGCGATGGTCCCCCTCGGGGACGCACCGGCCGGTCCGGAAACACCGGGTTGCCGCGTCGGGATCGAACCCGGGCGCCGGGTCCCTTCCCGCGGGGGAGGGGCCGGAGACGTCGAGGTTGCCTTCGGGACCCCACAGGAACACCGAGGCCTCCACCCGCAGGTGCCGCTCCAGGTAGTCCGAGGCCAGCCGGGCCAGGGCCTCGATGCCCCGCTCCCGGGATACGGCCCGGGTGAAGCCGTACAGGAAGGCCATGCGCCGCTCCCGGAGCGACAGGGCGGATTCCTTCTCCTTCAGCCGGGAGGTCAGAAGCCCCCCCACGAAGGCGGCCAGGAAGAAGGCCGCGAACATGAGGAGGTCCTCCAGGCTCGCGATCGAGAAGGTCAGGCGGGGAGGTATGAACAGGTAGTTCCAGAGCAGGGCGGAGAGGGCCGCGGAGGCCAGGACCGTGACGCGGCCGCAGGCGAAGGGAAGGGTGATGATGGCCAGGAGGTAGAGGATGGAGACCGACCGGTACCCCAGGGCGGGCTGGGCCAGATGGCCCAGCAGGGTGATCGCGGCCAGGGCTCCCAGGGCGGCGGGGATTCCCCGCAGGGGGCCCGAGGCGTCCCGGATCTTCAGGGGCCGCCGGGAGGGCGGAACCGGGGTCGTGCCCCGGAGGATCACCAGGTCCAGGTCCCCGGATTCCCGCAGGACGTCCTCCATCACGCTCCGGCGTCCCAGGAAGGACCGGTCGGACTCCTCGGCCTTGCCGATGACCAGGGCGCTCGCGTCCTTGATCCGGGCGTGGCGCACGATGCACTCCGCCACCTCCCGGTCCACGGCGGACAGGATATCCGCCCCCAACCGGCGGGCCAGGGCCAGGTTTTCCTCGACCCCGGCGGGGTCCTCGTCGCGGTCCGGATCGTGGACATGCAGGGCCGTCCAGGTGGCGCCCCGCCTCCGGGCCTCGGCCTCGGTCCATCGGATCAGGTATTCCGAGTTTCCGCTCCCGGTGACGGCGACCAGGAAATGCCCCCCGCGGCCGCCCTCCGGACGTCCCTCGAGCGTCTCTTCCATGGCCCGAGGATACCACGTCCTTTGAGTCTCGTCCCGTTAAGGAGGCATTAAGAAGCCGCGTCCGGGTCCGGGTCGAACCCGGAGGAGAGGGCCGGTTCCTACCGCACCAGCACCACCTGCAGGTCGCAGACGTTCGTGTTGGTCGGACCGGTCCGCAGGAGGCCCCCGATCCGGTCGAAGAAGGCGTAGGAATCGTTGGCCGCCAGATAGTCCCGGGGCCCCGATCCCGCGGCCCGGGCGGCCTCCAGGAGTTCCGCGTCCGCGAAGGCGCCCGCGGCGTCCGTGGGGCCGTCGTTGCCGTCCGTGCCCGCCGAGAGGAAGCAGATCCGTCGGGCGAGCCGGCTTTCCGAGTCTCCCAGACCCGCCAGGAAGGACAGGGCCATCTCCTGGTTGCGGCCTCCCTTGCCGGACCCGCGCAGGGTCACCGTGGTCTCCCCCCCGGCGATCAGGCAGGCGGGCCGGCTCCGGGGCACCCCGTCGGCGGCGCAGTCCAGGGCCATGCCCAGGTAGGCCCGGGCGATCTCCCGGGCCTCCCCGGTGATCCGGGAACCCAGGTAGAGGGTCCGGTATCCGAGCTCCCGGGCCCGGGCCGCGGCGGCCAGGGCCGCCCGGCGGTTGGATCCCAGGACGATGTTCCGCACGTTCCGGAAGGCCCGGTCCCCGGCCTTGGGGGTGTCCGGCAGGCGGCCCGCCGCCCCGTCCTCAAGGAGACTTCGGGCGGCCTCCGGGATACGGTCCTGGATCCCGAAACGCCGGACGATACCCAGGGCGTCGGACCAGGTTGTGGGATCCGGGACCGTGGGGCCCGAGGCGATGGACGCCAGCTCGTCCCCCACCACGTCAGACAGGATCAGGGTGACCACTGCGGCGGGTGCGAGGATCTCCGCCAGGCGGCCCCCCTTCACCGCGGACAGGTGCCGGCGGACCGCGTTGATCTCCCGGATGTCCGCCCCGCAGGCCAGGAGCTCCCGGGTGACCGCCGCCTTGTCGTCCAGGGTCAGGGAGCGTCCGTCCCGGTCGTAGGGGGCGCAGAGGATGGCGGACCCTCCCCCGGACACCAGGACCAGGACCAGGGTCCGCTCGTCCGCGCCCCGGGCGGCCTCCATGACGGCCCGGGCGGCCCGGACGGAGGACTCGTCCGGCACGGGATGGGAGGCCTCCAGGATGCGCACCGTCGAACAGGGCTCGGCGTGGCCCCGCTTCACCGCCACGACCCCGCCGGAAAGCCGGTCCCCCAGAGCCTCCTCGGCTCCCCGGGCCATCCGGGCCCCGGCCTTTCCGAAGCCCAGGACCAGGATCCGGTCGAAGCGGCGCAGGTCCCAGGCCGCGGCGCGCCCGCCGGCTTCCACGGTCAGGACCGGCCCCTCCAGCCGGAGGGCGTCCCGAACCATGGGCCGGGGGTCCACTCGGGCCACTCCCGCGGCGAAAATCTCGGTCGCGTCCTTCCTCATTCGGGAGTGGTCCATGGGATTACCTTACACGAACAGGGACATCACCGCCACGACCAGGGCGGCCACGATCCCCTCCACCGCGGTGGCGCTGGAATAGGCCTTGTAGGCGGTGTTCACGGGCATGCCCGAGAACTGGGAAACCACCCAGAAATAGGAGTCGTTGGCGTGGGAAACGACCATGGCTCCGGCGCCGATGGCCACGACCGTCAGGGCGGGGTCCAGGCCGAGGCTCGCCATCATGGGGGCCAGGATGGTGGAGGTGGTGATGATGGCCACCGTGGAGGAACCCTGGGCCGTCTTGAGGGCAGCGGCGATGATGAAGGGAAGGAAGACCCCCAGAGAGAGGCTGGTCAGGCTGCCCTTCAGGAAGCCGACGATGGGGCTGGCCGCGATCATGGCGCCGAAGGAGCCGCCCGCGGCGGTGATGACCAGGATGATGGCGGAATCCTTGATCCCCTGGCCCAGCCATCCGTCCACGGCCTTTCCGAGCTCGCCCTTCTTGACCAGGAGCAGGCTGGCGAACACGCCGAGGATCAGCGCCGTGACCGGATCGCCGACGAAGCGGATGAACTTCTGGAAGTCGCCCTCCCCGAAGGGCTTGGAGGGGAACTCCGCCAGGCTCTTGAGGAGGATGAGGACGATGGGAAGCACGATGGGCAGGAAGGAGAGGAAGGTGCTCGGGAGCTTGCCGTACTTCTTCACGATGTCGCTGTAGGATTCCTCCACGTCCGGCTCGATCGGGTACTTCTTCGCGACCTTGGTGGCCCAGAAGAGCCCCGCGAGGGATGCGGGCACGGCGGCGATGAGGCCGAAGAGGATGACCCGTCCGAGGTCCGCGGAGAGGGCGCCCGCCGCGGCGATGGGACCCGGGGTGGGGGGAACCATCGTGTGGGTGGCGTACAGGCCCGTGGCCAGGGCGACGGCCATCACGGCCATGGAGGTGCCGGTTTCCTTGGCCAGCGCCTTGTTCAGGGGATTCAGGATGACGTAGCCCGAGTCGCAGAACACCGGGATGGAAACCACGTAACCGGCGGCGTTCATGGCCAGGGGGGCGCGGTTCTTGCCCACCAGCTTGAGGATGGCCTGGGTCATGGACAGGGCCGCCCCGGTCTTCTCCAGGATGGTGCCCATGATCGTTCCCGCCACGATCACGATGCCGATGTTCGTAAGGGTGCCGCCGAAGCCGGCCTTGATCTTGCCGACCACGTCCAGGGCGGGCAGCCCGATGGCCAGGCCGAAGGCGAAGGCCACCCCGATCAGGACGAGGAAGGCGTTCACCTTGTACTTCCCCGTCAGGAATACGATGGCCACCACGGCGACCACCAGCATTAGGAGAGCGACGGTTCCGGAAACCATAGAATCCTCCTTGGAACTTAATGGGAATGGAAGATTCTATGGGCGGTTTCGGGAATCCGTCACTGTACGATGCGCACCGATTTCAGCCCCGCTCCTGTGCATCCTGCACAACGCCCTCCCGCAATCTCTGGTAGGTAACGATCGCCCGGGAAAGGGACAGGGCTCCCGCGTCCCCCCGGGGATCGCAACCCAGGAAGGAGGTGATCCGTTCCAGACGGGCGGACAGGGTGTTCCGGTGGATTCCCAGCCGGGCGGCGGCTTCCTTCGCGTTGAATCCCGAGGCTTCCAGGGCTTCCAGGGTGACGGCGAGGGTCCGACGCAATTCCGGCGGCACGAAGGCGGAAACGTAGGACAGGGCGTCGTCCAGGATGACCCGGGGTGTCCGGGCCAGGAAGAAGGTGTCCAGGTGATCCAGGATCAGGACCGGTTCCGCCCCGCCCGTGCCGGGGACCCGGGAAGCCAGCCACAGGGCTTGACGATAGCTTCCCCGGTACCGGGAGAAGTCCCGCTGGGGAGCGCCCGCATAGCACGCGAGGTCCCGGATCCCCGTCTCCCGGGCGAAATCCCGGCAGTATGCCCGGACTTCCTCCCGATAGGACCCCAGGACTCCCTCCCCGGTCCGGACCTCCTTCCCTCCAACCCGGCCCAGGCTCCGGAACACCAGGAGGGAACCGTCCGGGACCGCGCTGGCGATATCCTGGGAATCGTGGATCCCCCGAGCCTTGACCCGGGCCAGGGTCTCCTCGGGGCCCTTCCCCGCGGGCAACCGGAGGAGCAGGGCCGCCCGGGGCACCGAGGGATCGTACCCCAGCTTCCCCGCCAAGGCCACCACGGAGGATTCCGGGACGTTTTCCTCGTACAGGAGGTAGGCCATGAGCTGGGACTTCCGGGACCGCCGGTTCATCACCGCCTCCCGCATGGATTCCAGCTCGATCATGGACTCGATGCTCGTCTTGACGGCCTGGGCCAGGTCTCCCACCGCCCCGGGATCGCCGGTCACCCCGACCACCCCCAGGATCTCCCCTCGCACCTCCAGGGGAAGGTTCACCCCCGGCTTCGTCCCCTCCGGGAGATGGTCGCCCGGGAAGATGCGTTCCTCCCGGCCCCCGGATTCCAGGAGATGCCGGGCCGCGGCGTGATAGGTGCCGACCCGGGCGGGGTCCCGGCTGGCGATGATGATCCCGTCCCGGTCCATGATGTTGATGTTGTAGTCCAGGCGCTCCCCGAGTTTCTGCAGGAACGAGCCCGCGCCCTGGGCGTCCAGTCGGAGCCGCTCGCCGCCCTCGAGGGGAAGATCCCCCCGGGCACCCGGTCCCCGGTCGATATCCATGCCCCGTATTCTGGTATGGATCGGGGGCGCCTGGCAACCTGCCTTGCCTCGGCGAGCCTTGACGCGGTTCCCGGGAGGGAGTATGCAGGAACGTGCATTCCGAGGAGGTCCCATGCATCCCCGCCCCAAGCTGTTCGTGTCCCGCTGTCTGGGATTCGAGGCCTGCCGGTACAACGGCGCGGTCATCGAGGATCCCCTGGTCTCCAAGCTGGCCGCCTTCTGCGAAGTGAGCACCGCCTGCCCCGAGAAGGACACGGGTCTGGGGGTGCCCCGGGACCCCGTGCGCCTGGCGAGATCCGGCGCGGGAATCCGTATGATCCAGCCCGCCACGGGTCGGGACCATACCCAGGCCATGTCCGCCTGGTGCTCCGCAAAGGCGGCGGAGCTCGCGGGG
>CALMRC010000170.1 GCA_937873275.1 uncultured Spirochaetota bacterium
TTCCCCTCCCCGCCCCATACTTACCTCCATGGAACGCACCAGCTTCACGCATCCCCTGGTCGTCGACTCCGTGGAGACCCCCGGGGGCGGACGGATCGGCATGACCATCTGCCCTGGGAAGAAGCAGGCCCGCGCCGCCTCGGGATCCTGGAACCGGGACCTGGACGCGGACCTGGACGCGATTAGGGACTGGGGCGCGGGGGTCCTGGTCAGCCTGATCGAGCCCGAGGAATATTCCCGGCTCGGGGTGGAGGACCTGCCGGAGAAGGCCCGGGTCCGGATGGTCCATCTGTCCCTGCCCGTCCCGGACTACGGTCTGCCGGGTCCGGAGTGGGAGGCGGCCTGGGAGACCGAGGGTCCCCGGCTCTGCTCGATCCTCCTGCGGGGCGGGAGAATCTGCCTCCACTGCATGGGGGGCCTGGGAAGGTCCGGGACGATCGCCGCCCGCCTCCTGGTCGAGCTGGGCGTACCGCCGGAGGACGCGATCCGCTCGGTCCGGGCCGCCCGGCCCGGGGCCGTCGAGACCGCGGAGCAGGAGGAGTACGTGGCAGCGGTCCGGCCTCCTCCCTAGAATCCCCGGTCGTCCACGGCGTCCAGCCAGGTCCGGGCTGGGGCCAGGATCCCGGCGATGGAGCCCTCCGCGAAGGGATTCCGCAGGCCCGCGATCCCGAGGAGATCCAGGAAGGGCCGGCTTCCCGCGGCGTCGCAGAGGGCCAGGTAGCGGCGCCAGGCCCCGGGGCGGTCCTGCCGGGACAGGGCCCAGAACTCGTAGGCGCAGACTTGGGCCAGGGTGTAGTCGATGTAGTAGAAGGGGTCCTGGAAGATGTGGCCCTGGCGGAACCAGTAGCCCCCGGCCTCCAGGAACCCGTCGCCCTCGTAGTCCCGCCACGGCAGGTAGACCTTCTCCATCCGCCGCCACGCGGCCCGGCGCTCGGCGGGGGCCGCCCCGGGATGCTCGTAGACCCAGTGCTGGAACTCGTCCACCAGGACCCCGTAGGGCAGGAAGAGGATGCCGGAGGTCAGGTGCCGGAACCGGTACTTGTCCGCGTCCGCGCCGAAGAAGCCGTCCATCCAGGGCCAGGCCAGGAACTCCATGGACATGGAGTGGATCTCGCAGGCCTCCAGGGTGGGCCAGTGGTACTCCGGGAAGGAGAAGCGCCCGCCCCGGGATACCTGGAAGGCGTGGCCGACCTCGTGGGTCAAGGTGTCGACGTCCTGGGCGGTCCCGTTGCTGTTCGCGAAGATGAAGGGAACCCCCTCGGCGGGGAGGTACGAGCAGTAGCCCCCCATCGCCTTGCCCTTCCGGGGCTCCAAGTCGAAGAGCTCCCGCTCCCGCATCCTGCGGAAGAAGGACCCCGTCTCGGCGGACATTTCGTCGTACATCCGTCCCGCGGCCTCGAGGAGTTCGGCGGTGCCCCCGGCCGGCTTGGGATTGCCCGTGGGGAACTCGAAGGCCTCGTCCCGGTAAGCCAGGGCCGAAAGGCCGAGCCTGCGGGCCTGGCGCTTCCGGAGGGAGGCGGCCAGGGGCACGACGGACCGGAGTACCTGGGACCGGTAGGAGGCGACCTGTCCGGGGCCGTAGTCCGTGCGGCCCAGGCGGGCGTAGCCCAGGGGCGTGAAGTTCGGAAAGCCCAGTTCGAGCGCGATGCGGTGCCGGACCGCGACGAGCTCGGCGTAGATCCGGTCGAACTCGTCCCCGTGGTCCCGGTAGAACCCGGAGACCGCGGACACGGCGCGGCCCCGGGTATCGCGGTCCGGGGACTCCACGAAGGGTCCGAGCTCGGCCAGGTTGAGGACACGTCCGTCGAAGGGAATGGCCGCGGAGGCCTTGAGCTTGCCGTACTCGCTGGCCAGGCGGTTCTCGACCGCCAGGAGATCCTCGATCCCGGGCTTGAAGGCCGCGAGCCTGCACTCCGCCATCCGGAAGATGTGGGGGCCCCAGACCCCTTCCAGCTCCTTCCGGAACGGCGAGGAGACCAGGGTCCCGTAGAGCTCGTTCTCCAGGGCGTCGATCCGGGGAGCCGCCCCGTCCCAGAAGTCGTTCTCGGCCTCGTAGAAGGGATCCGTGGTGTCGCAGGTGTGCCGGATCTCGACCAGGTCCTTGAGGGTGGAGATCCGACCCCGGAGCCCGGAGAGACGGTCCATGGCCTCCCGGGCGGCGTCGGCGCTCCGGGCCTTGGAGAAGTCCGAGAGCAGGGAGCGGAAGGCCGCGGACTCCGCCTCGATGTCGGGCCGGGCGTAGGGTATGTCCTGGAATTTCGTCACCGGGGGCCTCCTTTTGGTCGAGGCCGACAGTGTAGCGCGGCCGGGACGGCCGGGCAAGCGCGAATGCCCGGGCGGCCCTCCGCCGACGCCCGCCCCTATTCCCTCCCCGCCTTCCGGACGTACCGGACGATGCCGGACCCGCCCGGGACGGTCAGGGACACGGAGGCTTCCCGGGCGAGGGCGGGGTCGAAGTCCGCCTCGATCCGCGCCGGACCTTCCCGGTGGTTCACCGCCACGAGGACCCAGTCCTCCGGGGCCTCCAGGAGCCGGACGACCGCGTTCGGGACGAAGGCCGCCGGCGCGGCCGGGGCGCCCGGGGCGGCCGCCGATGCGGGGGAGGCCGGACCGGGTCCGGGCTCCTCCCCGGGGAGGACGGCCAGGCGGCGGACCTGGGGATACCCGGCGGGATCGAGGAATCCCGCCAGGAAGTCCCGGGATGCCCGGTCCCCCCGGAGGTGGAAGGCCAGGGCCGCGAAGGTGGCGACGTAGACGGCCCGGCCGGAGCCCAGGGCGCAGGCGGTCACGGCGGGGCGGCCGTCCGGGAAACGGGCCGTGACCTCGGTGCCGGGTCCGGGTTCCACGACCCGGCGGTACTGGGCGCCCCCGAAGGAGATCCCGTCCCCGGAGGCCCGGGTGAAGCCCCAGTCGGGCAGGGCCTCGAGCTCGAGGTGCCGCACCCCGAAGAGCTCGGACAGGGCCCGGCTATCCGGGTCCAGAACGCCGCCGGCGTCGTACATCCCCGTGGCGGCCTCGCCCACGAGGAGCCCGCCGGCCTCGGCGAAGGCCCGGAGGGCCGCCCGCTCCGCGTCGTCCAGGCAGAGGGCCATCGGGACGAAGAGGGTCCGGACGCCCTCGGAGGCCAGGTGCTCCAGGTAGTCCTCGTGGACGAAGCGGACGGGGATCCCCGCCTCGTAGGCCGCCCGGTAGATCCCGGCGACGCTCCCGGCGTAGAGGTCCTCCCGGCGCTCGGCACAGAACGAGAGGACCTGGCTCTTCCGGGAAAGGTAGATCGAGTTCACCGCCGGAACCCGAGCCGCCGCGTCCAGCCGGGGGTCCGAGAGCTCCCGGGCGCAGGCCCCCGCCTCCCGGGACCGCTCGGTGTTCCCCCCGTCGTAGGCGGTGAGGCCGAAGCCCGGGGACTCGAGGCCCGCGGGCTCCGGGGCGTACTGCCAGTAGAGGACGCCCTTCCCGCCCGCGACGGTGGTGTTGTAGTTCCAGATCCGCACGTCCCGGCCCGTCGGGACCTCGCCCCCCAGGAAGCCGGCCTTCCCTCCTCCGCCCTGGAGCTCGACCTGGTAGAACCGCCTGCCCCGGGAGGCCTCGGCAACGACCTCGTTGTGGGCCAGGTGGGTGAAGGGATGCCCCTTCCCATGGAGCCACTTGGGGAAGCTCGAGAGGCCGAAGACGTCCACCTCCCGGGCCAGGGAGAACTCGTCCCCCAGCTCGTTGGCAAGGCCCCCGGCCAGCTTGTTGCCCAGCGTCGCGCTGTAGGCCACGTGGGTCTGGATCGTCGTGCCCGGGGCGCCCCGCCGGGCGGCCTCCGTGCGGATCCTCAGGTGCCGGGCCAGGTTCTCGATCCAGAAGAGCCGCCAGTCCAGCATGTCCGCCCAGGTGCCGAAGCGCGGGGGCGGCTCGACCTCGGACCAGTCCGAGAGGCGGCGGAACCAGGCGGCGTTGAGGGACTCAAGGTCGCCGTACTTCGCCTGGAGCCACCCGCGGAAGGCGGCCCGGGAGTGCTCGCAGTAGCACAAGAGCTCCCCCCGGTAGTCGAACATGGGCTCCAGGTGGGGCTCGTTCCACACGTCCAGGGCGACGACGGAACGGGCCGTTAGGTACCGGGCGGCCACGGCCTCGACGAAGCCGGCGACCAGGTCCGCGGCTTCCGGCTTGTCCATGCAGAGCCCGGGCCAGCCCGCGGAGGGGAGGTTCGGAGGCCCCCCGAAGGGGATGACCTCGCCCCGGCCGGTCCGGTACAGGGCGTCCTCGTTGCCCGGCAGGACCCAGGGGGGCGCGCCCTCGGGGATGGTGTTGATCACCACCGAAAGGCCCCGGCGCTCGGCGATCCCGCAAAGCTCGTCCAGGTCCGAGAAATCGAGGCGGTCCCGCTCCGGCTCGATCCAGTTCCACACGGCCCAGAGCTTCACGGTGTTGAAGCCCAGGTCCGCCATGTTCGCCAGGTCTCGGTCCCAGCATTCCCGGCCCGGGAAGGGGGGCCGGTAGTATTGCGCTCCGAATGTCATGAACGTCTCCCTGTCGGCCCGGCGGATCAGCCCTTGATGGCCCCGGCGGTCATCCCGGTGACCAGGTATTTCTGCATGAGGAAACCGACCAGGATGATCGGGGCGATGCTGATGGTCGCCGCGGCGGAGCACTTGCCCCAGTCCACGGAGATGGCCCCCACGTAGCGGGCGATCCCGACGGTCAGGGGGTAGGTGTCCAGGTTGGTCAACTGGAGCGAGAACAGAAGCTCGTTCCAGGAGAACTGCATGATCAGGATCACCGCGGAGGCGATGGCCGGGGCCAGCATGGGGAAGATGATCCGGAAGAAGGCCTTCATCCGGGAGCAGCCTTCCACGGTTGCCGAGTCCAGGATCTCCCCGGGGATGTCCCGGACGAAGGAGGCCATGATCCAGGTGACGAAGGGAAGTCCCATGGCGGAGTGCGCCAGGATGGGGCCCAGGTAGGTCCCGGTCAGGCGCAGGCGGTTCATGAGGATGAACATCGGGAGGAGCACCGTGATCGCGGGGACCATCTTTCCGATCAGCAAAAGGTTGGAAAGCCGCTCCCCGATCCGGGACTTGAAGAGCTTGAGCCCGTAGGCCGCCAGGGTTCCCAGGGCTATGGTAACGAAGGTCACCGAGACGGAGATGACGAGGGAATTGACGAAGTACCGCAGGAAGTCGTCCAGCTCGAAGAGCCGCTGGAAGTGGGTGAAGATGGGTTTGAAGACCAGGGCCGGCGGCATCCGCCGGATGTCCAGGGTGCGCCGGAAGGCGTTGGAAACGACGATGTAGACCGGAGCCGCCGTCCACAGGCCGAACACGAGGAGGAAGAAGGCCTTGGCCAGGCGGGGCGGCCATTTGCTCCGGGCTTTCATGCGGGGAGTGCGTGTCATCTCAGCGATCCCTCCGGTTCCGGTTCTGAAGGATGAAGGGAATCCCGAAGAGTCCGAAGGTGGCGATCATGGCGACCATGGCCACCGCGATCCCGTAGCTCAGGTCCCCGTTCTCGAATCCCTGGGTGTAGGCGTAGATGCTCAGGGAGACCGTCGAGTTGTTCGGCCCCCCGCCGGTCAGGGCGAAGATGATGTCGAAGACCTTGATGGTGTCCACCCCGCTGATGAGGAGGATCACCAGGTACACGTCCCGCAGGAGGGGCAGCGTGATCCGGAAAAAGATGGAGACCACCCCCGCCCCGTCCACCCGGGCGGCCTCGTAGAGCTCCGTCGGAATGGACACGAGGCCCGCGGTCAGGACGATGATGAGGAAGGGGACCACCTGCCACCAGTGGGCGATGATCGTGGACAGGAGGGCCGTCGAGGCGCTGGTCACGCCGGGGAAGAATTCGAAGGGGATGCCGACCCGGTCCATCATCCAGTAGAGGATGCCCTGGGGGTCGTAGATGTAGCGCCAGATGAGGCCCACCACGATGGGCGACACCAGGAGGGGCACCGTCACGATCGGGCGGACGAGGCGGGCCAGGCGGCGGGAGAGGGAGTGGATCAGCACGGCCGCCAGGGTCCCGATGGTGAAGTCCCCGGCGATGGCCCCGGCGGAGAACATCAGGGTATTCCCCAGGGCCTTGAGGGCCGTCTCGTCCCGGAAGAACCGCAGGTAGTGCTTGAGGCCCACGAAGGCGGTCCGGGGATCGAAGGACCCGAAGGAAAAGTCGAAGAAGCTCAGGAAGGCGCCGAACGCCAGGGGCACGACCATCACGCCCAGGACCAGGCTCACGGCGGGCACCATGAGCAGGGTGGGCAGCAGGTCGCCTTTCTCGAGGGACAGGGCGGCGGGCTTGGTCATGCGTCCTCCGTGGTCCGGGTCGGGTTCGCGGCCGCGTCCGGAGTCCCGGGCACGCGGCCGCGACCATGGAAAGCGCGCCCGGAACGCCCGCCGGTCCTCCGGCGCGGCGACCCGGGCGGCAAGGTCACTTCGTGAAGTCCGTGGCGGCCAGGTCCGCCTGGATCTTCTTGAGCACGTCCTCGGGCTTCGCGTCGGTCGTCGCGATCTCCGAGAGACCCACGATCAGGGCGTTCTTCAGGACCTGGAAATTCTTGAGGGCGGGGTCCATCTTGCCGTTGCCCAGCTCCTTCATGACCACCGAGAGGTAGGGCATCTTCTTGGCCACCTCGGGGTCCTCGGACAGGGAGGTGATGGCGCTGATCTGCTGGTTGGCCAGGGTCTGCTTCTTCTCGATCGCGGGGCTGGTCATCCAGGAGATGAACTTGAAGGAGGCGTCCACGTCGTTGGTGTTCTTGGCGATGGCCCAGACCCAGTAGGCGTTGTTGGCCGCGGTGTCCCCGGTCTTCCCGTTGAGGGTCGCGTACTTGACGGTGTCCACGATCAGGGACTTCTCGGGATCGTGGTTCTGGTTGGCCAGGCCGCTCATGATGATGCCGATGGGCGCCGTCTTCGTGCGGACCGCCTCGGCGGTCTCGTCGTGGTGCCACGCCGTGGCGCCGCGCACGGAGTACTTGGCCAGCTGGTCGTATATGGTCGCGGCGTAGACGGACGGCTCGCTCAGCAGGTCTAGCTTGCCCTTCTTGTCGAAGTAGAAGCCGCCGGACGAGAAGAGGAGCTGGGAGTACAGGGTGGCCGCCGCGCCGCCCTGCTTGGCGGGGATCGCGATGCCGGAGCCCTTGGTCTCCTTGAAGTACTTGGCCACCGCCACGAGGTCGTCGGCGGTGCGGGGCACCTTGAGCTTGGCCGCGTCGAAGGCCGCGGAGTCGTAGGCCAGGATCAGGCACTGGGCGAAGGTCGGAAGCCCGTAGGTCTTGCCGTCGATCACGGCGCCCTGCATCATCCCCTTGGCGTAGATCTTGGTGTCGACCTTGTACTTCTTCAATAGGTCGTCGATGGGGAGCAGGTAGCCCGCGTCCACATACTCCTTCATCCACTGGATGTTCACCCAGACCACGTCGTAGTTCCCGGTCCCCTTGGCGGCCTGGAAGGACGTCATCTGCTTCTGCTTGAGGCTGCCGTAGTCGATGTCGTCGATGCGGACGTTGGCGTCGGGGAACTCCCGCACCATCTGCTTCTGGAAGTCCGCGTGGGGCCCCGCCCAGCGGGAGACCAGGAGACTCGGTTTCTTGTCCTGGGCCGCCGCCGACTGGGCGAACAGCGATACAAGGACAGCCGCCGCGAGGATCGCAAGTCGCATTCTCTTCATTTCCGTAACCCCCTTATATCCTATCCGCCCGTGGCGGAAGAATAAACGATTTCACAGGAAAACTTTCCGGGCCCCCAGGGACTCCAGGGTCCGCAGCCATTCCTCCGACCGCCCCGGAGAGGGGGACGGAAACAGGATCGTACGGCCCTCCAGGCCGAACCGGGCCTCCTTCGCGACCCCCAGGGCGTGGTACGGAAGGATCTGCGCCCCCTCCAGTTCCGGCAATTCGTCCAGAAGTGCCGCGACGGCCCGGAGGTGGTCCTCCCCGTCGTTGACCCCCGGGACCAGGGGCAGGCGCAGGAGGACCCGGGCTCCGGACCGGCAGAGCCGGCGCAGGTTGTCCAGGATCACCTCGCTCCCGGCCCCGCAGAGCTCCCGGTGCCGCAGCGTTCCCGTGGCCTTGTAGTCGAACAGGAACAGGTCGACCATCGGAGCGATCTTCCGGAAGTCCTCCGCCGAAGCCTGGCCGGAGGTCTCCAGGCACACGTGAAGGCTTCCCTTCCTCCGGAGGAACTCGAGAAGGAAGTCGACGTTCGCCATGGGCTCGCCCCCCGAGAGGGTGACTCCCCCGCCCTCCCCTACGGAAAAGTACGGGAAGTCCGGCTTCAAAGCTTCGTAGAGCTCCGACACGGTGTATTCCCGGCCGCAGAGGGACAGGGCGTCGTAGGGGCAAGCCTCCACGCACTTGCCGCAAGCCGTGCAGGTGTTCCAGTCCACGGCGTGACGGATCGCGCCGCCCGGCGTTTCCGGGAAGGAGTGGGACCCCGTCGGACAGACCCGGACGCACTCCCCGCAGAGACGGCACAGGGAATCCGTATACGCCAGCCGGGGCTCGGGATCCCAGGACTCCGGGTTGTGGCACCAGGCGCAGCGCAGGGGGCAGCCCTTGAGGAACACCGCCGTCCGGATGCCCGGCCCGTCGTTCAGGGATAGGCGCTGGATGTCGTAGACGACCGCGGTCGGGCCGTCAGTACGTGACGCGGTCATAAATCTCCTGCTGGACGTCCTTCTTCAGGTCCACGAAGCGGGCGGAAAACCCGCCCACCCGGACGATCAGGTCCCGGAACTCCTCGGGCCGCTCCATGGCCTTCCGAAGGTCGTCCTTGCCGATCACGGTGACCATCGCGTGGGCCGCGCCGCGGTCGAAGTAGTTCCGCAAAAGGCCGTGCATCTTGTCCCGGGACGCGCTGAAGAGCTCCCGGGTGAAGCGGATGTTGGACACCATCCCCGCGTGGTTGTCGTGCCGGGGCTTCAGGATGGAGTTGAGCATGGCGGTGATCCCGTTCCGGTCCGTGCCGGGGGCGGGGTTGTTCGCGTTGGCCATCGGCATCCCCGCCTTCCGGCCGTCCGGGGTCGCCCCGACCCAGCGGCCCAGGGTCGTGTTCTGGGCGTTGTTGATGGTCACCGAGAGGTAGCTCTCCAGTCCCACCTTCGGGGCCTGGGCCCGGATCGTCTCGGCGAGGAAGTCGTGGAGATCCACGAAGAGGGAATCCACGTAGTCGTCGTCGTTACCGTACTTCGGGGCGTCCCGGAGGAGTTTCAGCACCGGCTCCCGGCCCTCGAAATTGCGATCCATCGCCTCCACCAGGTCCCGGGCGGACAGGGTCCTCTCGTCGAAGACCCGGCGCTTGATCGCCGCCAGGGAGTTGGCCGCGTTGACGTTGCCGTAGAGCTCCAGGGTTCCCGCCAGGTAGGCGCAGCCCCCCGCGAAGATCGGTTTGCCCCGCTCCAGGCATCCGTCGTAGAGCATGGTGACCATCATGAACGGATGCATCCGCCCGGTGATCTCGTACAGGTATTTCTCGAACAACGCCTGGGCCTCGATGTAGTACTCCAGCTGGCGCTTGTAGCTTTCGAGGAACTCCCCGAAGTCGGCGCAGTCCGCCAGGGCCTTGGTCGCGGGACCCCGGCTCGAACCGGTCATCGGATCGTAGCCGCCCCGGACGGTGAGCTCCAGGATCTTGAGGACGTTCATGGATCCGCTGGGGGTCCCGAAGGAGTAATGGTCGAACTCGATCTCCCCGCAGCCCAGGGGCATGTAGGTCACCGCCCGGGCCCGGTCCACGTCGAAGGCCTTCATGACCCCGGGCACGAGGACGTCGTCGTTGTACAGCAGGGGGTAGGTCCGTCCCTCCTCGATGCACCGCATCGCGGCCAGCCAGACGGGCTTGGGCGTGTCCTTGTTGAACCGGAGGGTGAATTGGGGAAGGACCTCCTTCACCCGCCGGCAGGCCTCGATGGCGACCAGGCAGAACCGGTCCGCGTTTTCCGGATTGCGGCGGCCGTAGCCTCCCACGATCACCCGCCCGTCGGTCTCGCAGTCCAGGTGGTCGATCAGGCGGTAGAGACTCGAAACCAGGGCGACGGCCCCCTCCTCGTCCAGGACCCCGGATTCCAGGTCCCGGACGTAGAGGTCCCCGGCGTACTCGTCCAGGCGGCCGAACTCGATGAGGGGTGCCATGATCGAGTAGATCCACGCGAGCTGGAGGGCCTCCTGGAGACAGGCCGGGGGATCGGTCCGGATCCGGGCGAGCGCCGCGGCCATCCGGTCGAGCTCGGCCTTCCGCCGTCCGTCCCCGGTCTTCGACGCCCGGTCGACGGCCTCCCGTTCGTAATGGGCGCAGACCTCCCCGACCAAGTCGAGGACGTCGAGCATCGATCGGAACAGCTGGGCGTCCCCCCCGTCCTTCTCGGCCTTGCGAAGGAATCCCTCCACCTCCCCGCGGAGCCCCGGAAGCCCTATGCGGACCAGCTTGTCGAAGTCGATATAGGCCCCGGCCATGCGGAGGATCGGGGACGCGGGCAGGGGCTGGGTCCTCCACTGGTCGCTCCCCAGGATTTCCCGGATGGAGGGGGGCAGGTTTCGAAGGACGACGGCGTTGGTGGTCCGGCCCTTCCAGTAGGTCAGAAGGTCGTGGAGGTCCTCCCGGTACCGCGCGCTTCCGGGCTTGAACTCCAGCTCGGCGACGAGCTTCTCCTCGTTGGCGTAGAAGCCGAAGCCCCCGGTCTGGTGCTGGATCCCCCAGCCCACGACGCCCATCTGGATCCGGCCCGCCAGGAGGTCCTCGTCCTGGATCGGGTGCAGGATGGCCGGGAACTGGGCCCGCAGGCAGGCGGCCTCGATCGCCGCCGGATGGGAATACCGGTCGACCGCCTCCCGGTAGGCTTTCGTGAAGGCTATCTCGAACCGCAGGTCGGGCCGCGGATTCTTGACCTTGAAGTTGTTCATGCCGCATTGTCCGGCCGAAACCGGGATCGGTCTTGTCTTGAGATGACCGGATTATTGTCCTATAATGATGTGATGAAACTGCGCTTGAGCCGGTTCACCGGCGATCCTTCCCACGAGTATGCCAGCCGGATAGGGGAACGGAAGCAGCTTCGGATCCGCCACAGCCACGATTACTTCGAATTGTTCCTGGTGGATCGGGGTACCGCCCACCACCTGGTGAACGGATCGGTCCAGCGGCTGAAACCGGGGAGCGTCGTCTTCATCCGGCCGGAGGATACGCATTCCTACGAGGAGATCTCCGAGGACTTCGAGATCATCAACATGCTGATCCCCGGGGAGACCATCCACGCGCTCTTCCAGTACCTCGGGGACGGCTTCGATCCCGAACGGCTCCTCACCCCGCCTCTCCCCCCCCTGGCCCAGGTCGCGCAGACGGAACGGGAGGCGATCGTTCAGGATCTGGAACAGCTCATCCTCGCGCGCAGGATCCACCGAGACGGCTCGGACTCCATGTTCCGCGTCACCCTCCTGCACATCATCGTCTCCTGCTTCCCCATCCTGCCGGACCAGCGAAAGACCGAGATCCCGATCTGGCTCCACTGGCTCGTCCTGGAGATGATGAAGAAGGAGAATTTCACCGGCGGGCTTCCGGTCATGCAGCGGCTGGTCGGAAAGAGCGAGGAGCACATTTCCCGGAGCTGCCGGAAATACCTGCACAAGTCCCCGACGGAGCTGATCAACGATTTCCGGCTGGAGCACGCGGCCCGGTCGATCGCGTCCACGAACGAGAAGATCGTCGACATCTCCCAGGACGTGGGATTCGAGAGCCTGAGCCACTTCTACCACCTGTTCAAGAAGGCCTACGGAGTCTCCCCCCTGGAGTTCCGCCGGGCCTCCAAGGACAAGTCCACGGAGGTGCTGCTCTTCGGGGCGCTTCCCCTGGCGGGCCGCATCCCCAAGGGCCAGGCGCTGTGAGCCGATAGACAAGCTCCCGCTATTCGACGAAGCCGAAGGCTTCGTTGCCGCGAGGCCGCCGCGGCGGCCTCGCGCTCCGTGATCTCCGTGGTGAGTCCTATGGAGGTTCGTCAAGACTCCCTGGATCGTGTTGTCGGCCAGCGGAGGGCGACGAGGAAGATCCCCGCGGTCAGGGCCAGCTCCAGGACACCGAAGAGGTAGTAGTATATCCAGGACTCTCCCAGAAGATTCCCGATATTCACCAGGAAGTAGAGCGGCGCCAGGACCAGGCTGAGGATCCGTCCCGCTCGGGCCGGCAGGAGGACCGAGGCGGGGGCCGCAAGGATGGGCAGGATCATCAGGAGGGCGGCCAGGGCAAGGCCGGCCTGGGAAACGTCGAAGGGGCCCATCTTCCCGGCCGTCATCGACTCCAGGATCCCGGGCCTGAACAGGGAATAAATGTCGCAATAGATGTACAGACCCAGCAGGGCCGTCCACGCCAGGGCCAGGACCACCTTGGTGTCCGGCTTCACGTCGCGTACGTTCGCTTTCGCCATGTCGTTCATTCAGGATTCTCCTCGTGAATATCGATGTGCCGCGGTCTCCTCGGCCGATCGGATCCGAGGATTCCGGATGGGGAGAAGGTAGCCGGATACGCGGGAAAAGGGAATTGATCCGGGTTAAGATCCGTCGGACTATCGATCCGTTCGGGACGGCCGCGCGATGCGCCGTCGGATCCGGCTCAGGGACTCGGGCCGGATTCCTAGGTACTCGGCGATACGGTACTGGGGGATTCTCCGGAGAAGGTCCGGCCTGCGCTCGACCAGGTCCCGGTACCGCTCCTCGGGGGTGCTCGTCCGGTACCGGGCCAGGCTCTCCTGGAGCTTGGCGGCCATGATTTCCGACATGGCCAGGCAGACGGATTTGAGTTCCGGATAGCGGGCCAGCATCTCCCGCTCCCGGTCCGGGCCGCTCGCCACCGCGGTGGTCTCCTCCAGGCACTCCAGATAGTGCCCCGACGGCTCGTCCTTCCCGTAGCCCAGGGGCAGGACCGCGTCCTCCTCCACGAAGAAGTCCACGGTACGGTCCTCCCCGTCCTTCACCACGTAGCTCCGGATGCAGCCCGCCAGGATGAAATACGCCTCCCGGGCGCGCTCCTCGGGCCGGAGGAGGATGGCGCCCTTCGGGAAGGTCCGGACGAAATCGTTCTCCCGGAAGATCCCCTCCAGTTCGGGGGACACGGGGATGTACCGGGACAGGAAGGCCACCAGTTCGCCGCTCACGTCACCATCCTATTTCGCCGCGGCAACGATTCGGGAAATACGATGAAGCCGAAGGCTTCGTTGCCGCGACAAATTCCGTTTTCCGGAATCAACCACGGAGGACACAGGGCTCACGGAGAAAAACGAGGATCCACGAAAATTTAGAGAGGATGGACAGGATTAAGGCCGGATGAACAGAACAAATTCGTGATTTGAGTATCTAAGATCATTATCCTGTACATCCTTCTTCCATCTCGTACATCCTGTCTGGTTTTTTCCGATCCTTTGATTTCTCCCTGTCCTCCCTGCACTCCGTGGTGAGTACAGGGAACTTTTTTTTTACCGCGCCAAGGCCGAGACGGCCAGCCGGAAGAGTCTTCGGCACTGGTCCGGCTTGGTGTGATATCCCCCGCCCCCGGTGGACTGGCGGATGACCACGGTGCCGTACTCCTCGTCTCCTCCCCGCTCGACCTCGTAGCCCCGGGCGGCAAAGTCCCGGAACGAATCGTAGGCCGGCCCCTTCCGTCCCCGGGTCAGGACCACGGCGTACATGTAGGGCACCGGCCCGTTGGGACCCTTGTTGATGGCCGTCTGGAACTGGACCCCCACCAGGTCCCCGGTCTTCTTCCGGGGTTCCAGGAGGAAGCGAAGGTCCTCGGGGATGTCCCGGCCCTCCTCGTCCTCGTCGAAGCGGATGTAGGGGGTGAGGACGAAGCCCTCGGGAACGGGCTCCGTGCGGATGGCCTGGAAGCCCAGGAGCTTCTGGGCGATGAGGCCCGGGGTGAAGACCCGGACCTTCCCGAAGAAGACCGCCGGGAAGAGGAACAGCAGGGCGTCCAGGGCGACGAGCCCCGCCCCCCCGGATATCCCGAAGGAGACGGGCACGGAGATCATGAGGAATACGCCCCCCAGGATCCGGAGGGCGGACCTCCCCCCGGCGGCGCGGCGGAGCTTGGCCGCCTGGGCGAAGGTGTCCAGGAGGCGGTCCACCTCGGCGGCGGTGACGGGCTTCCACTTCTCCAGGCCCTGGTCCTTGGGCTTGTTCGTCACTTTCCGTAGACCCAGGGGGATCCAGCCCGCCAGGACGACCAGGGTGCCCGGGAAGACCCCGACGCCCACCTGGAGGGCCGCCCCCAGGGCGAACAGGGCCCCGGCGAGGACCAGGCGGGCCGCCTCGCCCATGCGGAAGTACCGGAACCCCGCGGTCGCGGTCGGCTTAAGGGAAAGGTCGCTCATCGATTCCTCCTAGGGCCGGTTCCCCGGCGGCGACCGGTCCGGCATGGCGGGCGCGGAAGGCGGGACCGGCTTCCTCGATCTCCCCGTACCCGGCGTAGGACCAGTACAGGGGGCAGGCCGCCTGGCAGGCGGCGAAGGCCGGGCAGGCCCGGCATTCCGCCGGGGCGTATTCCTTGTTCTTGAGGGACGCCGCCCGCTCCCCGAACCAGACCTTCTGAAAGCCGTCGGTCAGGAGGTTCCCCACGCCCTCGTCCCAGGAGGAGCAGGGCAGGACGTCCCCCCGGGGGTTCACGGACAGAAGTCCGTCGCAGGCGGCGCAGTTCTTGTTCCCCAGGCCCCGGGCCAGGGGATTGTACAGGCACATCGGCGTGGGGGAGTACCAGAGGAAGTCCACCCCCGCCTCCCGGGCCCGCTTCCGGACCCGGTCCACCACGGGGCCGATCTCCCGGTAGGAGACGAAGAGGGCCTCGGCCTCGGGACTCCGGGATGTGGGGATGAAGAGGTTCAGGGACATCCGCCGCACGCCCAGGGACGCGGCCAGGGCGGGCATCCGCTCCAGGGCGTCCAGGTTGGCCCGGGTCGCGGTGGTGTTGGTCTGGACGGCGATCCCCGCCTCCCGCAGGGCCCGGATCCCCGCGACGCTCCGGTCCCAGGCTCCGGCGGCCCCGCACAGGTCGTCGTGGAGCTCCGTCTCCGGGGCCTCCAGGCTCACCTGGGCGGTCCTCAGGCCCGCCCGGTGGAGGTCCCGGGCGAGGGACGGGGTCGCCAGGGTGCCGTTGGTCACCAGGTTGGTACGCAGTCCGATCCGGGCCGCGTACCGCACGAGCCGGGGCAGGTCCTCCCGGAGGAGGGGCTCCCCGCCGGTGAAGGAGAAGAAGGGGACTTTCGCCTCCTCCTTGAAGATCCGGAGGATCCGCTCCAGGTCCCGGGCCGGGAGGTCCTCCACCTCGGATCGGCCGGTCGGGCCCGGGATTTCGCCTTCCGCGGCGCCGGGACGGCGGCATCCCGTTCCGGCGGAGCAGCCGGCGTAGCAAAAGCGGCAGCGGTTGTTGCAGCGGTAGGTGACCGCCAGCTCCGCCAGGACCGGCAGGCGGGTGAAGGTGAAGTCGTAGACCCGGCGGTCCGCCTCGGGCCGGCGCCCCGAGAGGGCCACCTCCAGGGACCGGAAGAAGGCGTCCGTCTCCCGGGCCCGGGCCTCGTCCATCCCGGGGAACTCCTCCAGCCGCCCCCCGGCCTCCAGGTAGAGGGTCAGGGCCTTGGCCGTCGGGTTGAGCTTGTACACCCGGTTGGGGGGAAGGATGAGGACGTCGTCCTCCGGGCGCAGGAGCAGGTGGGGCCGCGCCTTCCGCCAGAAGGGACGGATCCACCGGAGGGTCCCGGGACCCGCGAGGGGTTGACCGGACCGCATCAGTGGCCGCCCCCGGAGACGCAGGCGGAATGGCAGGCCGAGTGGCAGGCGGAATGGCAGGCGCTGTGGCACGCGGAGTGGCATGCGTCGTGGCAGGCGTTGTGGCAGGCCGAGTGGCAGGCGGACACGGTGCCCACGTCGGGGGGGGTGAAGCAGCCGGAGAAGCAGGAGGCGCTCCGCATGAAGTCCGCGTACCCCGTTCCCAGGTCCGCGGGCAGGCGCACGGTCCCGTAGTAGGCCGGACGGGAATGGACCATCCAGTACCCGTGCCAGTAGGGGTCGTAACCGGATCGGACGGCGGGGGCGCGCCCGGACTCCGCCTCGGCCTCCTCCCGGCCGGCCCGGGCCAGGCGGTCCCGGTAGAAGGCCCGGGTGGCCTCCAGGTCGCAGTCCCAGACCTTCTCCTGGAGGCGCTTGATGGCGTCCTCGAAGAAGTCCGCCATGAGGCCGGACAGGACGCGCCCTTCGGGATCGAAGGCGGCCAGGAAGAGCTCCTCGTACTCGCTCTCGGCCTTCCGGGCCGAGAGGATGCGGATCCTCAGGGGATCCGGATCCAGGACCTCGAGGATGCCCTGGGCCTTGAGACCTTCCAGCATGATGGAGGCCACGCTGGCCAGGGGGAGTTCCAGGAGGAGGGCGGCCTCCACGGGATGGAGGTCCTCGGCGACCTTGCCGGGCACCTGGAAGGAGCCCTCCACCAGGCGGGGAGGCGTCCAGGCGTCCCCGGCCCAAGCGATGCCCTCCAGCACGGCGGCGGCGCGACGGTAGGCCCCGAGGCGCCGGGCGTACAGGAGCAGGGCCAGGACCGCGAGCCCGCCGAAGACCGGCGCCGCGATCCCGGGGCGGACGCCCCAGTATTCCCGGGGGCCGACCCATGCGTAGGAGCCGCCGGGGGCCTCGTATCCGCTCCCGGCGTCTTCGGATACCGTCCCGCCCTCGGGCAGGTCCATCGGAAGGTAGTCCGCGGGGAAGTACAGGACCAGGTCCTGGGTTCCCCGGACCGGGACCTTCTCCTGGAAGAAGAGGAGGGTCAGGTAGTGCCGTCCGTCGGGCCCCGGGGAGCCGTAGTAGTCGATCCGATTCTCCTCGTTCACGTACCGCTCGGTCCGGAGGGGGACGGCCTTCTTCTCCTCCTCCGTGAGGGTCGGCCCGGACACCGTCACGGGCAGGACGACCCGGACGGTCCGGGAGTCCAGGGCCTGGTCCCACTGCACCGGGGCCCAGGTGATCCGGACCAGGTCCCCGAACTCCGGGCTGGTGGTCCTTCCGACCAGGTCCGCGGCGGCGAAGTCCCCCCCGTAGGTCAGGTTCCAGAAGGAGGTCCCTCCCGTCCGGCGGCCCCCCGCCAGGAGAACGTCGTACCGGCCGCCCCCCAGGTCCTTGATGTCCAGGCCCGTCCGGACGCCCCCGGGCAGGTCCGCCCAGCTGCGCTCGAAGTCCCAGACGGGGGCGAAGGACTCGCCCTGGAAGTAGAAGCCCCCCAGGGTCCCGGAGGTCACGACCCATTCGAGCCGGTAGAAGACGGTCCCCTTCCCGTCCGGCCGGAGGCTGACGGTGACGTCCACGGTGGCCACCCGGGATTCCAGGGCGGACGCCGAGGCGGCGGCGAGCAGGAGGACGCAGAGCGCCGCGGCGCGGAAGGAGAACCCGGCCCGGCCGGAGCGGCGGGACCGGCGGAGAATCGTCGTCATCGGAGTTCCTCCCGTATCGCCAGGGTGTCGCTTCCCCCCAGGCCCCCGTCCACGGACAGGCGGCGCTCCCGGACGTAGGCGGTCCGTTCCTTCAGGAAGGCCAGGGTCCGGGCCTTGGCTTCCGGGAAGGGATCCGCGTCCGGCAGGTCGAAGCGCCGCTCCGTGGCCGTGCCGTCCAGTTCCCGGAGGTAGGCGGTCAGGGCGGCCAGGACGTCCTGCGCCGCGTCGTCCGCCCGGGGATCCCGGGTACCTTCCCGGCGGCAGGCGTCCAGGTACTCCCCGAAGGCCAGGGCGAAGGCCGCGGAGGCCGAGGCGACCTCGGGATCCCGGATGCGCAGGGCGGCGATCCGGTCCCGGTCCTTCGAGGCCGCGGCGATTCCCGCGGCCCGGGAGGCGTCCAGGTCCCGGTCCCGTTCCCGCACCGCGGCCCGGGCTCCCGCGCCGGTGGCGAAGGCCGCGGCCGAGGCCGCCAGGAAGGCCCCCGCCCCGATCCCGACCGCCGCGGCCGCGGAGGCGCCGGCCAGCCCGATCCCGACCCCCGCCGCCGCGGAGAGGGCAAGGGCGCCCATTCCCACCGGGGAACGGACGTACCATCTTAGGAAATCCCGGGTACTCGTCATGGCTAGGAGGGTACTACGCCTCGGGGCGGACCGCAAGTGTTGAGGCGGGACGTCGGGAGCCGTTCAAGCGCCCGTGGACAACTCCTTCTCGAACCGGTACTCGTCGCTCGGGGCGCCGCGGAAGAAATCCGCGTTCCGCCGCAGGCTCGCGCAGCGGAATCCCAGGCGGACCGCCAGCCGGATCGAGGGGGCGTTCCGGGTATCGATTTCCGCGAACGCCCTCCGCACCCCGCACCTCGTCGCGAGGTGACCGAGGAGGGCTCGGCATCCCTCGGTCGCGTACCCCGATCCCTGGAATTCCGGGAATACGACGTACGCGATCCCCGCCGTATCCGGGGGATACACCGTGGCTTGAATCCACCCGACGTAGACCCCGGTCTCGGTCTCCCGAAGAACCCAGTTCAGCCATCCCTCGGATCCGTCGTCCGGGCCCCCGACGGAAATACGCCGGAACCAGGAGCGCAGGTCCTCCACGGATCGCCGGGGATTGGCGGGCAGATAGGTATAGATCCGGTCGTCCAGGAACCTCCCGGACAGGGTATCCGCATGGCTTTCTTCCAGCCATTCGTACGTCAACCGTTCCGACCGGGGGAGGTCCCGGGAACGGGATCCCGGGGGAATTCCGGGACCGGGCGATCCGGTTCCCGTCAATTGAGCACCGTGATCTCCACCCGGCGGTTCCGGGCGCGGTTCGCCTCGGTGTCGTTCGGCGCGACCGGACGCTCCGCCCCGAAACCCCGGAAGAGGAACCGGG
The DNA here is from genome assembly GCA_937873275.1 of uncultured Spirochaetota bacterium. Lineage (GTDB taxonomy): Bacteria > Spirochaetota > Spirochaetia > Treponematales > UBA12059 > JAAYUR01. Next base: position 18,808 of record CALMRC010000170.1, read on the forward strand.
AGGCCGGGATGCCCCGGGCGACGAGCTCGTCCACGACCCGCTTGGCCCGGGCTACGGAGAGCTCCTTCTGCCCCGCGGGATTGCCCACGTCCGCGGTGTGCCCGGTCACCAGGAAGGTCCTCTCCCCGGGTACGGCCTTCAGGGCCGCGGCGATCCCGTCCAGCCGGCCCTTCTCCTCGGGCAAAAGGGCGTCCCGGTCGGGCACGAAGCGGAGCCCGAAGGCCACCAGGGTCGGTCCCTCGGGCCGGTCCTCCAGGGTTATCCCCGAGGCGGGATCCAGGGCCGGCGCGCCCGGCGACAGGACGCCCGGCGTGCCCGCGCCCAGGAGCCCGGAGGGGGCGGAGGCCGCCGGTCCGCTCCCGGGGGTCGGCCCGGTCGACGTGTTCCCGGGGGGAGCGGCCGGTCCCGCCGGCGGGGCGACGGTCCCGGGGGGTCCCGCCGGGCCGGAGGCCGGCGACGGTCCGACCGTCGCCGGGGCGGCCGCCGCGGGGGCGCCCTCCCCTCCTCCCGCCAGCGCGGCCCGGAGCGCACCGGACGCGGGGTCCGCGGTTCTCGGGATCGCGGCGTCGAAGAAGGTCAGGGTGAAGCCCCGGTGCCGGAGGGAGGGCCCGGAGCCGAACCGGAAGGTCTCGTCCAGGCGGTCCCGGATTAGCACGGGTCGGCCGGTATCCGAGCGCACCAGGATGTCCGCGTCGTGGGTGCCCTGGGCTTCCAGGAGGCTCGGGTCCCCCTTGGGATCCTGGCCGGCCCGGTACCGGACCGCGAACTTGGCGAAGATGCGCCGCACCGGGATCCCCTTGTAGGTCTCCTCCCCCCGGTACTCGTATTCCGCCAGGATCCGGGTCCGGGTGGGGATCCCGGAATTCCGGGGGTCCACGACCCGGACGCCTTCCGCGGTCCAGCGGTCCCCGGGGGAGACGGGGCCCGACGGGAAGGCGGGGAAGCCCCGCAGGCCCGGGAAGCCGTTGTCCACGGTCATCCGCAGGGACCCGTCCGGTCCCATGCGGAAGGCCGCGGGGACCTGGTCGTCCACCCTTCGGGACGCGGCGCTCATGTCCCGGAGGGTCTCCTCGAAGACCAGGAAGTCCCCCGTCCAGAGGGCGTCCCGGGAGGGGCCCTCGGGTTCCAGGCGGCCCCGGACCTCCCGGTAGACGTGTCCCAGGTAGCGTCCGTCCTCGTAGCGGGACCAGTCGGACTTCTCGGTGACCACGTAGGAGTCGCTCCCGGAGTAGGCCAGGAGGACGGGTTGGGCGAGGCAGGGAACCGCCGCCGCGGCCGCGAGGGCGGCCAGGACGGCGCGGACGATCCCGGGCCGCGGCCGGAAGCACGGACTGCGAACCGGGAGGACCGCCCGCGCGGCCCGGACCGGGGAACGGTCCGGAGGTCTCACGCCGCGTCCCGGCCCGGAAGGCCGTAGACGGCGGCGGCGACCATGCGGGTGAAGCGCTCCGGTCCCTCCCGCCGGAAGGAGCCGAGGTCCCCGTCGCAGGAGGTGCAGCCGGCGATGCGGGTCACGGACCGGAGGCCCAGGGCCCGGGCGATGCCCAGGTTGGCGGCCCCCAGGTCCAGTCTCCACGCCCCGTCCTCGAAGCGGGCGGCCTCGGGACCGAACTCGGCCCGGAAGACCCGGGCCCGCTCCTCGGGGACCCGGTAACAGCAGGGCCCGATGGCGGGGCCCAGGAAGGCGTCGATCTCGGAGGGGAGGGCTCCGTACCGCTCCCCGAGGCCCCGCACCGCGGCCGCCAGGATGCCCGTGCCCTGCCAGCCGGAATGGAGGATGCCGTAGGCCCCGCCGGCGGCGTGGCGGATCCAGATGGGCATGCAGTCCGCCACGGTCACCGTGGGAACCCAGGGGCCGGGCTCCACGATGATCCCGTCCGCCCGGACGCCCCGGAGCTCCTCGGGACCCTTGGGGAAGAGGACCGTCCGGGAATGGACGAGCTCCACCGCCAGGACCCGGCCGGGCTCGATCCCCCGGTCCCGGAAGAATCCTTCCCGCAGGGGGTTCGGCTGGTCGTGGAGGAAACGCATGGATCCCAGGGGCCGCAGGGAAAGCAGGGCCCAGGGGGCTCCGGGATCCGCTCCCAGGGGAAATCGGGCGACGCCGCCGGACCGGACCGAGTCGAGGGATAGTTCCGTGTAGGTCACGCAGGATCCCGGGTCATTCCCAGCTTCTCGAGCTCCTCCAGGAAGTGGACCGCCCGCTCCAGGCGGTTCTTGATGGAATCCAGGTTCCGCAGGAATTCCTTGTTGCCCTTGCCCTCGATGTAGGAGAGGTTGGACAGGGAGTCGTACCGGCCGCCGGCCTCCCCCTTGAGCAGGCCTTTCAGGATGGCCTGCATCCGCTTCATCGCCTCCCGGCTTCGGTTCAGCAGGGCTTCGGCTTCCCCGTTCGCCCCCTGGAGGGCCGCCTGCACCTTCCGGCGCTTGATGGGGAGGGAGACCAGTTCCTCCCGGGCCTGGATCCACGCGGCGCCCAGATCCCCCCCGGGACCCAGCCGGCCGTCCAGGCCGGACAGGGCGTCCGGTATCTGGAGGAGCTCGTTGTAGGCGTCCGTGTACTCCACCCGGTTGTCCTTCTTGTAGAACTCCCCCTCGATGAGGAGGATCTTGAGAACCCGGTTCATCTCGGGCACGAACAGGCGCTCGTAGAAGGCCGAAAGGAAGGCGAGGGCCTTCTCGAGCCGGATCGGCGGGCTTCCCTCCTTGCCTTCCTCGGAGATGTACCCGAACCGGACCGGCTCCGCGGATCCCAGGAAGCCCGCGATGTCGGACTGAAGGTCCTGCATCCTCCGGGCCGTTCCGTAGAGGGAGAGCTGCTTGTCGATCCGCTCCTTCCAGAACCCCTTGTAGATCGCGAACCAGTCCTCCCCGCCCGCGAGTTCCCGGGGCCGGTAGTTGGGATCCTCCATCACCACCCGAAGGATCTCGTGGAGGGGCACCCGGGCGTTGAAGGACCGGATCCGGGACAGGGCCTCCTCCACCCGGGTCAGCTGGGCCTTCAGGGCCTCCTCGGCGTCGAAGTCCGGATTCTCCATGTCCTCCCGCATCTGGAAGACCAGGAGGGATTCCATGAGCTTCAGGGACGGCGGGGAGGCCATGGAGTAGAGGATGTCCGCGAGCTCCGACATGAGGTCCCGGGCGGTGACGAAGGGGCTTTCCTGGGCGCCCGTGATCCCCTCCTCGAAGCAGGAGAAGAGGCGGTCGTAGAGGAATCCCGCCACCCGCTTCAGGAAGGCCAGGCTCCGGACGTCGACGTACATCCTCCGGCGGCTCTCCTCGGGCATCGAGGAGAGGATGCCGTCGAAAGCCGACCAGACGGCGGCCCGGATCTCCGTCTCCCCCGCCAGGGAGTTGGTCTGGGCGAAGAGGAAGGGATCCGTCTCGGTGAGAAGCCTCTGGTGCTGTTCCTCCAGTTCCAGGGAGGCCAGGAAGGCGTAGAAGGCTCCCTTGTCCTTTTCGATCGTCCTATCCAGGAGGTCGTAGAAGAACCGGGCCCCGTCCCGAAGATCCCGGAGCTCGGCGAGCATCCGGTTCAGGAAAACCCGCCGGGAGTAGGACACCAGGCCCGGGCTTCCCAGCTCGATCCGGCGCGACAGGTGCTTGAGAAGGAGCTCCTTGACCAGCTCGTCCCGGGGCTTTCCGGAAAAGATCCTCCGGATCAGGATGACCAGCCGGGCCAGGGGGTTGAGCTCCCGGTACTGGGTGGAGTAGTCGACCGGGGGCTCCCGGACGGTCTCCGGCCGGAACATGGGCTCGTCGGAAACCTCCGCCGTCCCCCGGATCCGGGTGAGGATGTCCCGCCGCTCCTCCCGGGAGAGGCCCCGCACCAGGCGGTCGAAGGTCGAGGGTTCGCTCATACTCTTAGTATCCTACTCCATGCCCCGGCCCGGCGCAATCTCCGCAACCCGGATGCGTACCCCCGTACCGGGACGGGGAAACTCCAGGGACGCCGCGTGCAGGGCCAGCCGGTCCCCTTCCGCGCCCCCGTAGAGGACGTCCCCGTCCAGGGGCAGGCCGATCCAGGCCAGGTGGGACCGGACCTGGTGCCGGAAGCCCCGGGCCAGGGAGACCCGGAGCTCCAGGGAGGGACCCGACCGGCGGGCCTCCCGGATGTCGGTGCGGTAAACCTCGGTGCCCCAGGCGCCCCGAGCCCGGCCCGGATCCCCGTCGGCGGCCCCCGCCGGGGGCGCGCAGGCGACCCGGGCGGCCCCGGGCCCGAAGGGACGGAACCGGCCGGCCACGAAGACCCGACGTCCCGCGTCCAGGTCGGCGGCCAGGAGGGCTCGGAGGCTCTCGACGGAATCCGGTCCGCCCGGTACCGGGTCGTCCGTACCGTCGACCGCGGCGTCCAGGAATCGCACCCAGGCTTCCGGGTCCACACCCTCCGGTGCGGCTCGTGGTGGCCGGGAACCCGGGAGCCCCGACCGGGAAGGCCGGGCCCGGAGGATGTAATCCTTGCGGAAGAGTCCCTCGGCGGCCGCCGCGGTCAGGGCCCGGAAAGCCTCCTCGGTGCGGGCGAACAGGACGAGGCCCGAGGTCTCCCGGTCCAGGCGGTGCAGGAGCCCCCCCTCCCCCCGGTTCCGGCCGCGGATCTCGCGAATCTCCGGGTACCGTTCGAAGACCCAGGACGCGAGGTCGGGAAAGGCCGGGTCACGCGTCCCGGGGGCGGCCGGGGCGGTGTGCATTCCCGCGGGCTTGGAGACCACCAGGAAATCCGTATCCTCCCGGACGATCCGGGGATCCCCGCCCCGGGGAGGGAACATCGCCAGGTCCATGGCCGACTATCCCCCGTCGGCCCGGCGGCCGTCAATCCCGCCGGAACGGGGCGGTCAACCGGGAACCGATATCCGCCGATAGAGTAAGAAGGAAACCATCCAGGATGTCGAAACAAGCAAGAACCGATTCACGGAGTCCCCGGGCCCGGCGGAGGGCCGAGCCTGAAGGCAGGACCTTCCTCGCGGGCCTGTCGGACAAGTGGTCCAGCCTGAAGAACGACGCCGTCCGGGCCAATCTCCCCAGGCTGCTCGTGTTCTTCCTGGCCGCCGTCGGGGCGGGGGCCGTCCTGGTCCACCTGGCCGAGGCGGGCTGGGAGGACGGAATGTTCGCCCGGCTGTTCGACGGGATCTGGTGGTCCGTGGTCACCATCGCGTCGGTCGGCTACGGGGACAAGTATCCCCGGACGGACGTGGGAAGGTCCTTCGCGATCCTTCTCATCCTGTCCGGGGTCGTCCTGACGTCCCTGATCTCCGGGACGATCGCCTCCATCTTCGTGGAGCGCAGGATACGGGAGGGTAAAGGTTTGCGGGACGTAAAGCTGAAGCGCCATATCCTGATCTGCGGGTGGAACCCCAAGGCCCGGAACATCCTGGAGGGCATCTCGGGGTCCGAGGAGGCCGCCCGAACCCCGGTCGTACTGGTCAGCCAGATGGAGAGCGACCTTTTCGACGACCTGAAGACCCAGTTTCCCGGTCTCGACCTCCGATTCGTCCGGGGAGATCACACCCAGGAGACCGTGCTCCGGAGGGCTTCCGCGGGATCCGCCCGGGCCTGCATCCTTCTTCCCGACGAGTCCGGGATCGGAGGGGCGGCCAACGCGGACGAGCGGACTATCATGGCCTGCCTGGCGGTCAAGGCCCTGAATCCGGAGATCCACGCCAGCGCGGAGATCCTGAAGTCCGAGAGCGAGCAGCACCTGGTCCGGGCCCAGGCGGACGACGTCCTCGTGAACGGGGAGTTCGCGGGCCGCCTCCTGTCCGCCGCCGGCTTCGAGCCGGGGCTGCCGGGCGCCGCGCGCCGGCTCTTTTCCGGGGAATCCCGGCTTCGCCAATCCCCCATCCCCCCGGCCCTGGTGGGCAAGACCTTCCGGGAGGCCTCGGGATGGTACCTCTCCGAACGGTCCGCGGTCCTCGTGGGAGTTCTTTCCAAGGGACGGGGCATGGCCCTGGAGGATCTCCTGTCCGACGATTCCAGCGCCATCGACGCCTTCATCAAGCGGAAGTTCCAGGAGGCGGAACTGGACCTGTCCCGGGAGACCGGGACCGGGGACGAGATCCGCCTGGCTCCCGGACCGGATTACGTCATCCGGGACACCGACTGGGCCTTCACCGTGGGATCGGGGGTCCGGTGATGCGCAAGGCGGTCAAGAGCGCGGCGGCGCTGGGCAAGGTGGGCATCCTCCGGGACCTCACGGAGGCGCAGTTGGGCAAGATCCTCGACATCGCGGAACCCCTGGAGGTCAAGGCCGGCACCGTCATCATGCGGGAGGACGAGCCGGGGGACGAGGTCTTCCTCTTCATGGAGGGCCGGGTGGACGTGAGCAAGAACCTGACCCTCAAGCTGGGACGGGCTGGATTCGGACGGGCCGAGAAGTCCATGACCAAGCTGAACGCCGCCCAGGCCTCGGTTTTCGGGGAGATGGCCCTCTTCGGGACCGAACCCCGTAGCGCCACGGTCACCGCCGCCTCGGACTGTCTGCTCTACCGGATCCGCCGGGAGGACTTCACGGCCCTCTGCGAAGCGGATCCCGAGCTGGGACTCAAGGTCGTGCGCCGGATCGCCGCCGTCCTGGGGGCCCGCCTGCGGAAGGGCAACGAGGACGTCCTCAAGCTCTCCACGGCCCTGTCCATCGCCCTTTCGAAGTGAGGTTACCGGCATGAAACCCTTCCCTGAAAATCGACGCGCAGCCGCTTCGGCGGCGGCCCGCGTCCGGACGATCCTGTCCCTCGCCCTGGCGGCGGCCGCCCTTCCCGTCCTCGGCCAGGCGGTTCCCACTCCCCCGGCCTCCCCGGCACCCGGGGCGACGGACCCCGCCGCGACCTCCCCGGCGGTCCCCGCTCCTGCCGACACGGCAGGGTCCGCGGGCCTCCCCCGGGGCTTCCGGGGCGTGGAGCTGGGAATGAGCCTGGCGGAGGTGGAGACCGTCCTCAAGTCAGACGAGCTCTTCCTCTACCGGGGCGGCCCGGACGTCACCCTCCTTCCCCGGCCGAACGAGAAACTCCTGGAGGTGCAGGGCCTTTCCTTCGTGAAACGGGCCTTCTTCCAGTTCCACGAGGAGAAGCTCTTCTCCGCCATCTACGTGCTCAATCCCGAGAAGATGGACCACTACTCCGTCTTCACCCGCCTCTCCGAGCGGTACGGCAAGCCCGGCTCCCTTTCGCCCCGGGAAAGCGTTTGGTCCGACGGCAGCGTAAGCGTGTCCCTGGAGCGCCCGCTTACGGTGAAGTACCTCGACCTCGCGGTCCTGGAGAAGCTCCGGCAGTCCAGCCAGGCGCGCCAGTCCTGGGAGGACCTTTCACGGCAGGATTTCCTGGACGGGTTCTAGGGTTCCGGGATTAGAGGGCTCAGACGGTGACCGTCCCCTCGAACACGATCCGGGCCTTCCCGGCCAGCTCCACCCGGTCCCCGCCGATCCGCATCCGGATCGTGCCGGGCCGGTGGGAGGCTTGACGGCCGGTCAGGACGTCGCGGGCCAGGCGGTCCCTCCAGTATCCCGCCAGGACGGTGTGCACCGATCCCGTTACGGGATCCTCGTCCACCCCGGCCCAGGGGTTGAAGTACCGGGTCTCGAAGTCGAAGGCGGAGGAGGGCTTGGTCACCGCCGCGCCGCTCTCCCAGGGGCCCCGGCAGGCCCGCATCCGACGGAAGTCGGGACGGAGTCCGGCCAGGTCTAGATCCGCCCCCGCGACCAGGATCACCTTCCCGGTCCGGATCCCGCGCACGCAGTCTTCCGCCCGGTCCAGCCCCAGACAGGCGAGCCACTCGGGGTCCGCCTCGAGGCGCTCGTACCGGTCCAGGGGGAAGTCCAGACCTATGAGTCCGTCCCCGTCCCGGCGCGCGCTGATCGAGCCCTCCGGGTAGGAGAACTCGATCCTGGTCCGTCCCTCCTCCCGTCCGAAGATCACCCCGGCGGCCGCCAGGGTCGCGTGCCCGCAGAGGGGCATCTCCCGGAGGGGGGTGAACCAGCGGATCCCGTACCCGGACCCGCGGGGAACCAGGAAGGCGGTCTCGGACTTGCCCAGGTCCGCGGCCAGGTCCCGCATCGTCCGGTCCGGAAGCGGTTCGTCCGAGAAGACCACCCCCGCGGGGTTCCCGCAGGCCGGGCCCTCGGCGAAGGCGTTCACGATGAAGGCGGAAATCCGCATAGACGAACTCCTATCCTTAGCTCGGAGGTCGGCGCCGCACGGATGCCGCGCCACCGTCAGTCGCCGAGCGAAGCTCGGCGGTTCGCGCCGCACGGACGCGGCGCCACCGTCAGTCGCCGAGCGAAGCTCGGCGGTTACAGGACGTAACGGACTCGGCGGCCCGCACCCCGTCCACCGCGGCGGACAGGATGCCTCCCGCGTATCCCGCCCCCTCCCCGCAGGGGAAGAGGCCCGCGATGCCGCTCTCCAGGGTCTCGTTCCGAAGGACCCGGACCGGGGAGGAGGTGCGGGTCTCCACCCCCGAAAGGACCGCGTCGGGCCGGTCGAAGCCCCGGATGCGCCGGCCGAAGATACCCAGGGCCTCCCGGATCCCCTCCCGGACGTAACCGGGAAGGCAGGCGGACAGGTCCGCGGGCCGGTACCGTCCCCGGATGCAGGGCTCCACGGCCCCGAGCCGGGCGCTCGGGCGGCCCTCGACGAAGTCCCCCAGGGTCTGGACCGGCAGGGCGTAGTCCCCGCCCCCGGTCCGGAAGGCGGCGGTTTCCCAGGCCCGCTGGAACTCGACCCCCGCCCGGGGGCCCGTTCCGCCGAAGTCCCCGGGGCGCACCGCCACGACCAGGGCGCTGTTGGCGTTCCGGGAATCCCGGGCGAAGTCGCTCATTCCGTTGCAGACCACCCCTCCGGCCTCGGAGGCGGCGTTGACCACCCAGCCCCCGGGGCACATGCAGAAGGAATAGACCCCCCGGCCGTCCCGGGCCTGGTGGGTCAGCTTGTAGTCCGCCCGGGGCAGGGCGGGATGCTTCCAGGACGGGCCGAACTGGGCGCGCTGGATGTCCTCCTGGGGATGCTCGATCCGGAGCCCCATCGCGAAGGGCTTGGGCTCCAGGGCCGCCCCTATGCGCTCGAGCTCCTCGAAGACGTCCCGGGCGCTGTGCCCCACCGCCAGGACCACCCGGTCCGCCTCGATCCGCTCGTCGCCGTTCACCGTGACCGACCGGATCCGGCCCTCCCGGACCTCCAGGGAGCTGACCCGGGCCCCGAAGCGGACCTCCCCGCCGAGGCTCTCGATCTTGCCCCGCAGGCTCCGGACCACCGTCACGAGGTAGTCCGTCCCGATGTGGGGCTTGGCCAGCCAGGCGATCTCCGGGGGGGCCCCGGCCTCCACGAACTCCTCCAGGACCTTCCGCATGGCCGCGGGCCGGTCGTGGACCCCGGTATTGAGCTTCCCGTCCGAGAAGGTCCCCGCCCCGCCCTCCCCGAACTGCATGTTGCATTCCGGGTCCAGCTCCCCGGTCTCCCAGAAGCGCCGGACGGCCTCGGCCCGCGCCCCGACGTCCCCGCCCCGCTCCAGCACCCGGGGCCGGTACCCGTTCTCCGCCAGCAGGAGGGCGCAGAAGAGCCCCGCGGGGCCGGCGCCGACCACCACGGGACGGGGGCGGCCATCCTCCCGGGACGGCTCCGCCGGGCGCGGGAAGCGGTAGGGTTCCTCGGGAGCCGCCGGAATCCAGCCCCGGCCGGAGGATTCCCGCGGGGGCCTGCGGAGGGTAACGGTCACCCCGTAGACCACCCGGATGTCCCCCTTGTCCCGGGCGTCGAAGGACTTCCGGTCCAGGCGGAAGGTTTCCAGGTTCTCCGGGGAGGTGCGGAGGATGGACAGGATCCGGCGCTCGATGTCCGTGCGCCCGTGGTCCAGCGGGAGCCTCAGCTCGGGGATACGGTAGTTCGGCACGGCGCTCAGGGCCCCGCAGGGAGGGTCCGTTCGACCCGGACGGCCCCGGAGCGGTCGAAGTCCATGCGGAACTCCGGGAGGAAGGACAGGGGGGAGGTCACCCTCGCCTGCCCTTCCAGGCGGAACCGGACCACCCGGAGCTTGGCCACCAGATCGAAGAGGTCCCGGCCGGTCTCCGTGAAGTTGAGGAGTATGGGAAGGCGTACCTCCGCCTTCCCCCGGGCGGGGATCGCCACGGCCCGGTCCACGGTGCCGGAGGCCCACTTTCGTCCCTCCCCGTGGAACCGGTAGGAGGCGGCGGAGAACTCCACCGGGAAGGGGTTGGGATTCTCCACGTCCAGGACCAGCTCCAGAAGGACGTTCACGAGTTCGTGCCGCACCAGGACGATGGACCGGATCTCGAGGACCGGCTCCCGGATCCGGGGGACGGTCCCCTCCGCCCGGGCGGAACCGACCTCCACGGAAAGACCGTCCGGGCCGGAGGCGGACAGGGACGCGGAGATGGTCCAGGGGGCCTCGTCGGCCCCGGGTTCGCCGGGCGCGCCGGATGCCGGACCGGAGTCGGGCGGGGCCGCCAGGTCCGCGGTCCCTTGGAAGGTCCGGACGCGCTCCTCCCCGGGTCCCAGGGTGAAGGGGCCGTACCCGCCCGTACCGGGGCTCGCCGGGCCGTCGGCCTCGATCGACACGGGGACTCCCCCGGCCTCCAGGCGGCAGTCCAGGGACAGACCCGAAAGGGCCCGGGATCCCGGATTCGACGCGCGGACCTCGAAGGCAAAGCGGACCCGGTCCGGCCCCAGGGCCTCGATCCGTACCTCCCGGATCTCGACTCCGGCACGGGGCGGGGGCTCCGGGGGCCGGGTGGCGCAGGCGGAGAGGGCCGCGGCCAGGGCCCCGAGCGCGGCGATCCGGAGAGCGGCCGGCGACGATCTTCGTTCCACCCTAGGCCTCCAGCTTCTCGTACTGCAGGCGGTAGAGGTTGGCGTACACCCCGCCCCGGGCCATGAGGCTTTCGTGGTTCCCCTCCTCCACGAGCCTGCCGCCCGCCAGGACGAGGATCCGATGGGCGTGGCGGATGGTGGAGAGCCGGTGGGCGATCACCACGCTGGTCCGTCCCCGGAGCAGCTCCTCGAGGCCCTTCTGGACGAGCTTCTCGGTCTCGGTGTCCACGGAGCTGGTGGCCTCGTCCAGGATCACGATGGCGGGGTCGTGGGCCACCACCCGGGCGAAGGAGAGGAGCTGGCGCTGGCCGGTGGAGATGTTCGCGGCCCCCTCGGAAAGGTCCGCCCCGTAGCCCCCGGGAAGGCGGGAAACGAAGCCGTGGGCGTGTACCACCCGGGCGGCCTTTTCCACCTCCTCGTCGCCGAAGGGGCTTCCAAGCCGGATGTTCTCCCCCACGGTGCCGGAGAAGAGGAAGACGTCCTGGGGCACCGGCTGGACGGTCCTGCGGAGCTCCGGCAGGGGAATATCCCGGACGGGCGTACCGTCCACGAGGATCCGGCCTTTCTGGACGTCCCACATCCGGGCCAGGAGGTTGGCGATAGTCGTCTTCCCGGCCCCGGTGTACCCGACGATGGCCACCATCTCCCCGGGCTCCACGGTGAAGGAAAGGTCCTTGAGCACCCATTCCTCGTTCTTGTAGGCGAACCAGACCCGCTCGAACTCGATGCGGCCCCGCACCGGCCGGGCCAGGGACTTCGTGCCCGTATCCTCGATCGCCTCCCGGGCGTCCAGGAGCTTGAAGACCCGCTCCCCCCCGGCCATGGCGCTCTGGAGGATGGTGTACTTTTCCGAGATGTCCTGGACGGGGTTGTAGAACATCCGCACCAGGTTGATGAAGGCGATGAGGGTACCCAGGGAAACCGACCCCGCCGCGTGGAGCCCCGCCCCGTACCACAAAAGGACCGCCAGGGAGCAGGAGGCCAGGAACTCCACCACGGGGCGGAAGGTGGCGAAGACGTACATCTCCCCCAGGTTGGCCCGCAGCAGCTCGTCGTCGTACCGTGCGAACTCCCGGGCGCTCCGCAGTCGTCCCGCGAAGAGCTTGACCACCGAGACCCCGGACAGGTGCTCGGACAGGAAGGAGTTGACCTTGGACAGCCACTGGCGCTGGCGGCGGAAGGCGTCCCGGGCCTTGATCCGGGATACGGTGGTGGCCACCAGGACCGGGGGAAGGGTGGCCAGGACCACGAAGCCCAGCCGGGGGCTCAGGATGACCAGGGCGGCCAGGACCCCGACCATGAGGCTGGCGTCCTTGGCGAAGGAGATCACCACGCTGGTGAAGAACTCGTTGATGGTCTCCACGTCCCCGGTCAGCCGGGTCACCAGGCGCCCGACAGGGTGGCGGGAGAGGAAGGACAGCGACTGCCCCGCGGTGCGCCGGTAGAGCTCCATCCGGAGATCCTTCATGACGTTCTGACCGATCCGGGCGGAGGCCCAGATCTGGGCGTAGGTGGTCACGAGGACCAGGGCCAGGATGAGGAGGAAGGCCGCCAGGAATGCGGAAATGGACCTCCTGTCCGGGGCCCGAAGCGTCCGGGCGTCCGCCGGGGCCAGGTTCCGGAGGGCGTCCATCCGGACCGCCGCCCAGGATTCGTCCCGTTCGGCCCCGGGCCCCAGGACGGCCAGGACCCGCTCGGCCTCGGAATCCCCGGTCTCCATCCGGGCGAGATATCGGGGTTCCCGGTCCAGGAGCCCCTCGGCGGCCAGGCCCTCCCGCTGGGGAGCGGAGAGCCGGGAGATCCGGTCCGCCTTGATCCAGACCCGGCCCAGGGCCTCGGGCTCCTTCCCGGAGAGGCCCAGGTGGACCGCCTCGGGTCGGCTCAGGGCCTCCCGGGACAGGCCGTACCAGGAGGGCACCAGGGCGTCGTCGACGGTCCTCTGGATCAGGACCGGCAGGGCCAGTTCCCCGGCGGTGGCCAGGATCAGGGCCGCCACCGCGTACACCGCCAGGCGGCGGTAGGGTTTCACGTATCCCAGGATGCGGCGCATGATCCGGGGGTCGTATTCCTTGGTGATCACGTCGGAGTCGAAGAAATCAGCCATGGAGGGACCTCCCCGCAAGGGCTCCGGGAACCGCCGCCGGGGCGCCGGAAGCCGCGGGCTCCCGCACCAGGGCCTGGAGGCGGGCGATCTCGGAATAGAACCCTTCCCGGGCCAGGAGTTCCTCGTGGGTCCCGAGATGGGTCAAGGACCCGGACTCCAGGACCGCGATCCGGTCCGCGTGGCGCAGGGTGGATACCCGGTTGGAGACGATGATGTTGGTGCGACCCGCCCGGAGGGACAGGAGGGCTTCCAGGATCCTCTCCTCGGTCTCGGTGTCCACCGCGGACAGGGCGTCGTCGAAGACCAGGACCTCCGGATCCGCGGCCAGGGCCCGGGCTATCGCCACCCTCTGTTTCTGCCCCCCCGAGAGGGTCAATCCTTTTTCCCCGACGATGGTATCCCATCCCGCGGGGAAATCCTTGACGTCCCGGTCGATGGCGCTGACGGAGGTCACCCGCTCGAAGAGCTCCGGCGGGAGGTCCGGTGCGGCGAAGAGGATGTTCGCCCGTACGGTGTCCGAGAAGAGGAAGGTGTCCTGGGGAACGAAGCCGAAGGTCTTCCGCAGGGTCTCCAGGTCGTAGTCCAGGACGTCCCGCCCCGCCAGGAAGACCGTCCCCTCGGGGGGTTCCAGCATCCGGGGAAGGAGCTTGAGAAGGCTGCTCTTGCCGCTCCCGATGCGGCCCAGGATGCCCAGGGTCGTACCTCCGGGAATCCGCAGGGACAGGTCCCGGAGGGCCGGATCCCCGTCCTCGCCGTAAGCGAAGGTGAGGGACCGGAACTCCAGGGCCGGAGTCCCGTCCGAGGCGGCCCGGCAGGACGGGACGGCCCGGATCGTGCCGGGCCGGTCCGCGGCCTCGGGCTTCTCGTCCAGGATCTCGTTCACCCGTTTTAGGGACGTGGCCCCCCGCTGGATCATGTTCACCGTGAACCCCGCCCCGATCATGGGCCAGATCAGCATCTCCAGGTACGCCAGGAGGGCGGTGATGTCCCCGGGACTCATGCGGTTCTCGATGACCGCCCCTCCTCCGGCCCAGAGCAGGATCAGGGTGGTCAAGCCGGACAGGAAGGAGATGAAGGGGAAGAAGAACCCGAAGATCTTGGCAAGGGACATGGATGCGTCCCGGTATTCGTCGTTCGCCCGGGAGAACCGGGCGGCGAAGACGTCCTCCTTGACGAAGGACTTGACCACCCGGATGCCCGTCATGGTCTCCTGGACCACGTCGGAAAGCTTGGAGTAGAGCTCCTGGACCCGCTTGAACCGGGATCCCACCATCCTCCCGAAAATCAGGATCAGGACCGTTATGGGAATCAGGGGAAGGATGGTGTAGAGGGTGATCCGGGGATTCCGGGCCGTCATGATGACCAGGATGGCCGCGGACATGAAGACCCCGTCGATGAAGGTCACGAGCCCCATGCTCGAGGCCATCCGGATGGCTTGTAGGTCGTTCGTGGATCGGGCCATGAGGTCTCCGATCTTGTTCCTCTGATAGAACGCCGCGGGAAGGACCATGAAGTGGTCGAACAGCCGGTCCCGGAGCTCCACCTCGATCCGTCGAGCCGACCCGTGGAGGAAATACCTCCACAGGAAGCGCCCCCCGGCCACGACGGCCGCCACTCCCACGATATAGAAGGCCAGTACGGGAATCCCCGCCGTCCGCCCCAAGGAGAGCTCATCCACCGCCCGGCGCACGAACTGGGGGATGGCCAATTGGGCGGCGTCCACGGTGACCAGGCAGAGGAGCCCGAGGAGGTACTTGAGACGGTACTTTTTCAGGTACGGGAGGAGGGTCCGGAATTCGCGGAGCATGGGGACAAGAGTATCGACGCCGGCAGGAAATGGCAAGCGTTGACAAGAAAGGCCGTTCCCTACAATATATAAATATGTCCAAAGTATCGATCTCGGCGATCGCCCTGGCGGCGGCCGTCCTGTCGTCCTGCTCGATCGCCACCCTGGGCACCCGGGCCACCGAATCCTTCCTCTCCGAGGAGGATCCCGAGCTCGTGGGGCAGAGCCTGCCCCTCCTCCTGAAGGCCAGCGAAATCCTGGCGGACTCCAAACCCAAGGACGTGGACCGGGCCGTCACGGCCTCCTCCCTCGCGGTTATGTACGCCATGGGCTTCGTGAGCGCCGACGCCGCGGGCATCCCCGCCGAGGAGGTGGACGCCCGGATGGAGGCGAACCTCCGGGCCAAGCGACTGCTCCAGCGGGCCTTCCGCCGCTCCTCGGAGGCCCTGGAACACCGCAGGAAGGGCATCCTGGCCTCCCTGGCCTCGGGGAATACGGAGCCCCTGGACAAGCTGAAGGCCAAGGACGTGCCCCTTCTGTACTGGACCAGCGCCTCCGCCCTGGGCGCCTTCTCCCTGGATCCCTTCGACCCCTCCGCCTCCAAGCACCTGGCCACGGCGGTCGCCCTCCTGGAGCGGGCCCTGGAGCTGGACCCGGACTGGAATTACGGGGCCCTCCAGGAACTGGTCATCTCCCTGGCCCCCTCCCTCCCCCGGGAGTTGGGCGGCGGGGAGGAACGGGCGGAGGCGGCCTATCGGCGCGCCCTGGAGGCTTCCGGAGGTCTTCGGGCCTCCCCCTACGTCTCCTACGCGTCCTCGGTGTGCGTCGGCCGCCAGGACTACAAGGCATTCAAGCAGGCCCTGGAGGCCGCCCTGGCCGTGGACGTGGACGCGGATCCCTCGGGACGCCTGGCCAACATCATCGCCCAACGGAACGCCCGGAGGCTCCTCGCCCAGGCGCCCGAAATATTCCTGGTACTCGAATAACCCCAACGGAGGTCCCGTACCGTGAACCGCAGAACCCCGATCTTGCTCCTCCTGCTTTGCCTCGCCGCCTCCGTGTTCGGCCAGGTAAACCTCAAGCTGGGCGTCGCAGCCCCCAAGAACAGCCCCTGGGGCATGAGCCTGGACCGCCTCGCCGCGGACTGGCGCCGGATCTCCGGCGGAAAGGTCACCCTGACCGTCTACGCCGGGACCCTGGGGGACGACAACTCCATCATCCAGAAGATGCGCTTCGGCCTGGACGCGGGGGTCTTCCCCAGCACGGGCCTGTCCCTGATCTACGAGGACATCCTGGCCCTGAGCATCCCCAGCCTGGTCCGGGACGACGCGGAACTCCGGGCGGTCCTCAAGGAGCTGGACGTCCCCTTCCGGACGGAGATCGGGCGCAAGGGATACACCATCCTCACCTATTCCTCCGCGGGCTGGGTCTGGCTCTTCTCCCGCCGGCCGGTTTCCAAGCCCTCGGACATCCAGAACCTCAAGGTGGCGGTGCCCGTGGACGACCGCAAGATGAGCCGGATGCTCCAGGCGGCCGGGGCGGTCCCCGTCCAGGTGGACATCCAGAACCTGGTGGGGCAGATCGCCACGGGCGCCGTGGACGCCCTCCTCATCTCCCCCGCCTTCGTCCAGGCACAGTGGTCCTTCTTCAAGTCCTACCTGCCCTACGTCAGCGACATGAAGGTCTCCCCCTTCGTGGGCGCGGCGCTCGTCAATACCCGCAGTTGGGAACGGGTTCCCGCGGAACTCCGAAAGCCCCTCATGGAGGCGGCGGACCGGATGGCCGGGGACCTGGCCCGGGAGGCGGACCGCCTGGACGACGTGGCCATCAAGGCCATGACCTCCGACGGCCTGACCGTCGTCCCCCTGACCGCCGCGGACCGAGCCGCCTGGTACGAGGCTTTCGTGGCCAACCGGGACCGGTTCGTCCGGGACCTGTTCTCCAAGGACGTGCTGGACGCCATCGACCGGGCGGTCCGTTCCCGGAGCAGCCCGTGAGCGGGGCCGGGGAGAGCTCTCCCGAGGGCGCCGCGGAGTCGACCCCCGTCGAGGCCCCGGGCTTCCGGAGGATCGTGCAGATCGTCGCCCTGGCCGCGACGGTCGCGGCGGTCGCCGTGCCGGTCCTGGACTTCTTCATCCTCCGGATCTTCCAGTGGGGCATCCCGGGAGCCACACCCTTCTCCATCCAGGCCGTCCTGGTCCTGGCCTTCGCGGGGGCCGTTATCACCTCCCTGGAGGGGGACCATCTGGCCCTCACGAAGACTCCCCACCACGGCGTGGACTCCCGTCATCGCATCCAGTCCTCGATCGTGTCCTTCCTGACCTGCGCCGTGGAAGCCGCCTTCGTCCTGGGTACCCTCTCCTTCGCCCTCCTGGGATTCGACCGCTCCGAGCGGGCGGGCTTCGTCCCCTACTGGATCTTCGCCCTGGCCCTGCCCGCGGGCTTCCTGGGCATGCTGGTCCTCGACGTCCGCCGGGTCCGGGGCGTTCCCCGGATGGCCGCCGCCGCGGGGATCCTGGCGGGGGCGTTCCTGGCGGCCCCCAGCCTGGTGAACCTGGCATCCGTGGCCGGAATCTTCTGGCCCGCCCTGGATTCCCTGGCCGCGGCCGCCGGCGCCACGATGCGGATCCTCGGCCTTCCCCTGGCCCTGGGACTGGCGGCCTCCGCCTTCCTGGGAACCCCGCTCTTCGCGGTCCTGGCGGGGATGGCCGCGATCCTCTTCACCGCGGACGGGTCCCTGATCGAGCTGGCCGTCACGGAGTCCTACGCCATGCTCCGGAGCCCCCAGATCGCCGCGGTCCCCCTGTTCACCCTGACGGGTTTCCTCCTGGCCGGAACCAAGGCCGGGGAACGCCTGGTGACCCTCTTCCGGGCCCTCTTCGGACGGGTACGGGGCGGGGCCGCGGTGGCGGCCGTCACGGTCTGCGCCTTCTTCTCGGTGTTCACCGGGTCCTCCGGCGTGGCGATCCTCGCCCTGGGCCCCCTCCTGGCCCGGGTCCTCGTGGACGCCGAGGGCATGGGGGACGAGACTTCCAAGGGCCTCCTGACCGCCAGCGGTGCGGTAGGCCTGCTTTTCCCGCCGAGCATGGCGGTCATCGTGTACGCGGTGACGGCCCAGTACTCCTACGGCCCCGAGAACCCCCTGGACATCCTGGCCCTCTTCCGGTCCAGCGTGATCCCGGGCCTCCTCTTCGTGGCGGTCACGGCGGGGGCCGGGATCTACTTCGCCGCCCGGGAACGAAAGGGCGCCGCGGCCGGGACGTCCCGTCCCGCGGTCCCCGCGGAGCGGCCCTACATCCGGAAATCCCTCTGGGCGGCCCTCCCGGAATCCTTCCTGCCCTTCGGGATCGCCCTCCTCTTCTTCTCCGGGACGGCGACCCTCATGGAGATCGGGGCCCTGTCGGTCCTGTACACCGGAGCCTACGGCTTCCTGCGGAAGGAGTTCGACCGGAAGTCCCTGGCCGCCGCGGCCGCCAAGGCCTTCCCCGTGATCGGCGGAACCTTGATCCTCCTGGCCGCCGCCCGGGCCTTCTCCTATTTCCTCGTGGACTCGGGGATCCCGGACATGGCCGCGGCCTTCGTCACCTCCCAGATCAGCTCGAAGCTGCTGTTCCTGCTCCTGCTGAACCTGCTGCTCCTGGCCGCGGGCTGCCTGATGGACGTCTTCTCCGCCATCCTGGTCCTGGCTCCCCTGGTCATCCCCGTCGGGCAGGCCTTCGGGATCCATCCCATCCACCTGGGGATCATCTTCGTGTCGAACCTGATGGTGGGCTTCATCACCCCCCCGATCGGGATGAACCTCTTCCTGGCCTCCTACGCCTTCGACCGCCCCCTGGGCAGGGTCTGGAGGGCCGTGTCCCCCTGGTTCCTCCTCCAGCTGGCGGTGGTGATCCTCATCACCTACATCCCGGCCCTGAGCCTCGTATTCGCGGGGTGACGACGTGGCGGATGTGATCGTCTACACCGACGGGGCCTGCTCCGGGAATCCCGGCCCGGGCGGCTGGGCCTGGGTGGCCCTGGAGAACGGAACCCGTCGGGAGGGTTCCGGGGGGGAGACCTCCACCACGAACAACCGGATGGAGCTGATCGCCGTCATCGAGGCCCTGCAATCCATTCCCCCGGGCCGGGGCGTCGAGGTGCGGACGGACTCCCAGTACGTCAAGAACGGGATCACCGCCTGGATCAACACCTGGAAGCGGAACGGGTGGCGGACCGCCTCGAAGTCCCCGGTGAAGAACCGGGAGCTCTGGGAGAAGCTGGACAGCCTGGCCGCCGCCTTAAAGCCCCGCTTCGTCTGGGTGGAAGGCCACGCGGGGGAGGAGTTCAACGAACGCTGCGACGAACTTGCCCGGGGCCAGATCGCCCGGCTGCGCGGCTGAATCCGGCTTGTCTTTAAAAGCGAACCACAGAGGCACAGAGGACACAGAGGGAGAGAGAGAAGCGAAGGAAAAAGAAGGGAAGGGAATTAAACCGAGGGAGTGTTGAAGCAGGCTCCTCGGCCTTTTTGACACTCCTTTTGACTTGCGGGCAAATTGGCGCACGTCCAAGCGGCGGGGAGGCGAGAGGATCGTGGATTCCGTCCTCGGGTTCCTGGAAGACTCCATCGGACTGGGAGAAGCGGCGATCTACCGCCTGGGGTCCTCGTTCGCCATCGCGATCGGGCTGTTCGTCCTGAACCGGGTGCTGAACCGGATCGCCGCGAAATGGGGCAAGGAACCCAAGGGATCCTTCCGGGCCCGGAAGATCATCGGGTACGCCACCGGAATCCTCGCGGGCATCCTCATCGGGGGAGTCTGGCTGGAGTCCGTCGGGGCCTTCACCACCTTCCTGGGCCTGCTCTCCGCCGGCGTGGCGATCGCCCTTAGGGATGTTGTCGCGGATATCGCAGGATGGGCTTTCATCTTGGTTCGGAAACCTTTCGACCTGGAAGACCGGATCGAGTCCATGGGGATCAAGGGGGACGTCGTCGACATCCGCCTGTTCAAGACGACCCTCCTGGAGGTCGGGAACTGGGTGGACGCGGAGCAGAGTACGGGGCGGATCGTCCACCTCCCGAACAAATTCGTCTTCGCCGAGCCCATCGCGAACTATTCCCGGGGCTTCCACTACATCTGGAACGAGATCAAGGTCCTGATCACCTTCGAGAGCGACTGGGAACGGGCCAAGGCCCTGCTGCGGGACATCGTGGAGCGCCACGGAGCGGTCCCGGGCGGGAAGGCGCGGGACGCCTTGAAGGAGGCCAGCGGACGCCTCCTGATCTCCTACAACGTGACCACGCCCACGGTCTACACCAGCGTCCGGGATTCCGGCATCCTGCTGACACTCCGGTACCTCTGCGAACCCCGGCAGCGCCGGAAGACGGAGGAATCGATCTGGGAGGAGATCCTGCGCGCCTTCGCCCGGGAGGAGAGGATCGACCTGGCCTACCCCACCACGCGATTCTACCGGGCCGGGGAAGAGGGGAAAGGACCCCCGGATTGAACCACGGAGGCACAGAGGACACAGAGGAAGAGGGAGAAGAGAAAAAAACATGAGATATGTGTGGCCCGTTCGATAGCTAGCAAACACAGGAATTATTAAATGCAGGTTCTGAAAAGTCTATCGCGATTTGTAGAGGATCGGAGAACTGCGGTTACCCGACCCCTCCATTTCCTCCATTTCTCTCTCTCCGTGCCCTCCGTGTTCTCCGTGGTGAGATCCTAAGAAGGCCGTCTCTCCTCCCTGGCATTCAACAAAGACCGGAGGGCTTCTTAAATGTGTACGGCCGGCTAGGCCGGCCGTACACGCCTAGGCTCGGCCGGCGCTGCCGAGGACGTCCTGGTTCTTCCGGGCGTAGAGCTTCTTGAGTTCGTCCCGGGCGGGGCCCAGGTACTTGCGGGGATCGAACTCGTCTGGTTTTTCCGTCAGAACCTTGCGGATCAGGGCGGTCATGGCCAGGCGGCCGTCGGAGTCGATGTTGATCTTGCAGACCGCGCTCTTGGCGGCCTCCCGGAGCTGGGACTCGGGGATGCCCACGGAGTCCGGCAGCCGTCCGCCGTACTTCTCGATCATCTTCACGTACTCCACGGGCACGCTGGACGATCCGTGCAGGACGATGGGGAAGCCCGGAATCCGCTTCTCGATCTCCTTCAGGATGTCGAAGCGCAGGGGGGGCGGGATCAGGATCCCGTTGGCGTCCTTGGTGCACTGCTCGGGCTTAAACTTGGCCCGGCCGTGGCTGGTCCCGATGGAGATGGCCAGGGAGTCCACCCCGGTCTTCTTCACGAAGTCCTCCACCTCCTCGGGCCGGGTGTAATGGCTGTGCTCCGCGGAAACGTCGTCCTCCACTCCCGCCAGGACCCCCAGCTCGCCTTCCACGGATACGTAGTCCTTCCGGGAATGGGCGTACTCGCAGACCTTCTTGGTCAGGGCCACGTTCTCCTCGTAGGGAAGGTGGGACCCGTCGATCATGACGCTGGAGAAGCCGTTCTCGATGCAGTCCACGCAGATCTCGTAGGAGTCCCCGTGGTCCAGGTGGAGGACGATGGGGACGGGATATCCCAATTCCTTGGCGTACTCCACGGCGCCCCGGGCCATGTGCCGGAGCATGGTGGAATTGGCGTACTTGCGGGCCCCCGCGGACACCTGGAGGATGACCGGGGACCTGGTCTCCACGCAGGCCTGTACGATGGCCTGGAGCTGCTCCATGTTGTTGAAGTTATAGGCGGGAAGGGCGTAGCCGCCGGACACCGCCTTTTTGAAGAGCTCCACGGTGTTGACCAGGCCGAGCTCCTTGTAACTCGTCATCGTTCGCTCCTTTGATAGGGGGAAATGCGTGCGGGGACAGTCTAGGAAGAGGCTCCCCGGACGTCAAGGCCCCGGCCCCTCGCGGGGGGCGGGAGGGTCCGGGAAGCCCGGGTTCCGGGACCCCGGATCGGTCCCGAAAAGCCCCTTCGCTTTTTTTCAATTTGTTTGACAAAGGATTTGTCGGTATCTATAATTCGTACAACCGCAGGTATTTCACTCATGGGGCAAAAGGAGCCATTCGAATGAAACGACGAGTCTCCCGATCGATATGCCTTGCGATCCTTCTGGTGAGCCTCCTGTCCGCAGGCGGCGTCTTCGCGCAGGAAAAGCCCGTCAACCTGGAATCCAAGGTCATCCAGGACTTCGACGACCCCGAGGCCCAGCCCTGGTTCGTCATGGGCAGCAAGTTCTCCACCGCGGAGTTCCCCAAGGTGGCCTACGTCAACTCCTGGCCCATCTCCATCTACGGCTACAACCCCGCGGACAAGGACAAGCTCAAGACCCTGGGCGTGGCCATGCTCTTCGACCGCAAGGAGTACAACTGGGTGGACGTGGTTCCGGGCAAGAAGACCGGCTCCGGAGAGGACGTGAAGTACGAGCCTCTGGAACTCCCCCTCCCCGGCCGGGTGGCCATGCTGGACATGTGGATCTGGTCCGGCAACTTCAACTACTACATCGAGGCCTTCATCCGGGACTACAAGGGCATGGTCCACACCATCTACATGGGGGACCTCAACCACGTGGGGTGGAAGAACTTCCGGATCAACATCCCCTCCAACATTCCCCAGTCCAAGAAGTACCTGCCCAAGCTGGAAGGTCTCAAGCTGGTCAAGTTCCGGATCTGGACCCGGCCCACCGAGGTCGTGGCCATCCCCGCGGGGGCCGACGAGCCGGCCTACAAGAAGGCTATCTACTTCTACTTCGACCA
Organism: uncultured Spirochaetota bacterium; assembly: GCA_937873275.1. Taxonomy (GTDB): domain Bacteria; phylum Spirochaetota; class Spirochaetia; order Treponematales; family UBA12059; genus JAAYUR01. The sequence goes on from CALMRC010000170.1 coordinate 41,223, forward strand.
GCTCAAGGTCCTCACGGATACCTACGAGGACATGTACGACGGCGACGCGCTCACCTCGCCCGAACTCATCGAGCAGACCTGGAGCTCGGGGAAATAAGGGGGAACAGCCATGAAGAAGATCATCGTAATCGCCCTCGCCATATCGCTCGCGGCATTCTCGGCCGTCGCCCAAACCGCCGTCGGGGATCCGAACCCCAACGACATCGGCGTCGACACCGCCCAGCAGAAGCTCAAGGAAGTCTCGGTGGACAAATTCGAAGCCGCCGGGTTCTGGAAAGCCTTCATCTCCCCGGACGAGGGAGCCATCCAGTACCGGCTCTTCGAGGGCGGCCCGGCGGCCAAGGCCAACGAGCCCATCGCGGACGAGCGCTACGTCGGGATCGACCCCAAGGTGGCGGACAAGTTCGTCCTGGGCGTCCGGACCGATTTCTTCCGCCGGGGCTACAACGAGATCCGGATCCTCGCGGACAAGCCCATCCCCATCGAGGGGATCAGCAAGACCGTGTCCATCTGGGTCGCGGGTCGTAACCTGAACCACGTCCTCAAGATCCTCATCCTGGACGCCTTCAACAACCCCTTCGAGCTGACGATGGGGAAGCTGAACTTCCAGGGATGGAAGAAGCTGACCGTCGCGATCCCTCCCCAGAACATGGACGGGGTCACGGGCATCATCCAGCGGAACTTCCATTTCAACGCGCGGATGGGAATCAAGGTCGTGGGATTCAAGATCGAGTGCGATCCCATGGAGGCCTTCGGCTCCTACTACCTCTACATGGACGATCTCCGGGCGGTGACGGACCTCTTCGCCGAGGACTACCGGGACCCGGACGACATGGCGGACACCTGGTGATCCCGGGCAATCCGTAACACGAAGCCCTCCTCGCGCAGGAGGGCTTTTTTCTTGGAACCGGTATGAACGACTATTTCGACTTCCTGCGAAGGATCTTCTTCTTCAAGGACCTCTCGGACCAGGAAATCCGCCTGGTCGCCGACGCCTGCCACGAGGAGCGGCATTCCTCCGGGGACATCCTGTTCCTGGAGGGATCCACCGCGGACCGGTGCTACATCGTCCTGGAGGGCCGGGTCGAGGTCTGGAAGGACTACAACGAGGCCCAGCCCAGCCTCCTCGGGGTCCACGGACCCGGGCACTTCTTCGGGGAACTGGCCCTCCTGGACGAACTCCCCCGCTCGGCCACGGTGGTGGCCCGGGAGAACGCCCGGGTCCTCTTCCTGTACCGGGAGGACTTCCGGGACCTGATCCGCAGCCACTCCTCCATCGCCCTGTCCGTCATGGTCTCCATATCCCTCATGCTCCGGTCCTCGAACGAGGTCTTCCTGGAGGACCTCAAGAAGCGCAACACCGAGCTCGAGGCTGCGTACCGGGAACTGGAGGAAGTCCACGCGGACCGTCTGCGGAACGAGCGCCTCTCGACCCTGGGGAAGTTCTCCTCCATGATCCTCCACGACATCCGGAACCCCCTGTCCATGCTCAAGGGGCTTTTACAGCTGATGATCCTCTCCATCCACGAGCCGGAGAAGCTCGAGGGCCATGTCCGGAACGCCCTGGCCGAGGTTGCGAGGCTGGAGAACCTGGCCTCGGAGTTCTTGGACTACTCCCGGGGGGAGATCCGCCTCAACCTGGGGGTCACCACGGCATCCTGGCTCTTCAAGCGGGTGGAGGAATCGGTGCGGGAGCGGTTCCGGGCATCGGGCCTGACGGTGGCCCTGGACTGCCGTCTGGAGGATCCCCTGCTCCTGGACGCCGAGCGGATCCTCCGGGCCCTGCTGAACGTGGCGGACAACGCCCGGAAGGCCATGTCCCCGGGCGGCGTCCTTACCCTGCGGGCCTTTCCGGAGGAAAACGCCAACGTCTTCGAACTGGCGGACACCGGGGAGGGCATGGGACCCGAGGTCCTGGCCCACATCTTCGAGCCCTTCTATTCCTCCAGCAAGGCCGGGGGCACGGGCCTGGGTATGCTGATCGTCAAGAACGTGGTGGAAGCCCACGGGGGGACCGTGTCCGTGGAATCCGAGCCTGGCCGGGGCACCCGGGTCCGCCTCTCGATCCCCCGCCGCCTGGCCGGCTACTGATTCCCGAAGAATATCCGGACCGCGTTCTCCGTGACCGCCCGTTCCAGATCCCCGGGGTCCTCCCCCCGGAGGTCCGCGGCGAAGGCGTAGGTGTGCCCGACCAGAAGGGGGGTGCAGGGCCTCCCCCGCTCCGGGACCGGGGCCATGTACGGGGAGTCGGTCTCCAGGAGGAGACGGTCCCGGGGCACGAGGACGCAGGCTTCCCGGAGGTTCCGGGCCGCCGGGTACGTGAGGTTTCCCGCGAAGGACACGTGGCATCCCAGTTCCAGGTAGTCCCGGACCGCCGGGGCGTCGTACCCGAAACAGTGGATCACTACGGGGATCCCCGGCCGGGCGGCCCGGAGGACCTCGACCGTGTCCTGGTGGGCTTCCCGGGAGTGGACGATCAGGGGCTTTCCCAGGCGCCGGGCCAGGTCGATCTGGGCCTCGAAGAGGAGCCGTTGGGCCTCCCGGGTGCCGTGCATCCAGTGGTAGTCCAGGCCCCCCTCCCCGACGGCGGCGCAGTCCGGAAAGGCCGCGGCCGCCTCCAGGGCCGCGATATGCGGGCCGGGTAGGCGGAGGGCCTCCGGACCGGGCCAGATCCCCGCGGAGAACCGCAACCAGGGTCGGCGGCCCAGGGTCCGCACCCGCTCGGGGAGGTCGTCCGCCCGGGTGCCGGGATCCACGACCCGGGGGGCCTCCCCGAGCCGTCCCCGGGATTCGGCTTCCCGCCAGGCCCGGTCGTAGGCGGAAAGGATCCGGTCCAGGGTCCCCTTCCCCGCCCGTTCCAGGACCATGGAGAGGTGGGCGTGGGAATCCGTTCGGGTCCTCGGTTCCGCGGCCTCCATCAGGGAGCGACCTCGAAGGCCAGCTTGCCCCCGGCCAGGACCACCTTCACCCGGCCGCCTTCCTTGATTTTTCCGGCCAGGACGTCCCGGGCCAAGGGGTTCTGGAGCTCGTTTTGCACGGCCCGCTTCAAGGGGCGCGCCCCGAAGAGGGGATCGTAGCCCGTTTCGGCCAGCCGGGCCTTGGCCTCGGGGCTCACCTCCAGGGCGATCTTCCGGGACTCCAGTCGCTTGGCCAGGAGGGCGACCTGGAGGTCCACGATCCCCAGGATCTCCGTCTTCCCGAGCCGCTCGAACAGGACGATCTCGTCGATGCGGTTCAGGAACTCGGGCTTGAAACTGGCCCGAAGCAGCTGGTCGATGGCGGGCTTCACGGCCTTCATGGACTCGGCGGCCAGGATGAGGTCGCTGCCCAGGTTGCTGGTCAGGATGACGATGGCGTTCTTGAAGTCCACCACCCTCCCCTGCCCGTCCGTCAGGCGGCCGTCGTCCAGGAGCTGCAGAAGAACGTTGAACACGTCCGGATGGGCCTTCTCGATCTCGTCGAACAGGACGACGCTGTAGGGTCGGCGCCGTACCGCCTCGGTCAGCTGGCCCCCCTCGTCGTAGCCCACGTAGCCCGGAGGCGCCCCGATCAGGCGGCTCACCGAGTGCTTCTCGCCGTACTCGCTCATGTCGATCCGGGTGAGGGACTTCTCGTCGTTGAAGAGGAATTCCGCCAGGGTCTTGGCCAGCTCGGTCTTGCCCACCCCCGTCGGTCCGATGAAGAGGAAGCTCCCCAGGGGACGGTTGGGATCCGAGAGGCCCGCCCGGTTGCGGCGGATCGCGTCCGCCACGGCCTTGATGGCCGCCTCCTGGCCCAGGACCCGGCGCCCGAGGACCTTCTCCAGGTCCAGGTACTTCTGGGCCTCCCCGGAGAGCATCTTGGACACGGGAATGCCCGTCCAGGTGGACACCACCCGGGCGATGTCCTCCTCGGACACCTCCTCCCGGAGCAGGCGGGTCTCGTCGTCCTGCTTCCCGATCTCCGCGCTCACCTCGGCGAGGCGCTTTTCGGCTTCCAGGAGCCGGCCGTACTTGATCTCCGCGGCCTTGGCCAGGTTCCCCTCCCGCTCGTAGCGCTGTTCCTCGATCTTGAGCCGCTCCAGGCTCTCCTTGAGCTTGCGTATCTCCTCGATCTTCTCCTTCTCCGCGGTCCACCGGAGCCGCATGGCGTCCCTCCGGCCCTGGGCTTCCGCCAGCTCCTTCTCCAGCTTGGACAGGCGTTCCCGGGACCCGGGATCCGTCTCCTTGGACAGGGCCTGCTTCTCGATCGTTAGCTGGAGGATACGGCGCTCCGCCTGGTCCAGCTCCGTGGGCTGGCTCTCGATCTCCATCTTGATGCGGCTGGCAGCCTCGTCCACCAGGTCGATGGCCTTGTCCGGGAGGAAACGGCTGGTGATGTAGCGGTCCGAGAGGGTGGCCGCGGCGATCAGGGCCTCGTCCCGGATCCGGACGCCGTGGTGGACCTCGTAGCGCTCCGCCAGGCCCCGGAGGATTGCGATGGTGTCCTCCACGGAGGGCTCCCCGCAGAACACCGGCTGGAAGCGGCGCTCCAGGGCGGCGTCCTTCTCGATGTGCTTCCGGTACTCGTCCAGGGTCGTCGCCCCGACGGCCTTGAGCTCCCCCCGGGCCAGGGCGGGCTTCAGGAGATTGGACGCGTCCATGGCCCCCTCGGCGGCCCCGGCACCCACCAGGGTGTGGAGCTCGTCGATGAAGAGGATGATCCTCCCGTCGGACTTCTGGATTTCCTCGATCACCGCCTTGAGACGCTCCTCGAACTCCCCCCGGAACTTGGAGCCCGCCACCAGGGCGCCCAGGTCCAGGGCCAGGAGCTTCTTGTTCCGGAGGCTGTCCGGCACGTCCCCGGCCACGATCCGGCGGGCCAGGCCCTCCACGATCGCGGTCTTGCCGACCCCGGGCTCGCCGATGAGGACGGGGTTGTTCTTGGTGCGCCGGGACAGGACCTGCATGACCCGCCGGATCTCCTCGTCCCGGCCGATCACGGGATCCAGCTTCTCCGCCCGGGCCAGGGCGGTAAGGTCCCGGCAGTAGCGCTCCAGGACCTGGTATTTCGCCTCCGCCTCGGGGTCCGTCGCCCTCCGGGTTCCCCGGACGGCCTTCAGGGCCTCCAGGACGGCGGTCTTGACGACCCCCCGGTCCCGAAGGAGGGTCCCCACGGGCCCCTCGTCCCCGATCAGGGCCAGGAGGAGGTGCTCGGTGGCCACGTAGTCGTCCTTCAGGGCCTTGGCCTCCCCCTCGGCCTTGGCGAAGGCCTTGGCGGCCGCGGGGGAGAGGTAGACCTGGGCGGCTTCCCCGAAGACCTTGGGTTTCTTCGCGATCAGCGCCCGGGCGGCGGTCCGGAGATCCTGGACATCCACTTCCAGGCGGGTAAGGAGGGGGGCGACGACCCCGTCCTCCTGATCCAGGAGGGCCGCGAGGAGGTGGTCGGTGTCTATCTGTCCGTGGTCCGCCTGCCGGGCCAGGGAGGTGGCTGCCTGCAGGATTTCCTGCGTCTTTGTGGTGTAGCGATCGTAGTCCATGGAATTGAATATACCTCCGCCACGGGAGAGACGAAAAGAGCCGACTATTCGGAGACGGCGCGGGGCCTGCTGCGGGGACCCCCTGGCTTGCTACGTCCTCGTCGCTTCGCTCCTGCGGAAACGCGAGCCAGGGGGTCCCCTCCGCACCCGCGCACAGTTTCCAAAATTGTAGGTTTTTCACCTGGATGACGGCGGTATATGTTGGGTGCGATTCTGCGGAAATCTCCGCGTATCGGCTTTACGGCGCGGCGCCGCCCGGGATAGGATGGGGCATGGAACAACGGGTGATACTTTTACACGGTTTCGAGGGCGAATCCCTGATCGCGGCGGTGCGGGCCATCAAGGCCGTGCTGCCCGATCCGGCGGGAATCGCCTTCGCCTCGACGACTCCGGTCAACGTGGATTGGAAGGTGGGAGACTTGATCGAGCACGTGACCGAGGAGCACGAGGCTTTCCGGAAAGGCCGCGCCCCCGGAACCTGAAGCCGAGCCCGGCCGATACTGGACCGGCGGGCCCGCGCCTTATTCCACCCGCAGGCTCGGGACCTTGCGGCGGAGCTCTTCCAGGAACTGGTCCCCGGTGTAGCCCTGCCGGAGGGCGATGAACACGGCGTTGTCCTGACCGGCCAGGGTTCCCAGGGAGCATTCGAAGCCCAGGCTGTCCAGGGCCAGGGCGACCGTGGCTGAATGGCCGGAGAAGGTATGGACCACCACCAGGGAGGAATTCCAGTCCGCGGACACGAATCCCCGCTGGAGGTCCTGGATGAAGCTGGCGTCCGTCTCCCGCCGTTCCTCGTCGGAGGGAACGGAGTAGTAGTACCCGGACTCCCCCGCGGAGATCTTCCCGACCTTGAGGGCCTTCAGGTCCCGGGACAGGGTGGCCTGGGTCAGAATGAATCCCTCGGCCTCCAGGAATTTCAGCAGGCTTTCCTGGGATTCGATGCGATGCGCCCGTATCAGCCGCAAAATCGCCTTGAGGCGTTCCGATCGTTCCTTGGAGTCTTTCACGTTCCCGACCTCGGTTTGATGCTGTACCGGTATCATGCCACGGGCGCGGGCTTCTTGCAAGGTCGGCTTCGCCGAATCGTCCGCGAGGATATAATCCTGGTGATTTAGAGGGAGTATGCCGATACAATAATGGGGGGGCATAGGCAGGATGGAACCGAAGAGCCCTGACAGGAAATCGGACTCGCCCCGGGAGATGAAGCTCTCCTTCAGTCCCGGGGGGCGCAAGAACGACGGCTTCGTGGAGATCTCCGTCCCCGAGGACGCCATGGAGGTTGTCGCCTTCTTCTATCCCGCCGTGGGGGGCGGGGCCCCTCTCACCCAGGAATACGTCCGGGAACTCCTTTCCCGGGCCGGGGTCGTGGACGGGGTCCTGGAGGAGACGATCGGGGAATCCGTGCTCTCCTGCAACCTGGACCAGCACCCCCTCCGGGATGTCGTCATAGCCCGGGGTACCCAGCCAGCCGAGGAGATCCCGGAGCACCTCCGGCTCCTGGAACGGTTCGGGCAGACCCCCCTGGATTCCGCGGTCCCCGACGGATCCGTGGACTGGAAGGACCTGTCCCCGGTCATCGTGGTGACCCGGGGCGAGAAGATCGCCGAGCGGATCGCGGCCCAGGCGGGCACCCCGGGCCGGAACGTCCGGGGGGAGGCGGTCCCGGCCAAGAAGCGGTCGGTGACCCAGTTCCTGCCCGGCCGGAACGTCCGTATGGACGGGGACGCCCTGGTGGCGGACGTGGACGGCCGCTTCGCCCTGTCGGGGAACCGGATCGACGTGGAGGAGGTCCTGGTCGCCAAGGGCGGCGTGGGCTACCACACGGGACACATCGTCTTCCCCGGGGACGTCACGATCGAGGGCCCCGTCCGGGACGGCTTCAAGATCCACTCCGGCGGCTCCATCCTGGCCAAGGACACGATGGACGTCTTCGACGTCAACGCGAAAAAGGACATCACCTGCGCCGGGGGCCTCATCGGGCACCAGAAGGCCTTCCTGAAAGCCGGCGGGGAGCTCCGGGCGAAGTTCGCCCAGAACTGCCGCATCGCGGTACGGGGGGACGTATTCATCCCCGGGTCCCTGGTATCCTGCCGCCTCTTCACCCTGGGGATGCTGGAAATGGGGGACAAGGGACGCATCCTGGCCGGGGAAACCTTCGCGGTCCACGGGGTCCGCTGCGGGTGGATCGGCTCGGACACAGGGCAGGCCACGGTCGTGCACGTGGGAATCGACTTCACGGTCCAACAGCGGCTCGACCTGGCCAACGAGCGGTTGCGCCTGATCCAGATGAAGAGGGACAAGCTGGAGGATATGGCCCGGACCCGGCCGAGCGCGAAGCTGGAGGCCCTCAAGAAGGAGCTGGACAAGGCGGCTTCGGAGCTTTCCGCCTTGATCTCCGACCTGTTGCCCAAGCTGGACGCGGACGAGCGGGCCTTCGTGGAGATCCACGGCGGGGCCTTCCCCGGGGCGGTCGTCGAGATCTGCCGGGTACGGTTCCAGATCCAGGAGGAGATCAAGAAGACCGTCTTCCGCCTGGACAAGGCCTCGGGAAGGATCGTCCAGGAACGCGGATGAGGGAACGGCGGGCTTTGCCCGGACTTCCCTCCCGCGTATTGCCGCGACACGCCGCTTTCGCTACTCTTATCCACCGTGTTCACCGACGAAGAATGGATGTCCCAACTCCGGGATTCGGTCCGGAGCGCGGAGGATCTGGCCCTCCGGATGCCCCTGAGCCCGGAACTGCGGGAGACCCTCGAACGGCTTGAGGGGACGGGACTCCTCCCCCTCCGGGCGACCCCGTACTGGCTCTCCCGGGCGGGGTCCGGGCCCGGGGACCCCATCCTTGCCCAGTGCCTCCCCTCCCCCCGGGAATTCGAACCGGACCCCCGGGCCGTCCCGGATCCCCTCGGGGAAGCGAGGCACCGGGCGGCCCCCTCCCTGGTCCGCCAGTACCGGTCCCGGGCCCTTCTCCGGGCTTCCGGGGAATGCGCCGTCCACTGCCGGCACTGCTTCCGGCGAACCCTGCTCCCCTCGGAGCGGGGCTTCCTCTCCCGGGAGGACCAGGCCGCGGCCGCGGCCTGGCTGGCGGAGCGTCCAGAAATTCGGGAGATCCTGGTCTCCGGGGGGGATCCCCTCGTGGCCTCGGATGACCGTATCGGGAACCTGCTCTCCGCGCTCCGGGCCGCCCGGCCGGAGGCCCTCCTGCGGATCTGCACCCGCTGTCCCTCCACCCTGCCGATGCGCTTCACCCCCGGCCTCGTGGAGATCCTGCGTTCCTTCCGCCCCCTCCGGGTGGTCGCCCACTTCAACCACCCCCGGGAGCTGTCGCCCCAGGCGGAGGAAGCCCTGGGTACCCTGGTCGACGCGGGCATCCCGGTCTTATCCCAGACGGTCCTCCTGGCGGGGATCAACGACGATCCCGACGTCCTGGAATCCCTCTTCTCCGGCCTGGTCCGGCGGGGGGTCCAGCCCTACTATCTCTTCCAGGGCGACCTAGCGGCCGGGACGGCCCACCTGCGGTGCCCCCTTTCCCGGGGGCTCGAGATCTACTCCGAGCTCCGGACCCGTCTCTCGGGCCTGGAGCTCCCGAGGTACGCCGTGGACGCCCCCGGGGGCGGGGGCAAGGTCTTCCTCCCCGAGGACATCGTCGGCCGCGAGGGGGACCGGTACATCCTCCGCACCCCCTCCGGCGGGCGGGCCTCCTATCCCGCCTGAGCGGGTGCCGACGGACGCCCCCGGGTGAACGGTACCGTGGCCGGGACGTTGCAGGGCGTCGGGAATCGAATACAATGGAGCCGCGGTCGATTTCCGGGAGGACACCATGGCAGGTATGGACAGGAGGACGACTCCTTCGGGCCGGAATGAACCGGCCGACGGACGCGCGTCGGGAGGTCGGATGCGGTCTTCGATGGCCGGGGCGGCGGCGGGCCTCCTCCTCCTGGCGTCCTGCGCGATGAACCTCGGCGCTCCCCCAACGTCACCCCCGGCCGGGTCGGCCTCCCGGCCCGCGGCGCCCGCCCCGGACAAACCGGAGGGG
>CALMRC010000171.1 GCA_937873275.1 uncultured Spirochaetota bacterium
GCCTCCCCCCGCGGACTATACCGCCCCCCCCGTGCTTGAATAGCCCGGGGTCGCGAGCTAGACTTATCGGTATAAAAAGCGGGAGTGGAGGGAGTCGTGCAGGTCCCCATCGATCGCATTAAGGTCAGACGCAGGGTCCGCAAGGACCCCGGGGACATCGAGGCCCTGGCCGCCAGCATGAGCGCCCACGGCCTCTTGCATCCCATCGTCCTGGATCGACGCAACGAACTCATAGCGGGCGGCCGGAGGCTTGCCGCGGCCAAGCGGCTCGGCTGGAAGACCATCAACGCCCTGATCGTGGATGTGGACCGCAAGGCCGACCGCCTGGAGCTGGAACTGGAGGAGAACGTACAGCGATCCGGCCTCTCCTACCTTGAGCTGGAGGAGGGGTACGCGCGGCTGGAGCGGATGCGGCGTCCGAGTTTTCTACGCAGGATCTGGGAGGCCTTGAAAGCCCTGTTCCGGCGGCTCTTCCGCCGGTGAGGGGCTAGGTAGCGCTCGACCGGGAGTCACCCTCCCGGATAGCCGGCCGGTCCGGCTCCGTGAATCTCCGGCCCCTTCCCCGGGCGGGGCGGATCAGGAATCCCGCGAAGGCCGCGCAGAGCGCCGCGGCCAGGGACACGGCCTTGAGCTGAGCGTCCGCCATTCCCCGGGGGTGGGCGTAGGGTACCAGGGTGCCCGCATCCCGGGGGGTCCGGGATGCGGCCGGAAAGCCCAGGCGCACCACGACCTGGTCCGGCTCCACGTATCCCAGGCTTCGGGCTTCCAAGGCCAGGGCCTCGGGGTCGGAAAGCGCCGCGTCCCGCCGTGCGACGGCCTCGGCGTTCACGGATTCCAGGACTTGCAGGTTTTCCCGCATGCGGTGGACCTGCCGCTCCAGGTCCCGATAGGACGCGGTTCCCATGGGACCGAGTACCAGGGACAATAGACAATACACGGCGATGCCGATATAGGCGCCGGCGGCCAATCGAGTACCCATCGATTCATTTACGGCGGGAAGACCCCCCGGCTTTATGCCTTTACGGCCCCGGCCGCGATTCCGCCGACCCGGAATATCCTACATTGACAACGATATACACCCTGATTAGACTTTAAAACGGTCGTTTAATCGGAGACGAACTTTGCCGATACAGTATCAGAACGACCCTCGTAAAACGGAGCGACCATGGCGACCTTTGAGCGGCACGAAGGACGGAACCTTAAGGGAATCGACCCCGACGCCAAGGATCGGGACCTCGAGCAGTACGGAGTGTGGGTGAAAGCGGAACCCCAGGATGTCCTCGAAGAGCCCGATACCGAGGACGCCTCGCTCCTTTCGGAGCCGACGGAAGGGGCCGCCGTACTCGACGAATCCTTCCTGACCGACGAGGAGGAGGACTTCCTGGGCGCCGGCGGGTCCGCCGCCGGTACCGGGGAAGAGACGGACGACGTCTTCCTTTCCACCTCGGAGACGCCTTCCCTCCTAGAGGAAGAGCTCGCCGTTCCGGACCTGGACTCGGCGGACGCGGAGGATCTACCCCGGATTCCCGATATGGCGGAATTCGAGTCCCTCGAGGACCTGGGAGTTCCGATCGAGGAGTTCACCCCCGACGAAGCGTCGATCAGCACCGCACGCGGTCCCTCCGTGGAAGAACCGGTGGATGTCTCCGAGTTCAGCCTGGACGAGGCCGAACCCGTGTTGGACGCGGGCACGGAGACGGACTTCGAATCCCTCGACATCGATCTGAAGTTCGACGATACCCTCCCCCCCCGTCCCGAGGCTTCGGGCGGATCCGTCGGACGCTCCGCCCCGCCCGTGGAGGACGGATTCGAGACCGTGACGGATTTCGACGATTTCCTGTCCGGATCGGAGCCGGGCCCCTCGGCCGCGGAATTCGAGGCGCCCCGCCCCGCGTCTCCCCCTCCGCCCCGCGCGGAGTCCCTCTCGGATGCGGAGGAGTTCAGCCTGGATGACATCCCGGAGCTTCCGCCGGAAGCCCCCGTCGACGACCTCGCGGAGCTCGAGCGGGATCTCTCCGCCGGCGCCGCACGCACCCCCGCCCCCCGCCCCTCCCCCGACGCGTCCTCGGACATCCTCCTCAAGATCGCCGGCGAACTGTCCTCCATCAAGGAGGAGCTGGTTTCCCTGAAATCCCAGATCGCCGCCATGAAGTCCGCCGCCGGTTCCGAAGCCTCCGCGGAAACCCGGGAGCCCGAAAGCGGCAAGGCGGGCGGATTCTTCGACGAGGAGGAGGACGAGACGATCGCCCTTACCGGGGACGAACTGGACAACATCCTCAACACCGCGGAATTCTCCGAGGAAAGCGCGGAACCCGCCGCCGAGGTATCCGAGTCCCTGGAGGGACTGGAGGACCTGCTCCCGGAATCCGGGGACTATGCCGTCGAAGTCCCCGCGGAATCCGCCGCCGAAACCGGAATCGAGGAGCTTCGCCTTTCCGAAGGAGAGACGGAGGACGCGATGATCCCCGGGGACGAGTCGATATCGGCCCTGGCGGAGGAAGGCGTGGCTCCCCTGACGGAACCCCCCGAGGACACCTCCTATCTCGAGGAGGCCGAGGAGCTCCAGCTCGCCGGAGAGGAGGAGCTCCCGGAGGCTCCCCTCCTGGAACCCTCCCCGGAGGAACTGGACATCGAGGACCTCGTGGAAGAGCGTTTCGAGGAAGCCGAGGAACTCCCCCTCGCCGAGTTCGAGTCCGCCGAGGATCTCGAGTCCGCCGCGGATCTCGAGGAGGAGTCCGAGGAGCTGGAGGAGCTGACCCTGGAGCTGGACAGCGAGGAGCCTCCCATCGTCCTGGAAAACCCGGAGAACATCAGTGTGCCCATCCCCGAGATCGAGGGGGAGGACTTCGGCGCCGAGGACACCGTCCCGGAATTCGTCGAGACCCTTCCCGAGGTCGAGGAGGTCGATGAAGCCGAGGAGGCCGCGGGTCTCGGGGAGATAACCCTGCACCACGAGGAAACCCCCGCGGCCGGCCGGGAGCCGCCCGCGGCTGCCCGGGAACCGGAGCCGTCGGAGCCCGAGTCCCTCCTGGTCGAGGACCTCGATCCGGGAGAGGCCCGGAAGCCGGAACCGATCCCGAACCGCATCAAGGACGAGGTCCGCAGCGTCCTGGTCTACCTCGACAAGCTCCTGGAATCCCTTCCGGAGGAAAAGATCGAGGAATTCGCAAAATCCGATCATTTCGAGACGTACAAGAGGCTCTTCGAAGAGCTGGGGTTGGTGTAAGGTATGGGTCTACTGGATAAGGCATCCCGCGGGCGCTCGACGCCCGCCCCCGTCCGGGGCGGCGGCCTGCTTAGCAAGGCCGCCCGGACCCGGCAGACTTCGGAGGAAAAAAAAAACTAGTCAGCCCGGATCTCGATGAGGTCCTGGGCGAAGTCCTGTCGGAAAGTCTGTCCGTTCCCTCGGACTATTTCCTTCCCGCCCGCCTGATCGCACTGCTCCGGGACCGGGCCGGGCTTCCGAACCTTCGCATCTTCCTGGAGGAACCCTCCGGTACGGAACCGAGGGTGTTCGCGTCCATCCTGGATTCCCCGGACGAATCCTGCCGGAGCGGCTGCCTGCTGGGGCCGTATCGCCTGGAGGTTCCGGGACTCTCCGGCGCGGACCGCCTGCTCTCCCTCCTGGGGGCCTCCCTGGGAGCCCGGATGACCGCCTCCCGGCCGCCCTGCATGCACCGCGACCTTCCCCGGGAACGCACGCCCGCGGAACTCGCGGAGGCCGTCTCCATCCGGTTCGAGGATTCCCAGGCCGGCTTCGCATCCCTCTGCGTCCTGGATCTCCGGCCGTTCCAGGACTCCGCCCTGGCCGCCTTCCCGTCCGTCCAGGCAGAATGCCTCCAGGAGGACCTCGCCCGGTGCCTGACCGCCTTCTTCGAAGCCGCGGGCGGATTGTTCCTCTGCGACTCCGGGGAATTGGTGGCCCTCATATGCGGTTCCCGCCCCGCGGATACCGGCCTTCTCCAGAGCCAGCTATCTAAATACATCCGGAAATTCGTATCCCCCGCCGTGGACGCCACCGTCCGGATCCTCCGGTCCCGGGTCTTCGAGACCCCCCGGCCCGAGGACATGGAAACCTTCCTGGCGGATTGTTCATCCGGCCCGGCGGCGTGAAGGCGTACCGCCGGGAGGTTCGGTAATTCTGGTGACGAACCGTCGACTCCACTCCCGCTTCGACCCAGCCGGAGAGGCGGACCGATATCTGGCCGCCTGCCTGGAAACCCGCCGGCCTTCCTGTCTCCTGGTGGTCGGCGGCGGCGAAGATTGGCTCTCGGAGGCCGCCCGGAAACGCCTTCCGGGCTCCTGGATCGTGTCCATCCAGCTGGATACCGCCTTCCGTGGAACCGAGCGCCCCGGGTCGGACCGACGGTGGTACCCGGATTCGGGGATCGGGCTGCGCGACTACCTGGCCCGGGAGGCGTCCGGTAAGCTGGACGGAGGCGTCGCCGTCGTGTCCTGGCGACCTGCGGAATCGCTTTTCCCGGACGCCGCATCGAAGGCCCTCCGGGAGATCCGCGAAGCCCTGGAGGAGTTGACCTCCGACGCGGCCACGTCCCGGTACTGGGCCCGCCGCTGGATGGTCAACGCCCTGCGCAATTTCTTGTCCTCCGGGACCTACGTCCGTCTCGGGCCGGGTACGAGTCCCCTGGTCGTCGCCGCCGCCGGCCCAAGCCTGGAATCGTCCTTGGAAGCCCTGGAATCCGTTCGAGGCTGGTTTCGGCTCTGGGCCCTCGCCTCGGCGGCGGGCGCCTGCCTTCGGCGAGGCTGGACGCCGGACCTGATCGTGTCCACGGATCCGGGAGCCTGGGCGGACCGTCATTTCGACGCGCTTCTCCGATCCCGGGAACCGCTTCCCTGCCCCGTGGCATTCCCGATCACAGCCCGGATCCCCCCGGCTGTCCGGGGCCGGCATCCCGTCCTCCTCCTTTCCCCGGGACAGGCCCCCGAGGAGGACTTGCCCGCCGCCGCGGGCCTTCCGGCCTGCTCCGTGCCATCCCGGGGTACCTCCTCCGCGGACGCCCTGGCCTTTGCCCGAACCACCACGTCCGGCCCCGTTCTAGCGGCCGGACTCGACATGGCCGCCCGGGACCTCCGGTCCCATTGCCGTCCCTACGGCCTGGATCCCCGGATCCTGGCTCCGGAGCGAAGACTCAAGCCCGGCCTAACCCTGGTTTGGGACCGGGAAGTGCCCGGGTTCCCAGAACGACGGGGGGATTGGAGGCGGGGGCGGTCCTTCGACCTGTACGCGGGGGGACTCCTCCCGGAAGGGAGGCCTCCGATCCATCGCCTTCTGGCCTCCCCCGTTCCCGTGGCGGGCACGATCCCCGTGAATCCGGAGGAATTGCCCTCTCTGCTGCCCGATCCGTCCCCGGCCTTGCCCTTCGACCTGGAGGCGTTTCCGGCGCCCGAGGCTCCCCGAAGGTCATCCCTGGCGAGGGAAGCCCTGGATGCCTGGGAGTCCGAGGCCGCCGAGGCCGCGTCCGGCCGGACCGGACTCCCGATCCCGTCCCGTGCCCGACGCCTGCTGTACGCCCTGGGCGGAGCCGAGGCGGCCGCCTTTCTCGCGGAAGCCGCCCGGGGCGTCCGGGAGGAATCCCTCGCCCTCCGCGCCCTCAAGGCCCTCCGGATCTCCGCCGCACACCTTCGGGAGCTGGTCCCATGAACGGCATACTCCAACGCAACCTGCTGGCCCTGTCCGCCTCGGATCCGGACCTGGCGGACCGCGTTTCCAAGGCGCGTCCGGACCCGGCGGTCCTCCTGGAAACCGCCCGAAGCGGGGCCCCCGTCCCGGTCCTCCGCCGGGAGTCCGGGGCCCTGGCCCTCCATTCCCGGATGGACCCGGAGAGGGAGGCCGACCGCCTCGCGGAAGCCTATCCCGGTGGAGGTTTCATCGTGTTCCTGGGACTGGGCGCGGGCTACGGTATCCGACCCTTCCTGGAACGTCCGGCGACGGGAGGAGTGCTCGTCGTCGAATACTCCCTGGGGCTCCTGCGGGCCGTCCTGGAGCTGTTCGACCTGGCGCCCGTGCTCTCGGACCGCAGGGTGCGCCTCCTGGCGGATCCGGACGAGGCCACCCTGGAGCGAGCCATCTTCGAGGCCTACATACCGATCCTGACCGGGGATCTGGCGACGGTCCCCCTCCGGGCCCGGGTGGACGCCGATCCGGACCTTTTTTCCGAGGCCGTGGAGGCGGTGCGCCGGGTGATCTCCCGGGTGTCCGACGACTACAGCGTCCAGGCCTTCTTCGGCCGGAGGTGGTTCTCCAACACCGTCCGGAACCTCTACGCCGCGGAAAAGCCCGTCCGGCCGATGCCTCCCATCCGGGAGGCGGTCGTCACCGCGGCGGGCCCCTCCCTGGACGACCTCATTCCGGATCTGGAAAGGATGCGGAGGGACCGTTTCCTGATCGCCACGGACACCAGTCTGGGCGCCCTGCTGGCCCGAGACATCCGGCCGGACGCCGTGGTTTCCATCGACTGCCAGCACATATCCTATTATCATTTCCTCACGCCGGTGCCCGGGGAGGTTCCCCTGGTCCTGGACCTGGCCTCCCCCCCCTCGGTGGCCCGGCGGGCCCGGCGTATCCACTTCTTCTCCTCCGGGCATCCCTTCTGCCGCTTCGTGTCCGCCCACTTCCGGCCCTTCCCCTCCCTGGACACCTCCGGGGGGAACGTGACCCACGCCGCCGTATCCCTGGCCGAGACCCTCGGGGCGCGGCGGATCTTTCTGTACGGGGCAGATTTTTCCTATCCTCAGGGGGCGAGCTACGCCCGGGGAACCTACATCCACCGGTACTTCCGGATCCGCTCGAGCCGGAAGACCCCCCAGGAGGGGCTGTTCGCGTCCTTCCTGTACCGCAACCTCCAGGTGGACCGGGAGCGGGATCCCGACGGGACCTTCCGGTACGTCACCAAGCCCCTCCAGGCCTACCGGCAGAGGCTGGAAGGCTTCGCGGCAACGTTGTCCGCGGAACTGGTGCCCGTACGGGGACGGGGCGTGGAAATACGGGTACCCGCCGCCTATTCCGGAGTCCGGCCGGAACCCTCCCGCTTGAGCCTCTTCGCCCCGGGCAGGGCTTCCTGCTCGGCTCGGGAATTCCTGGAAACCTACCGGGACGGATTGGCCGGACTGCCGGAGCTGGCGCCGCCCTCGATCCTGACCCTGCGGGGACTCCCTCCGGAGCGGCAGGACCTTTGGACGACCCTCCTGCCCGCCGCGGCGGCCCTGCGGCGCGGACTGGGGGAAACCCAGATTCCGGCGCGGGAACTCATGGAGAGGACCCGGACCTGGGCCCTGGAGATCGTATCCGCCGAACTGGAAGCCGGCCGCTGATCCTACTCGAACCGTACCCTCATGAAGGAGCCGCCCCGGAACCCGTAGGTCTTCCGGAGGTACGCGTCCAGGGCATCCGCCTTTGCCCGAAAGGCCGGCAGGGCAGCTTCCAGGTCCGCGAGGATGCCGGCGGTCCGGTCCGGGTAGGACTTCGCGAGCCGGGCATAGGCCACGTCCTTGAGCCAGGATTCCAGCCGGGACGGGGACTGCTGGACCAGATAGGCCTGGAGCTCGTTGTAGGAGAGATAGGCGTCGCCGGGATCGTAGTCCCGGTTGGACAGGAAGACGTTCCAGAACCTTCGTTCCTCCGGTCCTTGGGACCGCCATAGGGTCCGGGCGAGGTTCCGGTATGACTCGTCCAGAAAGAAGAGGGCGTGGGATGCCTCGTGGTTCAGGAAAAGATCTCGCAGGTACGAGGTGGACTCCCGGGCTATGGAGATGATCGCCCCGGTCCCCGGCCGGATCCGACCGCCCTCCCGGACCAGGATTCCCCGGCGCTCCAAGATGCCGAGCAGTTCGGTCTCCGGAACCGAAAGGGGGAAGGAGGTCCTCTCAGCCTTGTCGAAAAAGGCCGCCAGGTCCTCCGCCCGGTAATCGTGGGCGTTCCAGCCGTGGAGCCGAACGATCTCCGTATCCGGAGCGAGCCGACCCCGGAAGCCCTCCTTCTCCACGAAAAACGCCAGGCGCTTGAGGTAGGCGTCCTGGACCGCGTAGTCCCGGAAGTCGAACACCAGGCAGTTTGGGAAGGCGTCCCACCGATAGAGGGCGTAGGGTCGGGAAGGATCCTCGGGGGGGGGCAGGGCCAGGACGACGGCAAGATCCACCGGCAGGGGATCCGGCGTCTCCGGGGCCGGCAGGACGGCGACGGAACGGACCGCGTCCGGCTCCGATTCCACGATCACCGCGGAATGCCCGCCCAGGGCCCCCAGGGGCACATAGGCCGGGCCCGCCGGAGCGGGATCCAGGACGGCGGATCGTCCGCCTTCCGTCCGTACCCGGAGGCGGACGCCGTCCGACTCTATCCGGACTACGGGACGGTCCCCGGGTCCGTAGGGATGCTCCACCCGGATGGAATCGATTCCGGCTCCCGAGTCCCGGGCCAGGGAGGCTCCCCGGGAAAGGCGGACCCCGTCCTCCAGCCGTTCGAACCCGAACGCCGCGGTCCGGATCTCCAGCCCTAGGACGCGCAGGGAGGACGAGCCGGAGCCGGATCCGTCCGGGAGCGCAGAAAAGCGCAGGGAGGCCACGGCGATCCCGTCCGGAAGGGGAACGACCCACCGGAGCCGGCCCGGTCCCCGGGCCAGATCCGCGGAAAGGACGGGGGCCGCACCTCGTCCCTCCGGAAGGACCTCCAACCGGGCGGATCCCGAAAGCTCGTACCGGATCTCCAGGGCGGGCCGGATCCCCGGGACCGGGACGGGCGCATCCGGAGTGTACCGCACGGAATCCCGCCCACCCCCGCCTACGGCATCCTCCCGTCCCGGTGGCAGCCGATGGTCGGGGACCAGGTCGTGTTCGAATCCGTCCCCGTCCCGAAGGGTGAACGGCGCGGGGGGGATCGGGGAGCAGGAGGCCAGGGCCGCCCCCAGAAGGACCGCGAGGGACGCCCGGAACGGGGTCCGGCTCATCGGTCCAGGGAAAATATGCTGAGAGTCAGAAGTTGGGCGATCTGGAATTTTCGGGACGGGGACATCTCGCCGTCGACCCGGAGCAAGGATTCCCAGCGGCCCCAGAAATCCTCCGGAAGGACGGGCAGGTCCCGTAGCTGGTCCGAAATGTTCCGGTGGGAGGGCTCGAAGCGCCGGTTGATCATGAACAGGGCGGCGGCGGCGTATTTCATGAATCCGCCCAGGGAGATGGTGTAGAAAAAACCGTCCTCCCGGAGGGCCGCGGCCCCCAGGTCGGAGAGATAATGCTCCATCTTGGACTGGAAGGTGGCCCGCAGGCCGTTCCAGAAGGTGTCCGGGAATTCTCGGATCCGGCGCCGCACGTCCGCGATCCATCCGGACTTGTCGTATAGGACCGTCCCGCGCTCGAGGCGGTAGAACATGTAGGTGCCCGAACCCTTGAAGACCCACAGGAGGTCGTACTTTCTCTGGAGGACCTCCTCCAGGGATTCCAGGCTCTTGTACTCCACCCGAACGGGAAGCTCCTCCAGGAAGAAGCGGTCCTTCAGCTGGGAATCCGCGGTCTCGAAGGCGCCCGGTTCCCCGAATGCCGCTCGGCGTTCCTGGGACCCGGGGATCTCCCCCTTGTAGTAAACGTCCACGACCAGGGCGAAGTAGGGATCCAGGATCTCCTGTTCCGAGGCCTCTCCCAGGACGACCGTCTCCACTCCCTGCCATTCCTTGATCGCGGAAACCAGGGTGTCCGCCAGGCGCTCCACTTTTCGGCGCATCTTCCCTTCCTTTACCGGTAGCCTGACTCGATACTATCATGGATCCATGCCTTTGGAAATATCGCCGGCCCCCGGCTTCCTGGCGGTCCTCGTTCCCCCGGGCAACCTGGCTGCGGAGATCGTGGATCTCCGCCGCCGGATCCTCGGGGCCCGGAACGGGGCTTCCGCCCTGCCCTTCCCCGCCGCCGCCCCCCTCGCCTGGCTGCCGGTTCCCCCGGATATCCGGGTGCTGGAAGCCCTTGCCGCCGGGGCTCCCCGGATCTACGACCGGTACCGGGTGGAAGAGGGCATCCTCTTCCTGGGCCCCGGGGAATCCGCCGGACCGGAGGATTCCGACGAATCCGGGCGAGACGCCGACGGCGTAAACGGTTCCATCCCCTTGCCGGCGGGGTCCGGGTTTCCCCTGGCCCGTCTCTCCCCGGAGGGCGAAACGGCCGCCGACCCGGACGGACTCCCTGCCCCTCCCCGGATCGCCTTCCGGACCTTCCAGGCGGTCCTTCTCCGCCTTTCCTGGGGCGATCCCCGGCTTTCCGCGATGACCTGGGAACCCATGGCCGCGGCGCGGTATCCTTTCCGGCGGGGGACCCGGACCTGAAGGTGTATCCCCGAACGGATCCGGATGTTTTGATAGGATAGGAGCGCCGGGCATTCCGGATCGGCGGAACCGGACAATCCTGCTCGAATCGCGCGGCGGCCTCGTCTTTTCACGGGGCGGCTCCTGTGATACTATCCCGCAATCGGAGGAACAATGCGAACGCCTCGATTCATCCTCGCGGTACTGCTCGTTTCGATCCTGTCGCAGGGCGCCTTCGCCCAGGCGGAGCCCCCCGCACCGGAGACTCCCCCGACGGACTTCAACGCCAATCCCTACGTCCGGGGCGAACAGACCCTGTCCTTCAACCTGGGCGCCTTCTTCCCGGTCACGTTCGTAAACCTGTACGCCGGCGGGACGGCGGACACCAACCTCAAGATCGGAGCCGGTTTCGGGATCTCCTACAGCTACGTCGTTGCCCCGGGCTTTTCCGTCGGCGGAGAGATCGAGGGAGCGACCTGCGGAACCACCGCGGAGTCCTCGTTCTTCATGGTGCCCTTCACCGCCAAAGCCTCCTGGTACTTCGTGAAGATGCCATTCGAGATCGTGCCCTCCGTGTCCGCGGGCCTGGCCATCGTCCGGTACCAGGGCTACACGAACTTCAACCCCATCCTCAAGGGCGGGGCCGCCTTCCTCTGGCGCCAGAGCTCCTCCTGGAGCTTCGGTCTGGACGCCCAGGCCTGGACCGTCTGGCAGTTCTACGGGGACATCCCCCAGGACAACCGACTGGGGATCTTCCTGGATACCCGCCTGACCGCGGTCTACCACCTCTAGGAGCCGAGCCATGAAGCGAATCCTGAACCTGGCCGCCGCCGTACTTTTGGCCGCCGCCGTACTCGTATCCTGCGACCCCGGGCCCGCGGGCCTCTTCGCCCTGCTGGAGCAGGAACAGCCCCTGGACAAGGGGACCGCGGCCTTCAACGCGAACACCGCGGCCTTCGTCACGAGGCTGGGGACGGATTACTACGCGGGGGTCGGGGCTACCCTCCTGCGAAGGCCCGCGGCGGGGGGCGCGTGGGAGACGGTCACGGACGCCGGCGCGCCGGCCGGATCCATCATCACCGCGGGGGTCTCGGACGGGACGAACCTGTACGTATCCTATTCACCGGCCGCCGAATCCATCCGGTACACGAGCGACGGAACGACTTGGAACGACTATGTGGTTTCCGGCCTTCCCGCCGGCGAGCCCGTGCAGAACCTTCTCTACATGGAAGGTGACAACCGACTATTAGCGGCAACCCAACACTCGACCGGGACCTCTTCGAGTGATTACACGACGTATTATACGTTGGCTTCGGACGATGGAGCCGGGGTGTTCACCGCCGAAGCCACTGCTACCGATCAGGTCTGTGGTTATCCCTCGTCCATTGCATGGGACGGTACAAATTATTGGATCTCTGCCGGGAATACTGTATTCAAAGGGACGGGTCCGGGAACCTTTGATGCAGATGACACTAATGTCACCACCGCCGGATTCAGCTCCACGAATCCCGTCCTGGGAGTCTGGTACGATCTCGCGAATACCGCCGTGATCGCGGCCGCCACCGGCAAGCTCTGGAAGCTCAACACCGGCGGAGCCTACGCCGCCTCGGGCACCTTCGGAAGTTCGACGCGCCGCCTATCCTCCGCGATCGTCGTTCCCGCAAACGGCGGACTCACGGACGCCGTGGTCGTCGGCGTCAAGTCCTGGGCTTCCGACAGCTACACCGGTTACTACGAGTACGACGCCGCGGACAATACGCCCTTCGACTCCACGGTGGTGCCCAATTCGGTGTGGAGCATGGTCGCCGACGACTCCAACTACGTCACCACCCTGGACGACCTTTCAATCGAAGGCTTCTACTACGACGATACTCCGGGCGACGAGACTCTCTTCGCCCGGACGGTCGGGGGCGGCCTCTGGTCGAACTCCTGGAACGGCACCGCCTGGTCCGGCTGGGACCGCGAGTGAGGTGAGCTCCGACTCCCCGCTCTTCGCGGGATCGCCGGGCGGCCGGGAACCCCTGGCCGCCCGGATGCGGCCCCGGACCCTGGATGAGTTCGTGGGCCAGGACCACATCGTGGGGCCGGGCCGGCTCCTGCGCAGGGCCATCCAGAAGGACCAGCTTTCCAGCGTGATCTTTTCCGGCCCCCCGGGCACGGGCAAGACCACCCTGGCCCGGGTCATCGCCAATACCACCTCCAGCCGTTTCGTCACCCTGAACGCCGTCCTGGACGGAGTCGCCTCCGTGCGGGCCGCGGTGGAGGAAGCCTCGAAGAACCGGGACCTCTACGGCCGCCGCACGATCCTCTTCGTGGACGAGGTCCACCGCTGGAACAAGGCCCAGCAGGACGCCCTCCTGCCCTGGGTGGAGAACGGGACCCTGGTCCTGATCGGCGCCACCACGGAGAATCCCTTCTTCGAGGTGAACCGCGCCCTGGTCTCCCGTTCCCGGGTCTTCCAGCTGTGCGCCCTGACCGAGGCGGACCTGACCGAGGCGGCCCGGCGCGCCCTGGCGGACCCGGAGCGGGGCTACGGCCGCTGGAAAGTCTCCTTCGAGGACGGAGCCCTGGAGCACCTGGTGGACACCGCGGACGGGGACGCCCGGAGCCTCCTCAACGCCCTGGAACTGGCGGTGGAGACCGGGGTCGAGTCCTGGCCGCCCCCGGAGGGCTCGGCGATCCTCGTGACCAAGGAAGCCGCCCAGGAGAGCATCCAGAGGCGGGCGGTCCTGTACGACAAGGACGGGGATTACCACTACGATTCCATCTCGGCCTTCATCAAGAGCCTCCGGGGGAGCGACCCCGACGCGGCCCTCTACTGGCTGGCCCGGATGGTCTACGCGGGGGAGGACCCGGCCTTCCTCCTGCGCCGGATGCTCATCTCCGCCTCCGAGGACGTGGGCCTCGCGGATCCCGCGGCCCTCGGGATCGTGGAGTCCTGCGCCCGGGCCTTCGACCGGGTGGGCCTTCCGGAGGGACAGTTCCACCTCGCCCAGGCCGCCCTCTACCTGGCCACGGCCCCCAAGTCCAACAGCGCACTGGGCTACTTCGATGCCCGCTCGGAGATCGAGAAGGAACGGGCCGAGGTCCCCTCCCACCTCAAGGACGCGAGCCGGGACGGACCGGGCTTCGGCCACGGCGAGGGTTACCTCTATCCCCACGCCTACCGGGACCACTGGGTAGCCCAGGCCTACCTTCCGGACACCCTGTCCGGAAGGATCTTCTATCAGCCCGCCGCCACGGGCTACGAGGGCCGGATCCGGGAAGAAGTCCTCCGCCGCCGGGAGGCCCTGGTGGCGGCCGCCCTGGACGCCGCCCGGTCGTCCGGGGACGCTGGTTCGGGCGGTCGTCCCGCCGGGGAGAACCTGACCTACTCCGAGGCCGCGGACCGCCGGGCCGAGTGGATGTCCCGGTCCGAGGCCCGGACGACGGAGCGCCTGGCCGCGATCCGGGACGGAATCTTTTCCCGGGCGGCTCCCCGGCGCCACGAGCGGATTCTGGTGGCCGACGCCCGGGAGGGCTTCCTGGTCTGGGAGGCCCTGCGGCGGACCCCCGAGGGGGCGGTGTGCGCCCTGGTCCGTACGGAACGGGAGCGCGGTCTGATCGAGGGCTACGCCCGGGGACTCGAGGAGCTCTGCCGTCCCTCGGTCGTCCTCCATCCCGGCCGCGAGCCGGACACGACGGCGATCGCGGCCGCGGGTCTTTCGGAGTTCGACGTCCTGGTCGGCCGGGACCTTCTGTCCCCGGCGCCCGACAAGGCCGCCCTCCTGTCCGCCTGGTCGGCGGCCTTCCCCGCCGCACGGATCGTCCTGGCGGAGTCCCCGGCCTCCGATGGGGGCCGGCTCTCCCGGATCCCGGGGCTCCGGGAGGATGCGGGAGCGGACCTGGCGGCGAAGTTCGAGGAATTCGAGGAGACCTTCTACGGGTCCCCGGAGCGTCCCGAGCTGGCCTGGAAAAGCCCGGACGCCGGGTCCTGGCTCGAGGCCGCGGGCCTCCGGGACGGCGGGATCGAGATCGAGCGGGGAGAGTTCGGCCGTGTCCTGGGCGACCGGGAACTGGACGCATGGCTGTCCCCGGCGTCCGCCTACGGCGGCGCCCTGGCCTCGGCTCTCGGGGAGGATTCCGTCCGCGCCCTGCGGGATGCCCTGGTCCGGATAGCCCGGGGCCGGCCGGTGCCCTGGTCCTTCACGGTGGTCTATATCCGGATCCCGCCCCGAGCTTGACAGGGCCCCGGGCCGCGCGAATACTACCGCCATGACCGATCCGGCCTTCCGCACCGTACAGGACATATACGAGTACTTTCTCTCCTTCGTGAACGCCGAGAAGGGTCAGGCCGTGGAGTTCAAGCTGGACCGCATGCGGGACCTGGCGGCCCGCCTGGGCCGGCCCGAAGCCGCCTCGCCCTGCCTCCACGTGGCCGGGTCCAAGGGAAAGGGCTCGGTGTCCACGATGCTGGCGAGCATCCTGGAAGCCTCGGGCCGGAGGACCGGACTGTATACCTCGCCCCACATCCTGGACTTCCGGGAGAGAATCACCCGGGCCGGGGAATTCTTTCCCGACGGGGCCTACCTGGCCGCCATGGAGGAACTCGCTCCCCTCGTCGTCGGCGCCGGTCCCGGGCGGTTCGCCGGGAGCGAGTTGCCTACGTTCTTCGAGCTCGCGACCCTACTGGCTTTCATGGTCTACCGGAACCAGGGCTGTGACGCGACGGTGTACGAGGTCGGACTGGGGGGACGCCTGGATTCCACGAACATCGTGACCCCCGAGGCCTCGGTGATCACGGTCATCGAACTGGAGCATACCGAGTTCCTGGGGACCACGATCCCCGCGATCGCGGGGGAGAAGGCGGGGATCCTCAAGCCCGGGGTGCCCGCCTTCACGGGTTCCCGGGACCCCGCGGCCCTGGAGGTGTTCCGGCGGATCGCCGCGGAGCGGGCCTGCGACCTCCGGGTCCTGGGGGAGGAGTGCGAGATCCGAAACGTCCGCCTGACCCCGTCGGGAACCGAGGCGATGGTCGCCTACCGGGACCGGGAGGTCTTCCCGGAACCCGTCCTCCTCCGCACCCCGCTGATCGGGGAAGCCCAGGCGGAGAACGCGGCCCTGGCGGCCCTGACCGCCCGGCTATCCTCCTTCCGCCCTTCCCCGGAAGCGGTCCTCCGGGGTATCGCCCGGGCTTCCCTGCCCGCCCGGTTCCAGATCCTCCCCGGGGAGCCGCCGGTGATCCTGGACGGGGCCCATACCCCGGCGAGCATGGCCTACACCGCGGAGGCGTTCCGCCGCCTCTTCCCGGGCCCCGGGGTCCTCGTGTTCGCCTGCGCCCAGGACAAACGCCCCGTCGACATGGCCCGGGTCCTGTCCGGACGGTTCCGCAGGGCGATCGTCACCCGGCCCGGCACGTTCAAAAAGAGCGACCCGGAGACCGCGGCCGAGGCCTTCGAGGCGGAGGGTATCGCGGTGGACCGGATTCCGGATACCGAGGAGGCGTTGAGGACGGGGCTCGAGAGGGCCGTGGCCGAGGGGGTTCCCCTCCTCGTGACCGGATCCTTCTACCTCTGCGCAGCGGCCCTGGCCGCCTTCCGGGACCGGACCGTCCGGTCGTAGCGCACCTTTCCTTCAGGGACGCAGAAGCGCCAGCAGGGGTTGCAGGACCCCGATCAGGGCTCCCAGGACTCCCCCGAGCACCGTGATCCCCTTGAATTCCCGGGACATGACCCGGAGCAGGATGCGCTCGATGGCCAGCATGTCCAGGGCGTCGATCTTCTCCACGACGACCTTCCGGAGGTCGATGCTCGCCAGGATGCGGCGGGATTCCCGGGCGGCGATGCGGGTGCCCGTTTCCGCGAGCCAGCGGGCCAGGCGGTCCCGGATTTCACCGTCCCAACCCAGGACCTCTCCCAAGGACCGATCTCCCAGGCCGTCCGCCAGGGTTCCCGCGAAGGCGCGGGCGAAGGCCCCGACCGCCTTCCCGCCCCCTCCGGGGGCGAAGAACCCCGAGATCCAGGAGCCCAGGGCTTCGAAGAGTCCGTCCCGTGCCTCGGGACCCAGGGAATCCAGCAGGTCTCCCAGGGTTTCCCCTCCCAGGAAGCCGGGACCCGGTTCCGCGGCGGCACGACGCTGCCCGAGAGCCCGGACGGACCGGAAGGCCAGTTCCGAGATCCCTCCCGGCGACAGGGGGTGCTCCGGGGACCGGGACGCCAGGGGGTCCTCCAGGGCTCCCCGGACCTTATCGAGCAGTAGGGACTTGAACCGCTCCCGGGTCTTCTCGTCCGCCAGGAAGGATTCCGCCGCCTCCGCGAGGTCGGCGACCGTGGCCGGCAGGGACTCCAGGACGGCCCTGTCGTACTGGGCGGCGCTGACGAAGAGGCGCTGGAGGGGAGACAGACGGCCGACGGCCCGGCGCACTACGGCGCCCCCGTACCGCTCCAGCTCCTTCCGGACGTCCGGCCGGGCCAGGAAGCCCCGGGCCGCGGACACGAAGGCGGGATATGCCGCGTCGAAGGCGGCACCCGCCGCCCGGGGCAGGTCGGCCAGGGGAAGGATGTCCCCCAGGGACCGGCCCTCCGCGGCCGCCTCGTCCAGGCGTCGCCGGACGGCGTCCCGGGCCTTTCCGGCGGTGTATTCCGCCCGGCCCGGGGCGCGGAACCATTCGGCGACCACGGACCGGCCGTCCGGGGAGAGGATGTCCCGGAGCCGAAGGCCTTCCGCGGCCCGGAGCCCCTCCCGAACGGCCTCTCCCGCGGCCCGGCGGAAAGCGTCGGTGCCGGACACGGTGCCGTAGGCCCGACCGACCGCCTCCGCCAGCACGGGGTCGGTTCCGGAGGCCGCGGACCGGATCCGGGAGACCGGGAAATCCAGGGCCTCGTCCATCCGGGACCGGACCGACCTCGCCACGTTCTCCCGAAGCTCCTCCGACTCGAACCGGGCCGAAAGGACGTCCTCGGTGAGCAGGTCCCGGGACACCACGTCCCCGAGACTGAGGGCCAGGGTGTGCCGTTCCCGGGGCAGGATGCCGGGGGTGAAGGGGACCCGGATGCCGAACACGCGCTTCTCCGTCAAGGGACGGAAGAGCATCTTGATGGCGAGCCAGTTGGTGACGTAGCCGATGACTCCGCCCACCAGGGCGGGAACCAGCCAGCGCAGAATTTCGTCGATCATCGGTATCGGGACGCGGCCCGTTCCGCCGCGGCCCGGCCCTCGAAGAACACGGCCTGGTCTCCCGGGAGCCAGCCCTCGGAACCGCCGACCTCGACCCGGTACCAGGAATGTCCGGACCTTGGATCCCTCTCCCGTCCCCGGACGGCCAGGACGTCCCCGCCCCGGAGGTGCCCGGCGTCGGGCGCTTCGAGTTCGGGCGCCGTCTTCACACGAACGTAGGCCTGGGAGACCACGATCCAACCGATCCCTCCGGAGAACACGGGGTTCTGGTCCATGGGTAGACTGTCCGGCATTCGTCCGCCGCAGGACGATGCGGCCAAGGCCGCCAGGAAGGCGGCGGCGCCGAAAACCGCGTTGCGCAACCGAGTCGATCTCATCCGTCCTCCCGCGATATACCTGAGGGCGTTCCGGCACCTTCCGCTTCCCGGGCCCATCGCCTCAGGACGTCCTCGTCCAGGGGCGCCAGGGAGCCGAAGGGGATGTCCCGGGGGTCGAAGTATCCCCACCGGTCGTGGTCCGTCGAGGCCCCGGGATCGCCGTCCCAGGCCGTCCGGAACACCAGGAACCGGTATCGACCGGATTCCAGCTCCCGGTCATAGAGGTCGTAGGGTACCGGGTCCACCCGGGCCCGCACCCCCAGTTCTTCCCGAAGTTCCCGGACCAGGGCGGCGGCGGCCATCTCGCCGGCCTCCAGCTTGCCGCCCGGAAGCTCCCAGAGCCCGGAGGATCCTTTGTGACCCGCCCGCCGGGCCAGGAAGATCCGGCCGCCGCGTTCCGCCAGGGCCGCGACCACGGCCACCACCGGTTCCGGGGACATGCTTATTCGGCCAGGTAGGACTTCAGCACCTCGACCAGGCGGCCGGCTTCCTCCCGGGTCAGGCCGATTCCCTTGCCCATCTTCTGGTGGTCCGGGCTCCAAGCGCGCAGGTCGATCTTCGGCTCCCGCCCGTTCCAGGAGACCAGGTTCACCTCCGTGGTCCATCCTCGACCACCCTCGCCGATGATCCCCACGGGGCGGACGATCTCGAAGCGGAATTCCTCTCGTTCCATGGATTACCTCCGTCGATTACCGCGGGTCCGTCGATCCCGCGATTGCGCGGCGGCGAGGATCGTTCTTCCCGCCGTCCGGGGCCGGTCTAGATGCCGTCCTCGAACTCGGTCTTCCCGTCCTGGAAGAACTCCGGAAAGGCGTAGACGATGACCCCGCTGGTACGGACCCGCATCTGGGCGTATCCCTTGCCGGCGAGCTTGTCCAGGGCGGTCCGGGCCTGGTCCACCGTCACGTCCCCCTCGATGGCCACCTCGCCCGGGGTGACGTAGCCGCCGTTCTTGCGGGCCGTGCGCAGGATGATCTTTTCGATGGTCTCCCGCGGACCCGCCGCGGAGCCGGCTCCCACTTGGCGCATGCTCTCCCGGAAGGGCTCCCGGGCCCGCATCTCCAGGGCTTCCCGCATCCCCGCCCGGATGTTCGCCTCCGAGACCTGCCGCGGCAGGGTGAGGAAATCGTAGACCGCGCCGAACATACCCAGGCCCCCGGTGACGAGCCACAGGAAGCCGGTTCCGGTCTTCCGGAGATAGAATCGATGCAATCCCAAGGCGCCGAGGCCGCCCAGGAACCACAGGAGATAGGCCACGGGGACGCTATAGTACATCTGGAACTCCCGAGTGAGGATTGTTGAGAATGTACCACATAGGACCGCGGACGGTAAACAGCGGACGGTGGACGGAAGGACGAGATGGACGCGGTCGAATGCCACGCCGAAGCTTGGGCGCGGCCCCGTTCACAAACCCTTTCCTTTCACTGTCCACAGTCCACTGTCCACGGTCCTCCGTATTTACTCACCCCGCCGAATCATGGTATCACGGTGCCTCGAGGAGTACGCCATGACGAGTATCCGGGACCTGCTATCCAGCTCCCCCGACGGCAGGACGCTGACCGTGAAGGGGTGGATCCGCACCAAACGGGAGGCCAAGAACGCCGTGTTCCTGGAGCTCAACGACGGGTCCTGCATGGCCAACCTCCAGTGCGTCCTCGACGCGGCGTCGGGCCTGTCCGAGACCCTCCGGGCGGAGCTCGTCCGCTGCGGCACCGGGGCCTCCGCGGCCGTAACGGGCACTCTGGTCGCCAGTCCCGCGGCGGGGCAGGCGGTGGAGCTCAAGGTCTCGGGGCTCGAGGTCATCGGGGAGGCCCCCGCGGAATCCTACCCCCTCCAGAAGAAGAACCACTCCCTGGAGTTCCTCCGGGAGATCGCCCACCTTCGGGCCCGGACGAACACCTTCGGCGCCGTCGCCCGGATGCGCAACCAGATGGCCTACGCCATCCACTCCTTCTTCCAGGAGCGGGGCTTCCAGTGGGTCCACACCCCCGTCATCACCGCCAGCGACTGCGAGGGGGCCGGCGCCATGTTCCAGGTCACGACCCTCGACCTGGACGCCCTGGCCAGGGCGGGCAAACCCGTGGATTACGCGAAGGATTTCTTCGACAAGAAGGCCTACCTGACCGTGTCCGGCCAGCTCAACGTGGAGACCTACTGCATGGCCCTGAGCCGGGTCTACACCTTCGGGCCGACCTTCCGGGCGGAAAACTCCAACACCACCCGCCACCTGGCGGAGTTCTGGATGATCGAGCCGGAGCTCGCCTTCGCGGAGCTGGAGGACAACATCGCCCTGGCCGAGGACTTCCTCAAGCACCTCTTCGCCTGGGCCCTGGACAAATGCGCCGAGGACCTGGCCTTCTTCGACAAGCGGATCCAGTCCGGGATCGTCGACACCCTCTCGTCCGTGGTCAAGTCCAAGTTCGCCCGAATGACCTACACGGAGGCCGTGAAGGAGCTGGAGAAGCACGCCTCCGAGTTCGAATTCAAGCCGTACTGGGGATGCGACCTCCAGAGCGAGCACGAGAAGTACCTGACCGAGAAGGTCGTCGGCGGACCCGTGGCGGTCACGGACTACCCTAAGGAGATCAAGGCCTTCTACATGCGACTCAACCCGGACGGGAAAACCGTCCGGGCCATGGACGTCCTCGTGCCGCGGCTGGGCGAGATCATCGGGGGCTCCGAGCGCGAATACCGTCACGACGTCCTCCTGGCCCGGATCCGGGAGCTCGGGCTCCCCGAGGAGGCCTATTCCTGGTACCTGGACCTCCGCCGCTTCGGGACCGCGCCCCACTGCGGATTCGGCCTGGGCTTCGAGCGCCTTCTCATGTACGTGACGGGAATGCAGAACATCCGGGACGTGATCCCCTTCCCCCGGGCCGTGCACCAGGCGGATTTCTAGGGAATGTCCTCGATCCAGCGCCTCCGGGAACGCCTTGCCGCCCTCCCCGCCCGCTCGGTCCTCGCCCTGGCCGTCCTTCTCCCGGCCGCCCTGCCGGCGGCCGGGGCCGACATCCGTACGGTCCCGGGGGTGCCGCCCCCCCCGGGGGTCAACGCCCGGTCGGTGGTGGTGATGGAGGCGGCCCGGGGGGAGATCCTCTACGAGAGGGACGCGGACATCCCCATCCCCCCCGCCAGCCTGACCAAGTTGATGACCCTCCGGGTCCTCTACAAGGAGTTCGCGGCGGGCCGAATGTCCCCGGACGACCTGGTGACCGTCCTGCCCGAGGACTGCGCCCTGCCCTACAACTCCAGCCTCATGTACCTCCAACCCTACATGAAGGTGCCCGTCCGGGTGCTGATGCAGGGACTGGCGGTGGTGTCCGGCAACGACGCGGCCCGGGCCCTGGCACGGGCCGCGGCCGGGAGCGTCGAGGCGTTCGCGGCCCGGATGAACGAGGAAGCCGCCGCGATGGGCCTGGAAACCACACGCTTCGTGGAACCCTCGGGCCTCTCGGAATACAATCTCACGACGGCCCGGGAGATGGCCCTCTTCGCCCACCGCTACCTCGAGGACAACCCCGAATCCCTGCGGGATCTCCACTCCCTGCGGTGGATCGAGTTCCCCACCGCGGAGTACATGCCCCCCGGGGTGCCGCCCCCGAAGGGACGCATGGTCCAGTACAACAACAACAAGCTGATCCGGAGCTACGAGGGTGCGGACGGCCTGAAGACCGGATTCATCCGGGAGAGCGGGTTCAACCTGGTGGCCACCGCGGAACGCGGGGGCACCCGGTTCCTGATCGTCACCCTCGGAGGGACGGGTTCCTCCTCCCGTGTGGGCGGGGACGTGCGAGAACGGGACGGCCGGGAACTCCTGGACTGGGCCTTCCGGAACTTCGTCACGGTCCGGCCCCGGGTCGAGGGCATCCCGGCGATCCGGATCTGGAAGACCGCCGAGGGATCCCTGGTTCCGGTGCCCGCGGAGGACCTCGAGTTCACGGTCCGGACCGCGGACGCTCCGGGGATTCGGGGTCGGGTGGAGGTCCCTGCGGAGCTCGTCGGCCCCGTGCCGAAGGGCGGCCGGGTCGGACGCGTCGTCTTCGAGGCGGGGGGCCGGGAAATCCGCTCGGTGGACCTGGTATCGCCGTCGGACCACCCCCTAGGCGGCTTCTGGATCCGCCTCCGGGACGGGATCGTACTATTCTTCCGGAGACTCTTCGGCCGGGGTCCCGCCGCGGCCTGAGCCCCGTTCCATTCCTCAATCCTTCAGGCGCACCGCCCCGTCCCGGACCTCCAGGAACCCCTCCGCCGAAAGCTCCGACAGGGCACGGGCCACCCGGGTGTTGAGGTCCGGTTTCCGGCCCCGGGGGCCGAGCTCCTCCGCGACGGCGGAGAGCAGGGCGTCCGGGGACAGCTCGCCCCGGGCGGCCAGGGAGTGCAGGACCGCGGCCCGGACCTGGCGATGGGATCCTTCGAAGGGGGACTGACGGGAATAGGCGGAGGATCGGCGGCCGGGATTGGGTTCCCGTTTCTTGAGGGCCGATCCGTAGTCCATGAGGGCGTAGTACCAGGATCGCGGATCCTCCCGGTCCAGGGTCGCCTCGACCAGGGGCTCTAGCTCCCGGTCCGGCACCTTCTGGCGGTCCGGGAAGAAATAGAAGAGGAACACGGCCCGAACGTTGGTCTCCAGGACGATTCCCGGCAGGCCGAAGGCGAAGGCCCGGACCGCCCGGGCCGTGTAGGGCCCCACCCCCGACAGGGACCTCAGGTCCGGCTCCGAGACCGGCACCTCCCCCGCGTACTCCGAGGAAATCCGGGACGCCGCCGCCCGCAGGGCCAGGGCCCGCCTGTTGTAGCCCAGGCCCTTCCAGCGGAGCAGGACCTCCGCGAGGGGCGCCGCCGCCAGGGCTTCCGGAGACGGGTAGGCCGAGACCCAGGGATCCCATTTGGCCGCCACCGTCTCCGTCCGGGTCTGCTGGAGCATGATCTCCGAGGTAAGGATGAGCCAGGGGTCCCGGGTCCGGCGCCAGGGGAAGTCCCGGCCCTCCTCCCGATAATGCCGGTAGACCCCGGCCCGGAATTGGGCGATCTCCGGTTCCGGGAGGGTCATGCGGACAGATCCCATCGAAAGGCCGGGGGGTTACTCGTCGTGTCCGAAGACGTGGACGTACTCGACCAGGAGATCCTCCGCCCGGCCCTTGCAGCCCCCGCAGACGGTGCCGATCTTCGTGCGCTCCTGGAGATCCTCCCAGGAGCGGGCCCCGTCCTTCACGGCCTGCTCGATGTCCCGGTCCGTGATGTTGAGGCAGGTGCAGACCACCGTGGCGCCCACGTCCTTGAAGGCCCCCTCCCGGCCGGTCTTGGCCAGCCAGGAGTCGATGGCCGCCCGCAGGGCCTTGTCCCCCAGGACGGAGCAGTGGATCTTGTTGTCCGGCAGCCCCCCCAGGCGCTTGGAGACGTCCTCCGGCTTGAGCTGGTAGGCTTCCAGGATGGGCAGGCCTTTCACGATCTCGCTGAGCATCGAGGTCGAAGCGATGGCGCTCGCGCAGCCGTAGGTCTTCCACCGGACGTCCCTAATCACGTCCTTCTCGTCCACCTGGAGGAAGAACTGCATCTGGTCCCCGCACTTCACGTTCCCCACGATGCCGTCCGCGTCGGCCTCGAACTTCTCGTCCGGATCGTAGACGTTCCGGGGATTCATGAAATGGTCCTTGACGATATCGGAGTACAGCCAGGCGAAGGCTTCCATGTTCTCTCCTTCCTCGGCGCCCTAGGCGACCGTCGACATGCGCCGGAGGCGCTCGATGATGGGGGGCAGCTTCTCGACGACGTACTCCACGTCCGCCTCCGTCGAATCCCGTCCCAGGCTCATCCGGATCGAACCGTGGGCCAGCTCCGGCCCCAGGCCGGTGGCAAGGAGGACATGGCTGGGCTCCAGGCTCCCGGACGCGCAGGCGGAGCCCGTGGATACCTGGATCCCCTCCAGGTCGAGGTAGAGCAGGATGCTCTCCCCCTCCGCCCCCGGGAAGGAGACGTTCAGGGTATTCGGCAGGACTTCGGTCTCGTGGCCGTTGACGTGGGCGTAGGGCAGCTTCCGGGTCAAGCCGTCCCGGAGACGTTCCCGGAGCCGGCGCACCCGGCCGGAGTACTCCGGAAGCTCCCGGAGGGCGAGGTCCGCGGCGGCGCCGAAGCCCAGGATGCCCAGGTTGTTGTAGGTGCCCGCCCGGTGTCCGTGCTCCTGGTGCCCCCCCCGGATGAGGGGGACGACGGGGGCGCCCTTCCGGACGTACAGGGCCCCGATCCCCTTGGGACCGTAGATCTTGTGGCACGACAGGGTGAGGTAGTCCGGGTTCCAGGCCTCCACGTCCACGGGA
The DNA here is from genome assembly GCA_937873275.1 of uncultured Spirochaetota bacterium. Classification (GTDB taxonomy): domain Bacteria; phylum Spirochaetota; class Spirochaetia; order Treponematales; family UBA12059; genus JAAYUR01. Next base: position 24,151 of record CALMRC010000171.1, read on the forward strand.
ATCTTGCCGGCGCACTGGGTGGCGTCGGTGTGGAAGAAGGCTCCCGCGGCCTTCGCGATCCCCGAGGCCGCCGCAACCTCCTGGATGGTCCCGATCTCGTTGTTCGCGGCCATCACGGACACCAATAGCGTCTCCGGGCCGACGGAGGAACGGAGCTCCTCGAGGTCGATGCGGCCCTTGGAATCGACGCCCAGGAAGCGGACCGGGAAGCCCTCCTCCTCGAGCCACTTGGCCGCGTTGAGGACGCAGGGATGCTCGATGGCGGTGGTGACGATCCCCCGCCGGGGCCCCTTGCGCCCCAGGTGGAACATGGTGGCGAAGACGGTGTTGTTCGATTCCGACCCGCCGCTGGTGAAGATGATCGAGGAGGGGTCCCGGGCATGGATCAGGCGGGCCACGGAGGCTCGGGCCTCCTCGACCCGGGCGTGGGCGGCCCGGCCCGATTCGTGCAGGCTGGACGCGTTGGCGTACACCTCCAGGTCCTCGATCATCCTCGCCTTGACCTCGGGATGCAGGGGGGTCGTCGCGTTGTAATCCATGTAGACGAATCGCCGGTCCATTCAGCTCCGCCTTCCAGGCATGCCCTCGGCCGATGCCGGCCGGGACGCCTCTTCCTAGTTCGCGGACCCGGGGTCCGCGCCGTTCTCGATGATATCCGCGAGGGTCCGGTTGCCCAGATACTCGTCGATCGCCGTCTTGAGACCGATCCAGAATTTCCGGGAGCTGCAGGATGTGTCGTGTCCGCAGATCCCCAGGGAGTCCACGCAGTCCACCGGCCGGACCTCCCCGTCCAGGGCGGCCACCACGTCCGCCATCACCACTCCGTCCGGGGCTCGGGCCAATCGGTATCCGCCGTTCTTGCCACGTTCGCTCCGTACCAGGCCGGCCGCGGCCAGGCGGGTCAGGATCCCTTCCAGGTACTTCGGGGAGATGTCCTCCGCCTCCGCGATCTCCGCCCCCACGGCTTCCCACCCGGGCTTTCGTGCCAGGTAGGCCAGGGCGCGGATTCCGTATTGTGTTCGGGCGGAAACGGAGAACACGTAAGCCTCTTTTTCCTATCGGTATAGTAGGATTATACACAGGATAGAACCCTCCGTCAAGCGGACGGGGTCCTGCGGGTCCGGAATCGGGGATTCCGTGCGAGACGTCCTCAATCTCCGAAGGTTATCCTTCGCATCCGGGAAAGCAGGGAAAGCCGGTGCTCCTTCACCTCGCACCAGTCCTTGAACCGCTCCCAGTCGGCGGCGGTTTCCGTGGCCGCTCCGGAGACCCGGAGCAGATCCCGATCCCAGCGGAACCAGAGGTAGTGTTTGCCGCGGATCGGGGTGGTCCGGGTCGAATGGATCCGGCTCTCCAGCCGGTCGTGGAGTTCCGCGTGGTTGGCCTCCCCCGCCAGGCACCAGAGGGTACGGTCGCCCAGGAAGATCACGGCCCGCCGGAAGCCCTCCGACAGGGCGGAATCGTTCCGGAAGCCCTGGAGAGCCAGGTCCAGGTTTCCCAGGGACAGGTCGTACCCGGATACCCGGAGGGTCCGCCGTATCTCGATCAGCTCCCGCCGGACATCCTCCGCCGCCGCGTCGTCCCCCCGGGACTTGCCGAGCCGGGCGTTCATCTCCCGGAGGCGGCCTTCGTACTGGGGGAAGAGGCTGGTCCGTCCCAGGAAATCCGTCGTCTTGGCCAGGAGGACCCGGACGGGCACGATCCGCTCGCCGATGGCCTGGGCGGCCCGGGGCACGATACCGCGGTCCACTCCCTACCCCCGGGAACCCCGCGCGCCTCCCGTCCCCTCCAGGAGGGCCGCCGCGGCGGTGACCACGTAGGGCAGGACGAGGATCAGTTCCGGGGGGACGGACAGGACGGCCTGGGCGGCGTTGGACAGGGCGAACAGGAACCCGAAGGCCAGGGACGCCAGGGCCAGGCCCGCCGGACGTTTTCGGCCTAGGTAGACGACCACCAGGGCGATCCAGCCCCGTCCCGAGGCGATGTTCGGCACCCAGGCCCCTACGGAGCGGGCCAGGGCGACCCCAGCCAGGGCGCAGGCCGCGCCGGACGCCGCGAAGGCCCAGTACCGGACCGTCCGGGGATCGACGCCCGCGATACGCAGGGAGCCCTCCCGCATGCCCAGGGCCCGGACACGGAGTCCGAAGGGGGTCGACGAGTAGGAGGCGGCCGCCGCGGCGCAGGCCCCGGCCACGAGGTAGCTGATCCCCCTCTGCCGGAACAGGAGGGGCCCCAGGAGGGGAATCCGGGAGAAGGCTCCCAGGTCCACCCGGGGCGAGAGGAGGTCCGCCAGGGGCACGACCCCCTTCGTGCCGAACACGTGCTCCGACGCGATCCCCACGGCGCCCGCCACCAGGAGATTGACCGCCAGGGCGGCCACGAAGGGATTCGCGGAAAGCCGGTCCGCCGCGGCCGCGGCCAGGATGGCGAAGGCGGCGGAGCAGGCCAGGGCGGCCGCGATCCCGATCCCGATGCTCCCGGTGGCTTCCGCGGCGGCGGCGAAGGAGAAGGCTCCGGCGACGATCAAGCCTTCCAAGGCCACGTTGAGGGTCCCCGCGGCCTCGGTGAAGAGCCCTCCCAGGGCGGCCAGGAGAATGGGAAGCGCGATCGCCAGGGAGTCGGACAGCAGGGTGTCCGCGAAGGTCATTTCCGTGCCTCCCTCCGGCGGCTTCCCAGGAAGCGGGCGGTCGCCAGCAGCAGGACCAGGGCCTTGGCCACGGTGCCCACGTCCGCGGAAATTCCCGCCAGGATGGAAACCTGTCGGGAACCGACCTCGAGCCAGGCGAAGAACAGGGCCGCCGGGAGCACCCAGCGGGGATCGTTTCCCGCCAGGAGGGCGATGGAGATGCCGTTCCAGCCGATCCCCCCGGTCATCCCCCGGACCGCCCGGCCGTTGCTGCCCAGGGCCAGGAGGGCGCCGGCCGCCCCGTTCAGGGCGCCCGACACCAGGAGGGGCCAGAAAGCGTAGGCCCGGACCCGGAACCCCACGGAGGCCGCGAAGGCGGGGTTCCGGCCGTAGAGGTTCAGTTCCAGCCCCCTCCGGGACGTCCGAAGGAATCGGTCCAGGCAGAACGCCGCCGCCGCGGCCAGGAGGGGGGCGAAGCTCAGCCCGGAGGGCGGGAAGAGCCGGGGCAGGCGGTAGGCGTCGGAAACGACGGGAGTCGCGATCAGGTTGCTGGAGGGATCCCGGAGGGGACCCGCGATGGCCCAATCCAGGGCCAGTACGACAGCCTGGGAGACCAGGAAGGTCGACAGAAGCACGTCCGCCCCCCGGGTCCGGCGGCTCAGGGCGGACGGGAGGGACGTGGCGGCCCCCGCCGCCGCTCCCGCCAGGAACCCCCCGGCCAGGCCCGCGGGGCCGGGCAGGGAGGGGACGGCCAGCAGGATCAGCACCGCCGCCGTTCCCCCCGCGTAGGCCTGCCCTTCGCCGCCCAGGTTGAAGTCCCCGGACCGGAAGACCAGGGCCGTCCCGAGGGCGCACAGGCAGGGCGCCGCGGCCAATTCCACCAGGTTGGCCAGGACGACGGGACGCGTGAAGGGAGAAAGGAAGAAGGCCCGGAAGGCGGAAGCCGGATCCTCCGAGGCCGCCAGGATGTAGATCGCCGCGGCGGCGAGGGCGGCGGCCAGGGCGGGAAGGGCCCCGAGGCCCGAGAACGCGGGTTTCCGCGGATCCGGCCGGGGCGTCACGCGGCGGCCCCCGTGAGGAGCCGCGTAACCCGGTCGGCCGTGACTTCGCCGCTCCGGACACCCAGCTCCGTCAGACGGCCCCGGTAGAGAACCGCCACCCGATCCGCCACGGCGAAGAGCTCGTCGACGCTGGAGGTCAGGAGCAGGATCCCGGCTCCCTCCCGGGCCAGGGACCGGAGGCGGTTCCAGGTCTCCTCCTGGGCCCGGGGGTCCAGACCCTGGGTGGGGTTGGCCGCGAGGACCGCCGGCGCGAAGGAGCCCAGCTCCCGGGCGCTCAGGACCCGTTGCCGGTTGCCCCCGGAAAGGACGTCGACGGAGGCGTCGAGACGGGCCCGCACCCCCGCGGCTTCCAGGAGGCGCGCGGCCTCCGCCCTCTGGGCTGCCCGGCCGCTCCGGCTCCAGTCCCGAAGGGACGCTCCCCGGGCTACGAGGTTTTCCAGGATCGTCGCGCCCAGGCAGAGTCCCCGCCCGTCCCGGTCCGTGGGCAGGTACGAAAGGATGGAGGATCGGAGTTCGTCCCGCGGCCACGCCGACAGGTCCCGCCCCAGGAGTTCCACGACTCCCTGGTCGCAGGTCCGTTCACCCCCCGCCAGGTCCTCCAGGGCTCCCAGGCCGTTTCCCGCCAGGGCCGCCACCCCGTAGACTTCGCCCCGGCGTACCTCGAAGTCCAGGTCCCTCAGGGTCACCCGATCGGAGTCCCGGAGGGACGCTCCCCGGAACCGGAACACCGCCTGTCCCCGGGTCACGGCGGGACCGTCCGCGGTGAAGCAGGAGGAGGAACTGGCCATGCGGAGGGCCAGGTCGCACTCGTCCGTGTCCGCGGGCCGCAGGGTATCGACCACCGAGCCGTTCCGCAGGATCGTGATCCGGTCCGCGGAGGAAAGCACCTCCCGTACCCGGTGGCTGATCAGGAGGATCGAGGTCCCGGCGTCCCGGAGGCGCTTCAGGAGGGCGAAGAGGGACTCCGCCTCGGACTCGGTCAGGATGCTGGTGGGCTCGTCCAGGATCAGGACGTCCCGGCCCCGGGCGAGGGCCCGAAGGATCTCCGCCTCCCGCCGCTCCGGGGGGGAGAGGCGGGAGATTACGGCCCCGGGATCCAGGGGGAAGGAGAAATTCGCCGAGGCCAGGGCCGTCTCGTAGTAGGACCGGCGGCGGTCCAGGAAGATCCCCAGGACCCGGGGCTCTCGGCCCAGGATCAGGTTTTCCGCCACCGTCAGATGCTGGGCCAGGAGGGATTGCTGGGGAACCAGGCCGATTCCGTGACGCTCCGCGTCCCGGGGCCGTCGGAACCGGACCTCCCGCCCCCGCACCCGCAGGCTCCCCGAATCGGGCCGGTCCAGGCCGGATAGGATCCGGGCCAGGGTGCTCTTTCCGGCTCCGTTCTCCCCCACGACGGCGTGGATCTCCCCGGCCTTTAGGACCAGGGAGACCCCGTCCAGGGCGACCGTCCCCGTGGAGGGGAAGGTCTTCACGAGCCTCCGGACTTCCAGGAGGGGCTGGGGATCCATGCCTACAGGCTGTCGATGGGGAAGGCCGGGGAGCCCGAGCGCAGGTCCCCCAGGGCTTTCTCGAACCGCTCCCGGAGATCCGCGGGAAGGGCCCGGTAGGCGTCCCCGTCCGGATCGAATCCGATGTACCCGCCCGCGGCTCCCACGACGTCCGCCCGTCCGAACCCGGAGGCGTCGCCGGCCAGGAGGGCCCCCACCCTCTCGCGGACCAGGCGTTCCTGGTCGAGCACGGTGCAGCCCAGGATCGTACCCGGGGCCAGACCGTAGCCCTTGCCCTCGAACCAGACCGCGTAGGTGCCCCGCTCCCGGGACGCGGACAGGACTCCCTGACCGGCGCCCCCCGCGATGGGCAGGATCACGTCCACGCCGCCCTCGATCAGGGAAGCCGCGAGCTCGGCGCTCCGGTTGGCGTCGTACCAGTTCCCGACGACCCGGACTTCCAGGGAGATGCCGGGATCGACGGCCTTGAGGCCCGCCTCGAATCCGGGGCGGATCAGTTTGTCCAGGGTCGGGTAGGTCTGAGCGATGACCATGCCGACCTTCTTGGCCCCGTTGGCTCCCGGAAGGGAGGACGTGGTGACCAGCCCCGCCAAGTACCCGGCGATGTATCCCTGTTCCAGCTGGTTGTACAGGACCGTGTGGATCGCCGGATTGCCCGGCAGGAAGGCGTCGGCCACGAAGAACCGGAGGGCGGGATACGACTCCGCCACCTTGGCGCAGAGCTCCGGGAGGGCCGGGTTCGAGGTGACGACCAGGTCGAACTCCCCGGACGCCGCCAGGGAAGCGAGCTTGTCCTGCCATTCCGCCTGGTTGAAGCCGGCTTCTACGACCCGGAAGGTCGTGCCGGGGACCGCCTCCGCGGCCTGCCGGGCCCCGGAAACCAGCATCTCGTAGATGGGGCTTCCGGAAACGACCCCGGGGACGAACACGGCAACTCCCTTGAACGCGGGCCGGGAAGCATCCCTTGAGACGGGGACACCCCCCCCCTTCGAGCAGGACGCGAAAACCGCAAGGATCGCGGCCGCGACGGCGACCCACGATCGGATTCTTCTGTTCATCTCTCACTCCTGATGACAAGTCGCCGGGACCGGGAACTCCCTTCCCGTCCGGCTTTTCACGGGCTGTCGGTCGGAGTATACTGGGACCCCGCGGAACGGGTACAGGACCGGCATCCTGACGCGCCGCCAAGTTTACGTTAAGGGTACGATTCATGTCCTCGGACCATTCGCTTCGAATCGGAGACCTCGCCCGAATGTTCGGCATCACCTCCCGCACGGTCCGGTACTACGAGGAGCTGGGGCTCATCGAACCGGAAAACCGCGAGGAGGGGGAGCACCGTCGGTACTCGAACCGCGACGTGATCCGTCTGAAACGGGTCCAGCAGCTCAAGGACTACGGCCTGACCCTGGCGGAGATCTCGGAACTCTTCGACCTCGCCCGCAAGGACCGGAGCGGGGATTCCGCCCGGAAGGGACTGGCGGGCAAGTATCGGGAGCGCCTGGATGAGGCTCTCCGGCGGAAGGAAGCCCTGGACAAGTATATCGAGGACCTCTCCTGGCACATCGACCAGCTCGAGCGGACCCCGGATTTCTTCGAATGCCCCGGGGCTTCCTGCACGTCCTGCCGATGGGCGGACCGGTGCGACGTCCGATCCCTCCTGGACCGGGAAAGGGCCTAGACCCCGTGTACCTCACCTTCGATATCGGCACGTCCTCCGTCAAGGGAGCCCTGGTCCGGGAGGACGGCCGGGCCCTCCGGGTCGAACGGTCTCCCGTGGGCCTCCACCGGGGCGAGGGGGAGTCGGCCTGGGAGGCGGATCCCGGGGAGTGGTGGTCGGCCCTGGCCGAGTGCTCCCGGCGCCTGGTACGGGACGCAGCCGGTCCGATCCGCGCCGCGGCGGTCAGCGGAAACGGCCCCACCCTGGTCCCCGTGGACGGAACGGGTCTTCCCGTGGGACCGGCGATTTCCTGGATGGACCGGCGGGCCCGGGACCAGGCAGACCGGATCTCCGCCCTCCTGGGGTTCCCCCTGGACCCCTCCTTCTATCTTCCCAAGGTGCTCTGGTTCCGGGAAAACCGGCACGAGGAATTCTCCCGGACCTCTCGATTTTTCTCCTGTCCCGAATGGGCGGCCTTCCGCCTCTGCGGGGAGGCCTGCACCTACCTGGCGGATCCGTATTACGAGCGGTACACCTGGGGGGGGCCGGCCGCCGGGGAGCTCGGCCTGGAGGCCTCCCTCTTCCCGCCCTACGCCGAGCCCGGGCGCCTCCTGAGCGGCATCCTGCCCGAAGCCGCCCGGGAGACGGGGATCCCCGCGGGTACCCCCGTGGTGACCGCCTTTCCGGACTTCCTGGCCTCCCTTTTGGGCTCCGGGGCCGCGGAACCCGGCATCGCCTGCGACCGGGCGGGCACCAGCGAGGCCTTCAACCTCTGCGCCACCGCCCCCTGCGCGGACTGGAGCTTCCTCTCCCTTCCCCACGCCGTTCCGGGGCTCTGGAACATTTCCGGGGGCCTTTCCACCAGCGGCAAGGCCCTGGAATGGTACGCCCGGGCGGCCGGTTTTCCGGAGGACGGCGAGCCCGGAGCCCGAAAAGTCTTCCGCGCCGCCGAGGCCTCCGTACCCGGAGCCCGGAACCTCCTGTTCCTGCCCTTCCTGGCCGGAGAACGGGCCCCCCTGTGGCGCCGGGACCTCCGGGGCGCCTTCGTGGGACTCTCCGTCGACCACGGACCGGCGGACCTCGCCCGGGCGGTCGCGGAATCCTTGGGCTTCGGACTCCGGCTGACCTCCCGGGGCCTGGCCGACCGCGGCCACCCGACCCGACTGGTCCGGGTGAGCGGGAACCCCGCACGGAACGCCTTCCTGTCCCGGCTCAAGGCGGACATCCTGGACCTTCCCGTGGAGGTTCCCGAGCTGCCGGACTGCGAGCTCACGGGGAACGCCGCCGCCTGCGCGGTCGCCCTGGGGGACGGATCGAGCCTCGCGGAGGCGGCCGCGGCTTTGGTGCGGGTGGAGGCCCGGTTCGAGCCGGATCCCCGGCTCCGGGGAGAATACGACCGGCTCTACGGAATCTTCGCGGACGCCGTCGAGGTCCTCGTCCCGCTCTCGGAGCGGCTGACCGCGGATCCCGGCGCCGGGTCGCCGGGTCCGTAGATCGATCTTCCCGGAACCAGTACACTTCAACCCGGCCCGGAATCCCCGGAGCCTTCGGAGGTCGGATGCCCCAGTCCGTGTATCAGAGCCTCGTCCTGTTCCTTCTCCTGGCCGCGGGATACGGCGCCGGGAAGTTGAAAGTCCTGGGACCCGATACAGTCCGGGGGATGTCGCGGTTCATCGTGGACTTCACCCTGCCGGCCCTGGTCCTCGTGTCCATGCAGAAGCCCTTTTCGCCGGAGCTCCGGGACGAGGCGCTTCGAATGCTGGGAATTTCCTTCGCGATCTACCTGTCCGCCCTTCCGCTCTCCGCCCTCTGGGCCCGGGTCATCCGGTCGAGGGGCCCGGAGCGGGGGGTGCACGAGTTCGGGGGAACCTTCGCCAACGTGGCCTTCATGGGGTTCCCCATCATGGGGGCCTACTTCGGCAAGGACATCCTCTTCGACGTCTCCATCTACAACATGCCCTTCCAGCTGCTGGCCTTTTCCGTGGGCGTCATCCTGCTGACCCGGGGACGGGCCGGCACCCCCCGGCTCACCCTTCGGCAATGGATCAACCCCGCGATCCTGTCCACCACCTTGGGCTTCCTCTTCTTCCTCGGATCCGTCCGGATCTCGGGGCCCCTCCTGTCGGGGCTCACCCTGCTGGGGGACATGACGACTCCCCTGTCCATGGCGGTGATCGGCGCCATCCTCTCCCGGATGAAGGTCAAGGGAGTACTGGGGAACCCCCGGGTCTACCTGACCACGGCGTACCGGCTGGTCCTGCACCCCCTGGCGGTCTGGCTGGCCCTATCGGCCCTGGGCTTGCGGGGACAGGCGCTGGCCGTCCCCGTCGTCCTGGCGACCATGCCGGTGGCGGCGAACGCGTCCATCCTGGCGGACGCCTACGGGGGGGATTCGGAGACGGCCAGCGCCCTGGTGTTCGTGTCCACCGCGGTCTCCCTGATCACGATTCCCTTCCTGTCCTGGACCCTCTTCGGGCTCTAGGCCCGGGTCATCCTCAGGGTTCCGCCAGGACGGGATTCGTGGACAGGCCGAAGACCAGGACCGGCAGGGACAGGATGCTCAGGAAGGCTCCCCCCGCGACCGCGTTGAGCCCGAGCACGGGATCCCCGGCGGAGTAGGCGTAGGCGCCCACACCCTGGAGCACCGATCCGAGGCCGACCAGAACGACCCCCCCGAAGATAGCCGCGTTCTTCACCTTGAGGTTCGCCTGGACCCGGGCGTAGGTGGGCAGGTCGATGACCCCCGAAGGCTTAACGTCCTCGGAAAACTCGTTCTGGGACCAGAAGGTCCGGATGTCCTCCGACAGGGGGACCAGGGACGGCTGCAGGACGCCGTCCGTCGGCTCCACCGCCACCATGCTGCCGGCCTTGACCTTCAGCTCCGTCGGCGGCACGTCCGGCGCGGAAACGACGGTCACGATGACGGAGCCGTCGAAGCAGTAGACCCGGGTGACCGGCACCTGGGCTCCGGATCCCTCGGCCCGAGCCGTGAGTACGTCGTATCCGAAGTCCGTGCCCCGCACCCCGGCGGCCACGGAATCGCTGGCGATGTTGAAGGTGGATCCCCGGGCCAGCTTGTCCACCTTGGCCCGCACCCGCCCGTACACGAGCTGGAAGCCCCGGTCCGAGGGCTGGGACAAGGCCTTCAAAACGAAAACCGTGTTCTCCGACAGCTTGAGGATGCCCCCGGAGGGTTTCATCCGGATTTCCAGGAAGGTGTTCTCACCCGTCTGGACCTGGTCCCCCTCTTCCAGGCGGAATCCCAGGAGCTCGTCCACCCGGAGGGGCTTGTTCTCCCGCAGGATGGTCACGTCCTGACCGTCCGCGAACTCGATCTCGGCCCAGGCCGAGGCGCCTTGCCCCCATGCAGTAGCGACGACCGCCAGCAGGGCGGCCGCGACGATCCATGTCCGCTTCATGTCCGTAAGTATAGCATGTTCCCGGGCCCGGCGCCATGTCGCGACACGCCGCGTCTCGAGAAGGCGAGTCGAGACACGGCGTGACGACGCGGATTGCATCGGGCCCGGGGCCGGGCTATACTTCCCCCGATGGAAGCCGTGCTCAACGAGATCCGCCTCGGATACTCGGATCCCCAGATCAACGCGCTGGCCGCCTCGGCCGCCGAGGAGGCCCGGGACTCCCTGTACGGCATGAAATTCGGCCAGAACGAGGAGTACTTCCTGGAGCTTCCCCGGGACATCGAGGTGCCCCGCTTCCCCATCCATCATGACGTCCGGATCCGGGAACCCTCGGAGGCCTACCTTTCGGCCCTGCGGACCACCCTTCGCCAGCTCGCGATCCTTCTACCCGGGACGTTCCGGGACCTCACCCACCTGTTCGACCCCGCGGATATCCTGAAGCCCGCCTTCTTCCACCTATACAAGGTCCAGGAATCGATCTACCTCTACGTCCTCCGGATCGACCTCCTGAACCGTCCCCTGGATACGGAGCTCGTGGAGCCGGGCACGAACGAGGAGACCCCCGCGTACCGCACCCGGAGGCTCTACCTGGAAAGCGAACTGATCCCCCTGGAGGGGATCGACCGGGAGGAAGGGCGGATCCGGTCCTTCCGGATCCACCAGATGGTATCCAACACCTGGATCGGGGAAACCGGCAAGGGTTACCAGCTACGGGGCATCTGGATGGACGCCGACCTGTCCAAGTTCTTCTCCAAGCTCTTCCTGCCCGAGGACAAGCGGGTCTATCCCTTCCTGCCCTTTTTCTGCAAATACAAGACCGTCTGCTCCTTCGTGCCCGTGCCGGAAGGGGCCGCCCGGAAAAAGGCCCTCCCGATCTACCACCGAGCCTTGAACTTCCTGGGACCCGAGATGGATCGTATCCAGGGCATCCTGAAGGGCGCCTCCTTCTCGGAATCCAACGAGGAATTCCGGGAGCTCCGCGGGCGCATTCCTACGGCCTGGAAGGAATTGTACAGAGAGGTCTCGGTCCGGCCGTACCTGAACGCCCGGGACCAGAAGGAGTTCGAGCTTGAGTATCCCAGATCCTGAAACCCCCAACCCGTCGGACCTCCGCGTCACCGTCATGGGCCTGGGGCTCAACGGCGGGGGCCTGGCGTCGGCCCGGTTTTTCGCTTCCCGGGGGGCCTCCGTCACGGTCACGGACATGAAGGACGAGAAGGCCCTGGCCGAATCCCTGGCCGCCCTGGAGGGGCTGCCCATCCGGTTCGTCCTGGGACGCCACGAGATGGAGGATTTCTCCGGGGCGGACCTGGTCATCAAGAATCCCGCCGTCCGGGCCGACTCCCCCTACCTGGCAGCGGCCAAGGCCGTGGAGACGGACATCTCCACTTTCCTCCGGTATTGCCCGGCCCCCGTGGCCGCGGTCACCGGTTCCAAGGGAAAATCCACCACCGCCAGCGCCCTGGCCCACGCCCTCTCCTCCGGGGGCACGACCTTCCTGGGGGGGAACATCACGGTCTCCCCCCTCACCTTCCTGGACCGGGTCCGGGCCGACACCCCCGTCGTCCTGGAGCTTTCCAGCTGGCAGCTGGGGGACCTCCGGGGCCGCCGCCTGCTGAAACCCCGGGTCGCCGTCCTGACCCGCATCGTACCGGACCACCTGGACCGGTATCCTTCCATGGAAGCCTACGTCGCGGACAAGCGCCTCCTCTACGCGGACCAGGATCGGTCCTGCTTCACCGTCTGCGACCGGGACGACCCCTACGGCCGGTCCTTCGGGGAGGAGACCCCGGGATCCCCCCGATGGTACGGCGACTCCCTGGAACCGGGTCTGCCCGGGGCCTGGTTCTCGGGTCCCGTCGGGGTCTGCCGGGATCCCTCCGGACGAGTGGAGGAGATCCTCCCGGAGCGGCTTCGGGTGCCCGGTCCCCACGCCCGACGCAACCTCCTGGCCGCCGCCCTGGGCGCGCGCCTGATGGGTGGGGAAGCGTCCGGGATCTACCGAGCCCTGGGGGACTTCCCCGGGGTGGAGCACCGGCTGGAGATGTTCCTGGAATCTGGCGGGGTGCGGTTCTGCAACGACTCCGCGGCCACGGTGCCCCAGGCCGTGGAGGCGGCCTTGCTGGCCTTCGACACTCCCACGGTCCTGATCACCGGGGGGACCGACAAGAACCTGGATTTCGTCCCGGTCCGGGCCGCCTACCGGAGGGCGAAGGCCGTGGTCCTACTCGCGGGGACGGGGTCCGAGAAGCTCAGGGCCCTCCTGGACGAGGACGGAGTCCCCTACGAAGGCCCCTACGACGACCTGGAGAAGGCCGTCCGGAAGGCACGGGAGAAGGCCGTCCCGGGGGACACGGTCCTCCTGTCCCCGGGCTGCACATCCTTCGGCATGTTCCGGAACGAGTTCGACCGGGGCCGGAAGTTCAAGGAATGCGCGACCCGGCTGACCGGGGAGACCGCCCCGGGGATCGGACTTCGGGAGGCCGAATGAGGATATTCGCGCAGGAAGGGGACTATTCCGTCTACCGTTTCGCTCCGGGGGAGGAGCCGCCCGAGGCGTTCCGGACGGGAACGGGCTTTTGGAGCGTCACCCGGACCGATCAGGAATTGTCGATCCTCTGTCCCACCGGCACCCTCCGGGGGGCGTCCCGGGAGGAGGACGGATGGACGCTCTGGAAAGTCCAGGGTCCCTTGGATTTCGGTATGCTGGGCGTCCTGAGTTCCATCACCTCGCCCCTGGCGGCCTCGGGAGTGAGCGTCTTCGCGGTCTCCACCTTCGATACGGACTACATTCTCTGGAAGAAGGACAAGGCCGCCGCCGCGGTCCGAGCCCTCCGGGCCGCCGGCTTCGAGGTCGAGGGGTCCGCTCGGTTTCCCTGAGGCTACCGGGGATCACTCGAAGACCACGGAACAATATCCCACGAAACTGTCCGCCGGATGGACGTCGCGGCTCGTGTAGTACCCGCAGAGCCTCGGGGCGGTGAACCCCAGGGCCCGGGCGAAGCCGATCGCCGCGGCCGCGGCCCCCGGGGAACAGGCGGCCCGATCCTCGTTGCCCCTCCGGATGACCTCCCATGCGTCCAGGGCCAGGAAGGCCCCGATGATCCCCGCGTCGTTCACCTCCCGGACCCAGTCCAGGGCCTCCGGGCCCCGGCCCTTCGGGGAGAACCCGTAGTTCGGGCCGTAGTGGGTCAGGTCCGTGGAGGCCAGGAAGAATACCCGGCGCCCCAGGTCCGCGGCGGCCCGGGCGACGGCTGCGCCGATGCCTTCCGAGGATTCGTCGTTGGGCACCCGGAGCCACAGGACCCGGGCCTCCGGAAACCGGAGCTTCACCAGCGGTAGGAGTATCTCCACGGTGTTGTCCGCCCCGGAGTCCTCCTCGAGCCGAACGTAGGAACCCAGGGCTTCCGCGAGTTCGCGGTCCGAGGTGAGGGGGCCCAGGGGGGTCTGGAAGGCGTCCTCCCGGGCGGCGAGGGGAGCCGCCCCGGGGGGGCGGTGGCCCCCGACGACGACGATCGTCCCGGCTTCCGCCCGCGCCCGCCTCAGGGTATCCCAGGCCAGGCGACCGGAAAAGAACCAACCCGCGTGGGGCGCGATCCCGGCTCCCGCCGTCCGTCCCGGTTCCGCCTCCAGGGTCCGTTCCCATTCCAGGACGGCCGTCCGGACGCCCTCCGGGTTCGAGGGATACCAGCCTTCTTCCAGGGCCCTGCTTCGGATTCGCATGTCCGCCCCCTTTTCCGCAACTGCGGTTCCGTTTTCCGCCCTAGTACAGTATACTCGGAATCCATCATGGATGGAGCAAAACGCACGCTGTTTCTCGTAGCCAGCTTGGGAGTGTTCCTGGCCGCCCTCGGCCTGTCCTCCGTCCGCCTGGCGGTCCGGTACTCGGAGAACCTGCGCAAGTCCCAGTCCGTCTTCCAGACCCTCCGGTCCGCGGCGGCCCGGTCCCTGCCCCAGGCGGGTCCGTCCGACGAGGCCTGGCGGAGCGCGGCCCGTGCCGCGTACCGGGACGACGAATCCGTCCTCCTCATCGTACTCCACTCCCCGGTCTCGGGCATCCTTCACATGGTTCCCCGGTCGGCCCCCTACCTGGGCGGATCCCCCCGGACCGCGTCGGTTCCCCCGGAGCTGTACTATCCCCCCCAGACGGTTTCCCGTCTGAGCGCCCTGGTCGGCTCCTCCGGCGGGGTTCCCGTGACCCTGGAGGTCCTGTATTCCCTCGTCCGCCAGCGGGACGTGTACGAGGCGGCCCGGCTGGGCCTGATCCTGGCCTCCGCCTGGACCGCCCTCTCCCTCCTCCTCGTGACGGCGGCGGCCCTCCGGACCCCGGCCCCGGCGAAGGCCCCGGTAGCCGACCGTGCGCCATCCGTCGATCCGGCCGAACCCGCGCCCCGGGACTCCGGGCCGACCTTCCCGGACGAGGACTTCCGGCTGCCGGAAATTCCGCCGGATACGGATGCCGGCCGGCCGTCACCCGGGACGGAAGCGT
>CALMRC010000172.1 GCA_937873275.1 uncultured Spirochaetota bacterium
CTCGATCCTCTCCATCGTCTCCCGGGACAGGTAGTGCTCGATTCGGCACGCGTCCTTCTCCGCGGTATCCGGGGACACCCCGAGCACCCGGGACAGGTACTCCGTGAGGATCCCGTGCCGGCGGGCGATCTCCTCCGCGGCGTCCCGTCCCAGGGGGGTGAGCAGGATGGCCCCGTAGCGCTCGTGCTCCGCCAGCCCCCGGTTCTCCAGTTCATGGAGGGCGATGTGCACCGAGGGCTTGGACACTCCCATCTCCCGGGCCATGTCCGTGACCCGGGCCTTCCCATCCCGGCGCTCCAGGCGGACGATGGTCTCCAGGTACATTTCCAGGCTTTCCGTCAGGATCTTCTCCATTGCTCCCGGTTCCCGGTTCGCATAAATATGCGCATTTCCCGAAGATTCTCGGAGTCCCCGGAAAAGCTCCTCGAGTATACCGCGAATCCCGGGGAGGCGTCACCCCGGGAATTCCCGTCGGGATACGGAGTCGGAACCTTGCCGGCCGGCTTTCGGGCAACAACTTAACATTTCATAACTAATTGTCAAATCAATATTTCATTTTTTGAACCCCATTCTTGAATCCTGAACCCGGTTTCTTATTTTAGTTGACAACTCCGTTACGGTAAGTTTATGCTCCCGAGAGTATCCGCTACGTTCCATTCTAAGGAGGAACATGGAATGACTACCATCATCGCGGTAGTGGCCCTGGTGATCTACCTGGCCTTCTACTTCACCTTCGGCAAGACCCTGCGGGACAAGCTTCTCGACAGCGGCAAGGCCCCCAAGGCCCCGTCCGAGCGGCTTGCCGACGGAGTGGACTACGTCCCGACGAACAAGTTCGTCCTGTTCGGGCACCACTTCGCGTCCATCGCCGGCGCCGGCCCGATCACCGGTCCCGCCATCGCCGTGGCCTGGGGCTGGCTTCCCGGCCTCCTGTGGATCTGGATCGGCAACGTCTTCCTCGGAGCCATCCACGATTACCTCGCCCTCACCGCCTCCGTGCGCTACGACGGCCGCTCGATGCAGTTCGTGTCCCAGGACCTGATCGGGAAGAACGCGGGCAAGACCTTCGCCTGGTTCATCCTGTTCCTCTGCATCCTGGTCGTCGCGGCCTTCGGAGACATCGTTTCCGGGCAGTTCGCGGGCGACGGGCGCGTCTTCGCGTCCTTCGTGCTCTTCTGCGTCGCGGCCCTGATCTCCGGCTACTTCATGTACCGGACGAAGCTCGGCCTGACCTGGGGCAGCGTGATCGGCCTGGTCCTGATCGTCCTGGCCTTCTACTTCGGCAACATGTACACCGTGAAGTGGAGCAAGGACACCTACTTCCTGATCATCTTCGTGTACATCGTCCTCGCGTCCACGCTGCCGGTGAACCTGCTCCTGCAGCCGCGCGACTACCTTTCCTCCTTCTTCCTGTATTTCGGCCTCATCGTGGGCGGCGTCTCCGCCCTCATCGGCTTCCACGGCCTGGACGCCATCCCCGCCTTCACCAGCTTCAGCGCCAAGGTGATCGGCGGACAGCCGTCCCCGTTCTGGCCGACCGTGCCGCTCATCATCGCGTGCGGCGCCCTCTCCGGTTTCCACTCCCTGGTCGCCGCGGGCACCAGCTCCAAGCAGCTGTCCAAGGAAACCGACGCCCTCTTCGTCGGCTACGGCGCCATGCTCACGGAAGGCTTCCTGGCCACCCTGGTCATCATCTCCATCGCCGCGTTCGGCGGTGCCGCCCTGGGCGACAAGCTCATGGCCACCCCGGCCATCCCGAGGTTCGTGCAGTCCTTCGCCAAGATGGTCAGCACCCAGCTGCCCTTCCTGCCGATGAGCTTCATGACCCTGTTCGCCGCCGTGTGGGTATCCACCTTCGCCCTGACCACCCTGGACACCACGAACCGCCTGGGACGCTACATCATCCAGGAGATGGCCCTCCCCCTCAAGGAAAAGAACCCCGGCGTGTACAAGCTGTTCAGCAACAAGTGGGTCGCCTCCGTCACCATCGCCTTCATCGGCATCTTCCTGGCCCGCTCCGGCGGCTACAGCTACCTGTGGCCCGCCTTCTCCGGCGCCAACCAGCTGCTGGCCTCCATCGTCATGCTGACGGTGGCGGTGTGGGTGAAGAAGAAGCTGAACCCCGCCTACACGATGACCGTCCTGATCCCCGCCATCTTCCTGTGGGTGACGGTGACCGTGGCCCTCGTCTGGTACGAGATCGTCATCATCCCGACCTTCTTCAAGGACATGGCCAAGACGCCGACCGTGATCACCGGATCCATCGTGGGCGCCATGACCCTGATCATGCTCGTCCTGAACTTCGTGATGATCGGCGGCTTCCTGAAGAACTGGAAGACCAAGGCGGCGTAATCCTCCTCGTCCGGCCCGCGGGCCCTCGCCCGCCGGCCGGCGTTCGGGTTCCGTATCCGCTACCTCGGGGTGTCCGGCTGGCCTCGGCCTCGGGCACCCCCTTCTTTTGGCCCCCGCGGAGCGGGGGCGTCGGAGTTCCCCGTGGACAAGCTCCTGAGAAAACTGAAACGGGCCTGGCAAATCATGGGCCAGGTGAACCGCGAACGCGCGGTGGGCATGCTCGAGTTCGAGCTCAAGGAATTGGAGAACATCTTCACCCTCCTGATCCTGGGCGGATTCGTGGGAATGCCCTCCCCGCCCGCCCCCATAGCCATCGAGCTTCTGCCCCTGCTGGAGCGGGAGATGGCCGTAATGCTGTCGCGCTCGGATCTCGCCCAAGATCCGCTCGGCGCCCTCATGGGCGTCCTGGACGTGGACTGAGGAAGGTTGTATCCATGCATTCCAACGCGTTCTTCCTGGGCAAGGGCGGTGTCGGCAAGACGACCGTCTCCGCCGCCTTCGCCCTCTCGCTGGCCCGTTCGGGCAAGAAAGTCCTTGTGGCGTCCCTCGATCCCGCCCACAACCTGGGCGACGTCTACGGCGTCAAGCTTTTCGACAAACCCGTCCCCGTGGAGCCGAACCTCGACGCCCTCGAGGTGGACCTGGCGGCCTGGGTGGAACGGTACCTGGAGGAGAGCCGATCCGAGCTCAAGGCCACCTATTCCTACGCGGGCACGATGAACCTCGACTCCTTCTTCGACATAATGAAGTACTCGCCCGGCACCGAGGAGTACGCGGTGCTCTGGGCCATCGAGCACATCCACTGCGAGCTTTCCGCCGGGTACGACGTGGTGGTCTTCGACACGCCGCCCACGGCGCTCTCCCTGCGCTTCCTGGCCATGCCGGCCATCTCCAACCTGTGGGTGGCGGAGCTCACCAAACTCCGGGAGCGAATACTCCAGCGCCGAACCTCCATCACCCGGGTCAATCCGGAATCGGCCGTCGCCGCGTCCTGCGTGGACAAAGCCGACGACAAGGTATACGGCCGCCTCGGATCCATCCGCAAGCGCCTGACCGTGCTCTCCGATCTCTTCTCGAACGAGAGCTACGTGGCCGTGGTCATCAATCCCGACCACCTCTCGGTCTCCGAGGCCCTCCGCATCAAGGAGGAGCTGGAGAAGATCGACATCCCGCTGTCCGGGTTGTGCGTCAACAAGCGCGGCGTTTCCCGGGCCGCCTGGACCATGGACCATAGGCTCTCCAAGATACGGTCCTTCGACTTCGACTTCCTGCCCGGGGGCTTGCACGAGCGGGAGGACCTCCGTACTATCGACACCAAGGATCTTGTCGCGGACTTCCTCGCGGCTGGCCGAAAAGGACGCAAATGAAGCTGAATCCGTTCCTCCTGGTAGCGCTGGTCATTCTGGGCGTGGCCGCGACCGCCCAGTACTTCTTTGGAAGGCGCAAGAACCGTGCGCTGGCCGCCGGGATCACCCGGGGTCTCGAGAGTCTTCTCAAGCCCAATCACACGAACTACGTGAACATCGGCGGCTCCATCGGCTACAACTTCGTGTATTCCTTGTCGTCGGGTCCCTGGGTCAGCGCCAAGGGCACCATCACGTTGAGCCCCCGGCAGTCCCTGCTGTACCTGCCCGTCTCCCGCCTCCTGGGCTTCACGGACCGGTTCTTCATCAACCTCTTCACCAAGAAGAGGATCCGGGGGGAGGCCCACATCCTTTCCCGGACCACCCTCCGGCGAGCCCGGATCGACGGACTCGAGGAGATGAGTCGTCGGGACGTCGAGGCGGGCGGCAAGCGGTTCGTCCTGCTCTGGCGGGGAACCGACCTTTCCTCGGAGCTGGAATCCCTCCTGGAGGCCTTCCCGGAACCCCGGCGCCTGCGGCACTTCTGCGCCTACCCGGACAACAAGACCTTCTACCTCTACACGGTGCCCCGGGGCGGGGACGTATCCGGGGACCTGGAAACCGTCCTGCACGCCGTTCCGCGCTTCCTGGATACCAAGAAGGAGGTGTAAGCATGGAACTCGATCCCGCCACCCGCGCCAAGTTCGACGCCGTGCTGGCCCGGGTCAAGGAGCCGGTGAGCGAACTGTCCCTGTCCGAACTGAACCTGGTCTCGAAAATCCGGTATTCCGCCAAGGAAAAGGCCCTGGTCGTCCGGCTCGCCGGGGCACCGGGGGGCCACGAGTGCCCCGCCTGCTCCGCCATGAACGGACAGGTCCTGGTCACCATCGAGAGGACCCTCCGGGAGGAGCTTCTGAAGGAATTCCCGGGTTTTTCCGTCGAATTCGAGTAAGAGTCATCCCCGGTTCGGCCCTGCCGCCGTCCCGTCCCGCCGGATCCGCCGGGGCCCCTCGGGGCCCCGGTTTTCCTTTCGACCCCCTTCCACCCTCCGCCCGGACCGATTCTCGCCCGGACCGCCTGCCGGGATGCCCAAAACCATCGATTCAGCGGGTTTTACCCCTTCGAGGTTTGCCAGATCCTTTCCGGATGTGGTACTATTGATATAGGTAAAAAGTCCCCAAGTTCCTCAAACTCCGGCCTCGCCCGTCCCCGGGTGAACCATGAGGTCGCGAGATTATAACAACATTCTTCTGGAGGTGCTTGTGAAGAGATTGATCCCGATCCTAGCCATCGGAGTGCTGTTGGCCGCGGGATGCGCAACCAAGCCCCCGGCTCCCGAACCCGAGCCGGAGCCCGTTCCCCAGCCGGCCCCGGTTCCCACGGTCTCCCAGTCGGAGGCGGACGGCCTCCTGGCGGAAGCCTCCGCCCTGCGGAAGAAGGCCTTCGACCTCAAGCTGTTCGAGGTGGTCGCGGACGACTACAAGGCCGCGGACGCGAAATACGTCGAGGGCAAGACCGCCTACGACGCCAAGGACAACGAAAAGGCCGCACCGATCCTCAAGGACACGATCGCCGCGTTCAAGGACGTCCTGGCGAAGGGCGCCGGAATCCTGGCCGCGGAAAACCGCAAGCGGGCGGAGGAGATGAAGGCCCTCGCGGTCGAGGCGGGCGCCCCCGAGATGGCGGCCGAACGCATGACCCAGGGGGACGAGGCCTACGCGTCCGGTGCCTCCCTGTCGGAGGCGAAGAAGGACGAGGAAGCCCTGGTGGCCTTCGAGAAGGCCCGTCAGACCTACGAGGCCGCCTACAAGAAGGCCCGGGCCCTGGCTATCCGGTCCTCCATCGAGGATCAGGACTTCGCGCAGTACGACGCGGGCAACTTCAAGCTGGCGGACGAGAAACTGGCCGAGTCGGACGCCCTGTTCGCCTCGAACCCGGAAGCCGCCCTGGACGCCCTGGACGAAGCCACCCTGCGGTACAACCTGGTGGTCCAGAAGGGCTGGCAAACCTACGCGGCCGAGCGCAAGGCTCCGGCGGACGACGCGAAACGCCGGTCCGAGGAGATCAAGGCCCCGGTGGCGGTGAAGGAAAAATACGCCGAAGCCCTGGCGGTCTACAACAACGCGTCCTCCCTCCTGGCGGGAGGCAATTACCAGGAGGCGGGACCCGAGTTCGAACGCGCCGCCGCCCTCTTCGAGGAGGCGTACGCGGAGGCGGAGGTGAAGCGGGAAGCCGCCCTCGCCGCCCTGGCGGAGGCGGAAGCCCGGACCCAGGAAAGCGAATCCAAGGCCCTGGCCGGGGACGAAGTCCTCGGCACGGCGGTAGAGTGAGGAGGCGGCCATGAAACGTATATCCCTGCTGATCGGCGCCCTACTCCTGACCGCATCGGTCTTCGGGCAGAGCCTGCTGGAAAATTCCTACTACCAGAAGAGCCTGGAGCTGCGCGCCCAGGCCCAGGAAGCCTTCGACGCCGGCGATTACGACGCCGCCGCGGACCTCGCGGCCCAGGCCCAGGAATTCGCCCAGCTTTCGGACGAATTCGTCGACACCATGCTGGCGAAGGACCAGGCGGACAGCGCCATGAGCGCGGCCCAGATCCGCATGACTTGGGCGATGGGAGCCGGGATTCCGGAAACCTACCCCACCGACTGGAACCTGGCCACCGCGCGGATGGAACTGGCCACCTCGGCCTACGGGCGGGAGGAGTGGCTGGACGCGGCGTCCTACGCGGACCTGGTCCTGTACACCCTTGCGGACCTCAGCGAGCGCCTGCCCCTGCCGAAGTACTATGCCGTGCGCCTGATTCCCGACCGTCGGGACTGCCTCTGGCGGATCGCGGAATACCCCTTCGTCTACGGGGATCCGTGGAAGTGGAGGATGCTCTATGACGCGAACAAGGCTGTCCTGGTGAATCCCAACGATCCGGACCTGATCCTTCCCGGCCAAATCCTGGAGATCCCCAGCCTTCGGGGAGAGACCCGGGCCGGAACCTGGGATCCGACCAAGCCCTACGTGGATCTACCCAAGCCTTGAGACCGGAATCCAGGGAGATATCCGGGGGGCCGCCGTTGGGCGGCCCCCTTTTTTGTCCCCGGGCTCCCGCGGGGCGGCGACCCCGGAGACGGTCCTACTCCGGCATCTCCAGCCGCTTCCGCCGGTTCTCCAGGATGGTTCCCTCCGCGCAGGCCGCCATGTCCAGGACGCAGGGGGCGACCAGGCGGTATTCCACCAGGGTTCCCCGGCGCTCGTCCTCGACGAATCCCGCAGCCCGGAGCAGGGAGAGGTGCTTGGAAGCCGCCGACTTCTCGAGGCCGAGCTCCGCGGCGAGCTCGCAGACGCACCGGGGACGTTCCCGGAGCTTGTCGAGGATATAAATGCGGGCCGGATGCGCCAGGGCCTTGAACATCTCGGCGCGCAGGGAGTACTTCCGGGGAATCGGCGTGTCCATGGTTCAATGTTGCAAAGTTTGGAAACAATTGTCAAGGAACCCGTTGACAATTCCATGCAATGTTTCCATACTTTGCAACATTGGAGGGACCATGAAGATCCAGATCCTGGGGAAGGGCTGCCCCAATTGCAAACTGCTCGAGGAACGGGTCCGGGAAGCGGTCGCGGAACTCGCTATGGAGGCCGAGATCGAGAAGGTCACGGACATCGACGCCATCCTGGAGATGGGGGTGATGATGACTCCCGCGCTCGCGATCGACGGCGAGGTCAAGCGGGCGGGCAAGGTCCTGGCCAAGAGCCAGATCCTGGACATCCTGAAGGGAGAGGCCTGATATGCCCGGATGCGCCTGCGATTGCGGTGGTGACCGCGAAGTGAACCTGATCTACGCCTGTTCCGGGGCGGCCAACACGGGGCTCCTCGCGGATCAGGTGATGCGGGCCCTGGTCCGGGACAAGGTCGGAGCCGGGACCTGCCTGGCCGCCGTAGGAGCGGGACTCTCCGGCTTTCTGGCGTCCGCCCGGGACGCGACCCGAAACGTAGTCCTGGACGGCTGTCCGGTGGCTTGCGGAGCCAGGATCTTCCAGAAGAACGGCATCCCCTACCAACACCACATCCTTACGGAGTATGGCGTGGAAAAGGGCAAGACCCCCATCACGGGGGAGGTGATCGAGGACGTGGCGGCCCGGGTAGCGGCCAAGGTCCGCGCATGAGCGGAAAGGTCTGGACGCCGACCCGGAAGCTCCTATACCTGGCGGGCGCCTTCCTGGCGGCCTACCTCATACCCTGGGACGTCCCCCGGGTGGCCGGCGCCGTCCTGGAAGCCTTCCTCATGCTCTCCGAGTACGCCCGGGACCATGTGCTCCTGTGCCTGGTCCCCGCCCTGTTCATCGCAGGGGCCATCACCGTCTTCCTGAACCAGCAGGCGGTCCTGCGGTACCTGGGCCCGGACGCCAAGCGGGTAACCGCCTACGGGGTGGCCTCGGTCTCCGGGGCGATATTGGCGGTCTGTTCCTGCACGGTCCTGCCCATCTTCAAGGGCATCTACAAGAAGGGCGCCGGGCTGGGGCCGGCCGTGGCCTTCCTCTACTCCGGGCCGGCCATCAACATTTTGGCCATCGTCCTTTCCGCCAAGGTCTTCGGCTGGAAACTGGGACTGGCCCGCGCCGTAGGCGCCGTTCTGTTCTCCATCATCATCGGCTTGGCCATGGCGTTGATCTTCCGGAAGGACGACGCGAAGCGGGCGGCCGACACCCGGATGTTCGCGGGGACTTCGGAGAAGCCGTCCCGCAGTCTGGGCCAGATGGTCGTATACATGGCCAGCATGATCGGCCTCCTGGTCTTCCTCAACTGGGCCAGTTCCAAGGGCGGCAGCGCGTTTTGGGATGCGATCCATTCCGCCAAATGGTGGATCTCGGGGGCCTTCGCCCTGGTCCTCGCCTATACGGTGATCCGGTGGTTCGACCGGGACGAGCGGATCGAATGGGTGGTCGCCACCCGGGACTTCGCCCTCCAGATCCTTCCCCTGCTGTTCGGGGGCGTCCTGGTGGCGGGGTTCCTGCTGGGTCGTCCCGGGCGGGACGCCCTGATCCCGGGTTCCTGGATCGCCGGGCTCCTGGGCGGCAACTCCCCGCTCGCAAACCTCTTCGCCTCCGTGGCCGGAGCCCTGATGTACTTCGCGACCCTGACGGAGATCCCCATCGTCCAGGGTCTCCTGGGCTCCGGCATGGGGCAAGGCCCGGCCCTGGCCCTCCTGCTGGCCGGGCCGAGCCTCTCCCTGCCCTCGATCCTGGTCATCGGAAGCGAATTGGGGTGGAAAAAGACCCTGACCTACGTGGGGTTGGTGGTCCTCCTGTCGACGGCGGCGGGGCTGGCCTTCGGGGCCGCGGCCTGAACCGGGCCGGGACCCCGGATATGCAGGACACCGGGAAATGCGTCATACTGTTCCCGGGAGGACGGGATGCTCGATACGGGACGCCTCGCGAAGGATGAACGGCACGCGTACAGGATCTTCCTGGCCTCCCTCCTGGGAGCCCTCGTCCTTCTCTTCGCGGGGGTGTTCCTGGGGTTCACCGCCCGCAACGCCGACTTCCTCCGGGACGTGATGCTGGAGAGGGCCCAGTCCCTCTTCCGTCAGATCGTGATGACCCGACAGTGGGCGTCCGAGTACGGCGGCGTCTATGTCCGGAAGGGTCCGGGGGTGGAATCCAATCCCTGGCTGGACCACCCCGACCTGACGGCCGCGGACGGCTCCCTCCTGACCCTGCGCAACCCCGCCCTGATCACCCGGGAGATCTCGGAGATCGCCTCCGTACGGGACGATTACCGGTTCCGGATCACGAGCCTCAAACCCCTCAATCCCGGGAACGAGCCGGACGGGTTCGAGCGGAAAGCCCTGACCGCCTTCGAGGACGGTGCCCTGGAATACTGGGAGACCGCCGACGGGTCGGAAGGCCGGGTCTTCCGGTACATGGGGGCCCTCCGGGCCGAACGATCCTGCCTGGCCTGTCACGCCAAACAGGGGTACGTGGAAGGGGACATCCGGGGCGGAATCTCCGTGACCTTTCCGGTGGGCCGCCTGGAAGGGGAATTGCGGAAGAACGTGGCCCTGGTCTTCGGCCTGGAGATCCTGATCGCCGGCGTGACCCTGGCCGCGGTGCTGTTCTTCGTGATGCGCCTCCGGAGACAACTGGACCGGGTGCGGGCCGAACTGGAGCAGGCGGCTACCCGGGACGCCCTTACGGGGCTGTATAACCGACGGTACGTCCTGGAGCGTTTCATCCAGGAGGCGTCCAAGTGCCGAAGGGCCGGCCAGCCCCTGGCCTGCGCCCTGGTCGACGCGGACGACTTCAAGGCGGTCAACGACCGCTTCGGCCACGCCGCCGGGGACGCGGCCCTGCGAATCATAGCGGAAAACCTCAAGAAAGGAGTCCGGGAGTACGACATCCCGGGCCGCTTCGGGGGGGAGGAGTTCATCCTTCTCTTCCCGGGCATCCGGGCTCCGGAAGCCCGGATCGCCTGCGACCGAATCCGGTCGGCCATCGAGTCGCATCCCCGGCCCGAGGGCCTGTCGGGGGCCCGGCTCACGGTCAGCATCGGAATCTCCGACACCGACTTTTCCGCCGGGTCCGGGGAGGAGCGGGACGGCCTGGATCCCCTGCTCTCCCGGGCGGACGAGGCCCTCTACCGGGCCAAGTCCGGGGGAAAGAACCGCTGCGAGACCTGTCCGGACAAATCCGGGGGTCCGGACCGGAACCCCGGGACTTGAACCGGATATCTTAGCCGGTAGCGGAACCGTCTCGTAACGGGGCGCGAAAGCGATTCTCCGGTAGCCTCACCGAAGCCCGCAAGGTTTCGGCGCCGTTAAGGGGCGCGAAAGCGATTCTCCGGTAGCCTCGCCGAAGCCCGCAAGGTTTCGGCGCCGTTAAGGGGCGCGAAGCGCCCCTTAACGCTACTCCAGGCCCAGTATGGGCATACCCCTCGGGTACTCCACGCTGAAGGACAGCGGGAGGACCGCTTCCTTTCCGGGCGCCAGCCGCAGGGTCCACACGAAGGTCTCGTTCTCGATCTTCCGAAGGGCGTCCGTGTCCTTCGAGTACGCCGGCGCCAGGGCCTTCACGACGATCTGCTCGTTAAGGGACACCGGGAGCTGGTCGGACACCTCGAGGACGATCTCCCGTTTCTTGGAGTTCTTGACCTTGATCTCGTATTCCCAGGTGGTCTTGGACTTCTTGGTCAGGGCGCCGGTGTTCTCGTCGAACTTGCGCAGGAGCTTCCGCTCCACCCGGATGCCCTCGTCGATCCCCAGGTCGGCCTTGAAGGAGCCGCCGGCGGGCACGGCTTCCAGGCCGGCGTCGGCCACGTAGCTCCCGTCCACGTAGATGTGGGAGGGGCCGGCCAGGATGGGATACGCGGAGTCGTTCTTCACCTCGCAGCGGAAATAGGCGTAGGGCGAGAGCTTGGGTATCGCGGCGTAGGAGAAGGTCACGGGCAGGTCCAGGACCGCGATGGTGACCGTCCGGTCCTTGTTGTCCGAGGCGACGGTGGTAGCCCCGGGGATCGCGAAGGTCACGGCGGTGGCGCCCGTGGAGGCCCGGGCCTCGTCGATCCGCATCTCCGGGGCGGGTTCGGCGAAGGCCAGGTCCATCGAGGATTCCGCGGCTCCCCGGACCGCGGCGGAAGGGGCCGCGGGCGCCCGGGACTTCGCGGCCTCCTCCCGGAGCGCGGGAGAGGGCTGGTAGACGTCCAAATACCAGGGCGGCAGGTCCGGGAGGGAGCCGCCCGCCTGGGGCCGGGCCGTGGACAGGGAGAGCTCCGCGCCTTCCCAGCCCTCCCCGGTGTTCTGCCGGACCAGGGCCCGGTAGTGGACGGACAGCCGGGCGGACTCCGAATCGGCCCGCAGGACGTAGTCCGGCCGCCAGGAAGGCCCGGAGACCAGGTAGGAGACCTCCAGGACCGCCTTGGTCGGCGCCGGGACGTCCAGGACGAGTTCCGCCTCGGTGACGGACAGCCGGGTCCCGGAGCCCAGGCTCCGGATCTCCCGGTTCACCCGGTCGATCTCGGCCTGGAGGGCCTGGGCTTCCCGGCGGGAAGTCCGGACCGTATCGTTCACCGCGGCGTTCCGCTGCCGGTGGAAATCCAACATCCGGGTCCAAGCCGCGGGATCCAGGGGAAGGGCCTCGGAGTCCCCGGCGTTGGAGGTCAGGCGCTTGGCCATGTCGGCCAGGAAGGTCCTCTCCGCCTCGGCCTCCCGGATCCGGTCGTTGACCGCGGACAGCCGGTCCTCCAGGCCCCGCTTCTCGTTCTCCAGGGCCGTCACCTGGGCGGAGACGTCCCGGGTCCTCTGCCGGGAGGCCACCCGGACGTCCCGGAGGGTGAAGGCGCCCTTGCCGGAAACCTGCACGCTCGCGGGGTCCACCGCCGCGGGGAGGTCCCCGAAGAGGACCGTCGCCTCCCCCTTGAAGAGACTCACCTCGGCACGCCGGGTCACCAGGGCGCGGTCGCCGTAGACCGTGACCTTGACCACCCGGGACGGTACGGATTCCTGGGCGGAAAGGGCCGCGGACAGTGCCAGGGCCGCGATCATCGTCAGACCAAGACGCTTACGCATGGATTCACCTCCGATGGGGATTCGGCGACCGGGTTTCCCGGGGCCCTCAGGCTCCGGGGCCCGTCTCATAGAAGCGGCGCAGGGCCGCGGTCATGAAATCGTGGTCGTAGGAGCCCGCGGTCTCCCGGATGGAGTGCATGGCCAGGAGGGGGGACCCCACGTCCACCGTCCGGATTCCGGTCAGGGCCGCGGAGAGGGGACCGATGGTGGAGCCCGGGGTCATGTCCGCCCGGACCGCGAATTTCTGGCAGGGTACCGCGGCGTCCTCGCAGACCGCCCGGAACCGGGCCTCGGACTCCGCGTCCGTGGCGTACTTGAAGTTCGCGTTGGCCTTGACGGCGGGTCCCCCGTTCAGGACGGGGGAATACGCATCGTCGAACTTGTCCTGGAAGTTGGGATGCCAGGCCTGGGCGGCGTCCACGGACACGCAGAACGAGGCCGCCAGGGCCCGGTACAGCCCCTCGTCGTCGCAGCCCGTGCGGGCGCAGATCCGGGCCAGGACATCCCGGAGGAAGAGGCCGTCCGCGCCCTGGCGGGTTCCGGAGCCGATCTCCTCGTTGTCGAAGAAGACGGCGACCTGGCCGTGGACGGCCGGGGGAGCCGCGTTGAAGGCCGAAAGGACCGCGTGGCAGCCCGCCAGGTTGTCGATCCGGCCGGAGTTCAGGAGCTCCCCGTCGCTTCCCAGGAGGACGGCCCGGGAGGCGTCCACCAGGAAGAGCTCCGCCCCCAGGATGTCCCGGACGGCCACGCCCAGGTCCCGGGCCACCGTGGACAGGGTCCAGGGCGCCTCGGCCTCCCCGGCCTTCCGGTCCGAAAGGGGCGCGGCCACGAGGGCGGGCAGGTGGTTCTGGGCGTTGTACTCGAACCCCTTGTTCACCTCCCGGTTCAGGTGGATGGCCAGGTTCGGGATGACCGCCGCGGGACCGGCGGGATTGACCAGGCGGAGCTCCGGACGCCCTCCGGATCCCCGCACCGCGGCCCGGCCCGCCAGGGCGAGGGGCCGGTCCAGCCAGGTGGAGAGGATGGGACCCCCGTAGACTTCCACGGCGATCCGGTCTCCCGCCCGGTGGCGGAGGACCTTCTCCGGGCGGACCCGGAGGGACGGGGCGTCCGTGTGGGCCCCGGCCAGGGCGAACCCGGCCCGGGCGGGAGACTCCCCCCCGACCCGGAAGGCGACGATGCCGGACCCGTTGCGGATCGTATAGTAGGCCCGGCCGGGTTCCAGGTTCCAGGCGCTCCGTTCGTCCAGGGCGACGGCTCCCCGGGCCTGGAGGGCCGCGGCCAGGGCGTCCACGGCGTGGAACTGGGTGGGTGAGGCGTCGAGGAAGTCGCAGAGGCTCTTGGCGGAAACGGCGGGCATGGCGGCTCCTTGGGGCGGGATCTTCCGAGAAGGGTATCACCCCCGGGACGGTCTTTCAAGGAAGACGGGTTCGGGAACGGAAAAAGGCCCGGACCAGGAGGGACCGTATCTCGCAGGCCCGCGCCCGGAGATCCTGCCGGGGATCCGACGCCTCGCGGATCAGGACCTCCCGGGCGGCGTCCGGGGAGAGCCCCCGACTCCGGATCAGGTGCTTCACCCGGAGAAGGGCCAGGAGCTCCGCCTCGGAATATTCCCGCCGCCCCGACTCGCTGCGCCGCGGGGAGATCAGGGGAACGCCCCGCTCCCAGTACCGGATCACGTGGGCCTTTTCCCCCAGGATCCGCTCCACGTCCCCAATCGAGTAGGAGCGCACGGCCTACGCCCGGTCCGCCTTCCAGGAGGAGGACCCCCGGACCTCCAGGCCCACGGGGATCAGGGAGAAGCCCAGGTCCGACCGGATCTTGTTCTTGAGGTACGAGAGGTAGGACTCCCCGACGGCCTCCGGGCGGCTGGCGAAGAGGATGAACTTGACCGGATTGACCCCGGACTGCACGGCGTACCGGAGCTTGAACCGGGTTCGGGGTCCCACGGGGGGCGGATAGGCCGTCACCCAGTCCTCGACGGCCTTGTTCAGGGCGGAGGTCTCGATCTTCCGGGTAAGCTGGTCGAAGACCGCCAGCAGGGTGTCCAGGAGCTTGGGGACCCCCGTGCCCTCCTTCGCGGACAGGGGCAGGACCGGCACGAAGGCCATCTGCCCGAAGAAGTAGCGGAGCTTGTCCCGGGAGGCCTCGAAGGAGTTCTTCAGGTCCGGCATCCGGTCCCACTTGTTCAGGGCGAAGACCAGGCCCCTCCCCTTCTCCACCGCCAGGGCCGCGATCTTCTTGTCCTGGTCCGTGAGGCCCTCCTGGGCGTCGATCATGAGGACCACGATGTCGCTGTCCTCGATTGTCCGGATGGAACGGTTGACCGAATAGTACTCGAGGTCCTCGCGGACCTTTTTCTTGCGCCGGATACCCGCGGTGTCCAGGACCGTGATCCTCCGGTTTTTCCAGGTCGTGGAGCCTTCCACGACGTCCCGGGTGGTGCCCGCGATCTCGCTGACCAGGGATTTCTGCTCCCCCAGCAGGCGGTTCAAGAGGGTGGACTTGCCGGTGTTCGGCTTTCCCAGGATGGCAACCCGGACGTCGTCGTGCCGGTCCTCCTCGGCGATGACCCGGGAGAAGTCCAGGCGGGCGACGATCCGCTCCACGAGCTCGTCGAAGTTGCGGCCGTGCTCCGCGGAGACGGCGACCAGCTCGGAGAATCCCAGCCGGGCGAAGCCGTAGGCCAGGGCGTCCCGCTCCGGGCTGTCCGCCTTGTTGACCACCAGGATGGTGCGGTCCGCCCGCCGCCGCAGCCGGGCGGCCAACTCCTCGTCCTCCGGGGTGAGGGCCGTGGCGTCCACCAGGAAGAGGATGAGGTCCGCCTTGTCCAGGGTGGCGACGGATCTCCGGGACACGAGGTCGTTCATGTCCGACCGCTCCAGGGTCACGCCCCCGGTATCCACCAGGAGGATGCGGCGGTCCGTGCCCGCGAGGACGCACTCGGCGTCCACGGGATCCCGGGTGACTCCGGGGGTGGGATCCGTGATGGCCCGGCGCTTCCGGAGGAGGCGGTTGAAGAGGGTGGATTTCCCTACGTTCGGCCGGCCCGCGACGACCACGACGGGAAGGTTTCTGTATCGGATCCGGCCCTCCGGGG
The DNA here is from genome assembly GCA_937873275.1 of uncultured Spirochaetota bacterium. Taxonomy (GTDB): domain Bacteria; phylum Spirochaetota; class Spirochaetia; order Treponematales; family UBA12059; genus JAAYUR01. The sequence goes on from CALMRC010000172.1 coordinate 15,351, forward strand.
CCGGCGGGTCCTGGGGTTCTATCTTGTGCATGGCTTCCTTACGGCCCGGACGCCCGGCAAGCGGGCTCTCGGGCGGATTTGTCCTGGATTCCCGGGGTCGGCGATCCTCACCGGAATACGCCCGCCTCCGGGTCTATGCGCTCCTTGAGGTAGCGCTCGATGTCCGCTGCGGACTCCATGGCCAAGACCTCCCCGGCCAGGGTCCGCGCGTCCCCGGCGGCGGCGTTCCGCAGGAGACGCTTGATCTCCGGGATGCTGACGCTGGACATGGAGAACTCGTCCAGGCCCAGGCCCAGCAGTACCAGGGCGGCGTAGGGGTCCGAGGCCATCTCCCCGCACATACCCACCGGGATGCCCGCGGCCTTGCCCGCGTCGATGGTCGACTTGATCAGGCGCAGGACCGCGGGATGGAAGGGTTGGTGGAGATAGGCGACCTTCTCGTTGCCCCGGTCCACCGCCAGGGTGTACTGGATCAAGTCGTTCGTCCCGATCGAGAAGAATGCGGACCGCTTGGCCAGAAGGTCCGCCACGATCGCGGCGGAGGGGACCTCGATCATGATCCCCACGGGGATGTCCTCGCGGAAGGCGCAGCCCGCGGCCCGGCAGTCGGCCTTGGCCCGCTCCAGGAGGACCAGGGCCTGGTCCAGCTCCTCCGGAACCGAGATCATGGGGAACATGATCCGGGCGTCCCCCTCGACGGAGGCCTTGAGGATGGCCCGGAGCTGGATCAGGAAGAGATCCTCCCGGGAGAGGCAGAGGCGGATGGCCCTCCATCCCAGGAGGGGGTTCTTCTCCTCCCTTCCGGAAAGCTCCGGCAGGGCCTTGTCCCCCCCCAGGTCCAGGGTTCGTATCGTGACGGGACGGCCGTCCATGGCCTTGAGCACCGAACGGTAGGCCCGGTACTGCTCCTCCTCCGAGGGGATGCGGCCGGGCTGTAGGAACAGGAATTCGGACCGGAACAGGCCCACCCCGTCGGCGCCGTGCCGGCGGACGGTGTCCACCTCCTCGGGAATCTCGATGTTGGCCTTCACCAGGACTTCCCGGCCGTCCTTGGTCCGGACGGGCAGGGCCTGGGAGGCCAGCAGGGCCTTCTCCCGCTCGGCGTCCCGGGAACGGACCTGCTCGTAGCGGATCAGGGTTGATTCGTCCGGTTCGACGACCACCCGGCCCTTGCGGCCGTCGACGATCACGCCGTCCCCGTTCCGTACGTTCCGGGTGGCCCCGGCCACGCCGAGGACCGCGGGGATCTCGAAGGCCCGGGCCAGGATGGCGGCGTGGCTGGTCTTGCCGCCTCCGTCCAGGACCAGGCCCCGGACCGCCCGCTTGTTCATGGCGATGATGTCCGAGGGAAGGAGATTGTGGGCCACCAGGATGACGTCCCCCTCGAGGTCGGAGAGGGTGAAGCGTTCCCGGAACATGAGGTGGTTTAAGATGCGCTTGGATACGTCCCGGATGTCCGCGACCCGGTCCTGGATGTAGGGGTCCTGGATCCGGGACAGCTGTTCCACGAGTTCCTGCTCCCGTTGGAACACGATCCACTCGATGTTCCGCAGGGATTCCCTCAGGGAGGCTTCCAGGCCCTCCATGAGGTCGGGATCCTCCAGCATGAGGAGGTGGGAATCGAAGATCGCCGAGTGGGCGGGGCCCATCTCCGTGCGAGCCCGGTCCCGGAGCTCCGTGATCTCCCCCCGGGCCTTCCCGACGGCCAGCCGGAACCGTTCCCACTCGGGCCCGACATCGTCCGTCCGGATACTGTAGTTCGGTATCGAGACGTCCTCGTCCTCGAGGAAGAGGAAGGCTTTGCCTAGGGCGATGCCCGGGGAAACCGGGACTCCGGTCAATTCTATCATTGGGCGTATTTTAGCGTACCCCGGGAGGGGTGTCAAACCAGGGGGGGGTGGAGGCGCGGGCGGGGTCGGGGCTCAGTTCAGGACCAGCATGGGATTGACGGTCCGGCCGTTCTTGAGGACCGTGAAATGGAGGTGGCTGCCCGTGGAATATCCCGTGTTGCCCACGGCGCCGATCCGGGTCCCGATGGATACCGACTGGCCTTTTCGGACGTCGATCCGGTCCAGGTGGGCGTACATGGACGCGTACCCCGAGTGATGGGAAATGATGACGAAATTCCCCGAGACGGCGTTGTAGCCCGTGGTGGAAACCCTACCCTCCATGGCGGCCCGGACCGGGGCGCCGTGGGCGGCGCCGATGTCGATCCCGGTATGGAAGGTCCGGGTGCCCGAGAAGGGATCGTTCCGCCAGCCGTACCAGCTGGTGATCCAGCCCCGGATCGGCCATTTGAAGAGGTCCCCGTTGATCTCCCGGAGGGCGAAGCTGGACAGCCGGGCGTCCGGCAGGAAGAGCTTCCGCCCCTCCCGGAGGGACGAGGAATCCAGTCGGTTCACCTCGGCCACGCGATCCGCGGATATGGAATACTTGGCCGCGATGGATTCCAGGGTGTCCCCGGGGGCCACGTCATGGAGGATGCCGTTCATGTTGGGGATTTTCAGGTAGGCCCCGATCCGGATGGCCCGGGTGTTCCGGATGTCGTTGAAGCTGATCAGGGTGTCCACGGTGACGCCGTAGGACTCCGCGATGTGCCCCGGAATGTCGCCCTTCCGGACCTCGTAGACCTGGTACCAAAGCCCGTCGTCCACGGGCGGATCCTCCGCCAGGATATCCGCGGCCGGGGTTTCCAGGGCCAGGGAACGCAGGTCCGCGGAACCGACGGACGGGGCCGATTCGGGCAGCACCGCGGGGGACCCCAGGAACAGGCAGGCGAAGACGAACGCCGCGGCCACCGCCGCGAGCGTCCCGGGTCCGTCGAATCCTTCCAGGGGGTCCCTTCCGAAGATCCTGGCTGCCTTCATCCCCTACCCTCGGTCCTCGATCTTCCGGGCGTCGGCGCCGGGCGCCGCGCTCCGCGGATCATCCTAAACGAATTCCGCCGCCGGCGCAACCGGAACCCGGCGGACGACGAGCGCATCCCTCAATGGGGCAATATGATCACGCTCACCGCGATATCCCGGGCCTGGGCCGCGGCCTGGGCCGCGGACTTGTCGATCTTTCCCCGGGGCAGGGGATGGGGCGGAGCGTCCCCGATCAACACGATGAGCCGGGCCTCCGCGGACCAGGGGAAGGAGACCGCCGCCTCGTAGAGGGCCTCGTAGACCGCCTCCGGGATGTCCCGGCCTCCCGCCACCCGTACGGCGGTCACGTTGGCGGTGAAGGCCCCGAAATCCGTGGTGAAGTCGAATCGCTTGGTCAGGTAGTCCTCGAAGTAGTCCTTGTACAGCACGAGGCCCAGGCGGAAGGACCGGAACTCCGATATGCGGTCCCGGATCATGTCCGGAAGGCTCTCCTTCACCCCGTCGATGTCGTCCTTCATGCTGTCCGTGGTGTCCAGGCAGAGGACCAGGTCCACGGTCTTCCCCGCGGCCTTGTCCAGGAGGGTCCCGAGCTTCTCGGTGATGTCCTCCCGGCCGGTGGAGTACAGGGCGTCGCCCTTGCCGGTCTCGGCGATGGCCTCGAAGGCCTGGACGGTCTCCTTCATGTACAGGGTCTTGTCCGGTTCCGGGGGCGGCACCGCCGGGGGTTCCGGGCGGGGAAAGGGCTTTTGGGTGACCCGGATCTCGTAGGGATTGTCCCGGAAGCCCCCCGCGTAGTCCGCGTAGGGCTTGGGGAAGGCCCGGATGTTGACGAAGGTCCCGTCGGAGAGAAAGACCTCCCCTTGCCGGGACCAGGGATAGCCGTACTCCACCACCCAGGGCAGGAAGAGGTGGAAGGCGGAGCCGAACTCCGGATCCGGCTCCGGCGTCGAATCGATCAGGGACCAGATCCCTCGGGATGGATCCAGGAACTTCCCGTCCAGGAGTCGCTTCTCGTCCCCGTTGACCGGGTTCTTCTCCTTGGCCCGGTAGGCGTAGTTGTCCGCCTTTCCCGAAGGGTCCTTGGTGGTCTCCGTGAGCAGGACGCTTCCCAGGCCCGGCTTGGCCCGGATGTAGAGGTGGTAGCCCCCGTCGGCCCTCTGCTCGATCCGCAGGTCCCGGGGCTCCAGGGTCAGGGCGGACGTCCCCCCCGGGGGGGTCTGGGCGCCCGCGAGGAGGGACAGGGCGGCCAGGAGTCCGAACGCTCCGAAGCGGATCCTCACCCTTCCTGTATCGGCGGATGGGGCTTCGTCGATTACGGGGTACGCCGGCGGCGGTTACAGAAGTCCGAAACGGATCTTCTGGGCCAGGATCCGGGCAGCTGCGTCCCGGACCCGGGCTTCCGGAAGCGCCCCGCTCCGGACC
>CALMRC010000173.1 GCA_937873275.1 uncultured Spirochaetota bacterium
CCGGGGGCAACCAGCAGAAGGTCTCCGTGGCCAAGTGGCTCTTCGTGAAGCCCAGGGTCCTGATCCTGGACGAGCCGACCCGGGGCATCGACGTGGGTGCCAAGTACGAGATCTACACCCTGATGAACCAGCTCGTGGCCGAGGGGATGAGCATCATCATGATCTCCTCGGAGCTGCCCGAGGTGCTGGGCATGAGCGACCGGGTATACATCGTCTCCACGGGCCGCATCACCGGGGAGCTCCCGGTGGAGGAAGCGGACCAGGAGAAGATCATGCGGCTGGCGACGAGCTGAGGAGGAAGGACGTGATACTGAAAGACCTGCGCTCCGTCCTGCGGAGCAACATCCGAGAGTACGGCATGTACATCGCGCTCCTGGTGATCATGGGGATCTTCACGATCACCACGGAGGGGGTGTTCATCTCGTCCCGGAACATCGCCAACCTGCTGAACCAGACCGGCTACATCGCGGTCCTGGCCATCGGGATGACCCTGGTCATCGTCATCCGCCACATCGACCTGTCCGTGGGCTTCCTGTCGGGCTTCCTGGGCGCCGTCGCGGCCATCGCCATGACGGCCTGGGGAATGCCCGGTTGGGCGGCCGTCCTGGTCGCCCTGGTCTTGGGGACGGCGGCGGGCCTGGTGACGGGCGGCCTCGTCGCCCAGGTGGGCATACCGGCCTTCGTGGCCTCCCTGGCGGGGTGGCTCATCTACCGGGGCGCCCTGCTCCTGGTCACCCTCAAGACGGGGACCATCATCATCCCGGACGCCTTCTTCAACGCCATCGGGAACGGGTACATCCCGGACATCCTTCCGGAGGAGACGGCGTTCCTTCCGGAGATGCACAAGCTGACCCTCCTGTTCGGGCTGGCCGCCATCGTCTGGTTCATCCTTCGTTCCGTGCGGGAACGGAACAACCGCAGGCGCTACGGATTCGACGTCCTGCCGACGGACATGTTCGCCTTGAAGCTGGTCTTCCTGTCCCTGGTCCTGGGCCTGATCACCTGGGTCCTGGCGGGGTACAACGGGATGTCCTGGACCCTGGCCATCGTCATCGTGGTCGTTGCGGTCTACCACTTCATCACCACCCGCACGGTCCTGGGGCGGCACATCTACGCGGTGGGGGGAAACCCCGAAGCCGCGGAGCTGTCCGGCGTGAGCGTCAAGAAGATCACCCTCTGGGTCTTCGGCTCCATGGGGTTCCTCTGCGGACTCTCGGGGGTGCTCTTCGCGTCCCGTCTCCAGTCCGCGACGACCCAGGCGGGGACCCTGTTCGAGCTGGACGCCATCGCGGCGGCCTACATCGGCGGCGTGTCCGCGGCGGGCGGCGTCGGGAAGGTGACCGGGTCCCTGGTGGGCGCCATCGTCTACATGTCCCTGACCAGCGGCATGAACCTGATGGGCACGGACATCTCCCTGCAGTACATCATCCGGGGCGCGGTCCTCGTCGCCGCGGTGATCTTCGACGTGCAGACCCGGAAGGCCCGGAGCTAGGGCAAACCGAGAAGAGCGAACAACGCCGCCCCCGCCAGCACCAGGCGGAGGGCGGCGTCCGCCCCCGTCCCCCGGCGTTCCCAAGTCCCCAGAATGCGTCGCCCCCTTCGGCTGCCGGCTAGGATCGCCAGAACCGCTCCCGAGGCGGCGGTCGTCAGGGTCTTCCCGAGGGCGGCGAGGCCGAACTCCGGAGCCCCCGGGGCTCCCGATCCCGGGGAGGCCAGGGCGGACCCGGCCGATAGGACCCGGGGCAATCCCCCGGCGACGCAGACCGCCGCCAGGGGAAGCAAGCCCAGCAGGAGGGCGGCGGCGTCCCGTGCCCTGCCGGGCTGTCCGGACGCGTCCGCCGACGGAGGGGTCCCCCCGGGATCGACCGACTCCGATCCGGCGGGGATCCGGAACGGTCCCAGGATCGGCAGAAGGCGGAAGACGGCGGCCGCGGAGAGCACGGAGGCGACCGTCAGGATAGCTCCCGCCACCCCGGCGCCCGCCGAGTTCAGCGTCAAGGCCTTGGTCCCCCATCCGGCCAGGGGGGGAAGGCCCGCCAGGGAGGCGGTCCCGACCAGGATGCCCAGGGACGGCCCGAGCCCGGCGCGTCCCCGCAGGAGGGAAAGATCCCGGCTTCCCGCCGCGTCCGCCGCCGAGCCGACGGACAGGAACAGGAGGGCCTTGGCCGCGCCGTGGGCCAGGGCGTGCAAGGCCCCGGCCGCGAAGGATCCCGACCCGAAGGCCGCCAGGCAGAATCCCGCGTGTCCCACGCTCGACCAGGCCAGGAGTCGTTTCGCGTCCCCCTGGGCGATCGCGAAGATGCCCCCCGTCAGGGCCGTGAGGACCCCCGCGAACCGGAGGCCTTCCCGGAGGGCGGGGACGTCGACGAGGGAGGAGATCCGCCCCAGGGCGAAGTAGCCCGCGGCCAGGGTGGCTCCGGACAGGAGGGCCGATACCGGATGGGGCGCCGCGGCGTGGGCTTCGGGAAGCCAGGCGTGGAAGGGCGCGAAGGCGCTCCGTACACCCAGGGCGACGGTCAGGAACCCCAGGGCCGTCCGAAGGTCCCGGGGAGGCACGGGGCCCAGGGAACGTATCGCCGCGGCCGCGTCCGGCATGGACAGGGTTCCGGCGTAGCCGTACACGACGTAGAGTCCCAGGAGATAGAAGACCACCGCCGCCGTGGAGGTCACCAGGTAGGAAAAGGATGCCCACAGGGACGCGGAGGTCCTCTTGTAGGCGATGAGCACGTAGGAGCAGAGGGCCAGGAGTTCGAGGCTCACGAAGAGGTTGAAGAGGTCCGCGGTCAGCACGCAGGAATAGAGCGCGGAGACGGCCAGGAGATAGAAGAACCAGAAGACCGGGGGGTGCCCGCCCGCGGACAGGCCGTGGAGACCCGCGCCCAGGGCCGCGGCCGCGATCAGGGCGCAGGCGAGCCAGGCGGGGCCGTCCAGGAGGTAGGAGATGGCCAGGGGGGAGGGAAGCCCGAGGACGAAGGCTACGCTTCCGCCCCCCGCGACCGAGGGGTAGAGCCGGACCAGGGCCGCCGGAGGCGCCAGCAGGCCCAGGACCGTGCACGCCGAGGTCGCGATCCGGGCGGCGCGGCCGACTCCGGGGCCGGAGGGCAGAAAGGTCTTGGCGACCAGGGGGCCCAGGCCGGCAGCCAAGGGAGTCAGGAACACGGCCAGGACGGCCGCGACCTCCGGTCCGGGTCCCGGCATGACCGCCTACCCCAGGGCTTCCCGGCCCGTCCAACCGCCCAGGACGGCCAAGAGGGCGATGCCCATAAGGGCCAGGGTCAAGGCGACCCCGGATCCGTCGCCGAGCCGTTCCAGCCGGTGGGCCAGGGTCCGCCCGCGCGGGGAAAGCACCCCGAGGGCCAGGACGAAACCGACCGCCGTGATTCCCAGGCTTTTCCCGGCGGCGGGGAGGGTGAAGGCGAAGGTTCCCGCGTAACCCGGCGCCAGGAGGCCGGCCGCCGCGGGGAGCAGGACCGGCGCTGCCAGCCCGGTACCCAGGCATAGGGCCGCCAGGGGCAGGGCTCCGCGCCGGACGGCCGACCGGATCCTCCGGAGTTCTCCGGCGGGAACTTGGGCCGGCGCCGGGCCGGGACCCGGCGGGGAAAACAGGAGAATACCCAACTTGGAGAAGGAGGCCGCGGTCCCCGCCGAGGTGGCCAGGAGGAGGAAGCCCGGCGGGCCTCCCCCGACGGCGTAGAGCACCAGGTCCTTGGTGACCGCCCCGTTGAAGGGGGGCAGGGCGGCGATGGACAGGGCCCCGGCCAGGAAGCCCAGGGCGGCACCCGGAATGTCCCGGAACGCCCCGCCGAGACGGTAGACGTCCCGGGTGCCCGCGGCGTCCGCGGCGCCGCCCACCGTCAGGAAGAGCAGGCTCTTGAAGAAGCCGTGGGCCGCCGCGTGGAGGCCCGCCGCGAGGAGCCCCGCGGGGCTGCCGGATCCGAAGGCGGCCAGGACGTAGCCCACCTGGCTGACCGAGTGCCAGGCCAGCAGGCGCTTGGCGTCGGACTGGCAGAGCGCGAATACCGCGCCGACGAAGGCGCCGGCCGCGCCCAGCCACAGGAAGCCCTCCCGGAGCCCGGGGACCTCGACCAGGGCGAGGATCCGCCACTGTGCGAAAAAGCTCACTTTGATCATGGCGCCCGAGAGCAGGGCGGACACGGGATGGGGGGCGCTGGCGTGGGCTTCCGGAAGCCATCCGTGGAAGGGCAGGAAGGCCGTCCGCACCCCCAGACCTCCGGCCATCAAGGCCGTGCCCAGGGCCGCGTAGGTACGATCCCGGGGGCCCGCGGAGCCCAGGATCCGGGCGCACTCCTCGACGGACAGGGTCCCCGTGGCGCCGTACACGAGGTGGAGCCCGAACAGGTAGAAAAGGATCGCGGCGGTGGACACCGTCAGGTAGTCGAAGCTGGCGAAGAGGGCCGCGCTTCCCCGCTTGTACGCGATTAGGATGTAGGAGGTCAGGGCCATGAGCTCCAGGCAGACGAAGAGGTGGAAGAAATCCGCGGCCAGGAGGGCGGATTGCAGGGACCAGATGCAGAGGAGGAAGAGGAACCAGAAGGTGGAGGAGTATCCTCCCCGGGCCCGGGCGTAGAGGCCGGAACAAAGGCACACGACGGACGTGAGGGCGGAGGCGAACCAGGCCGGTCCGTCCAGGCGGTAGAGGATGCCGATCCCGGGGTTCCAGTCGCCCAGGGTGAACCGGACGATCCCGCCTCCCGCGATCTCGGGGTAGAGCAGGACCAGGACGGCCAGGGGCCCCGCGGATCCGACCAGGGCGGCAAGGTCGCCGGCGGGTCCGCCCTCCCGTCGGGAGGGGCCGAAGGCCTTTTCCAGCAGAGGAAGGGCGGCGGCCAGGAGGGGCAGGAGGGGGATCCACAGGGCAAGCCGCTCAGGGCTCATCCCGTATCCTTTCCTCGAGTTCCCGGGAATCCAAGGTCCCGAAGCGCTCGTACAGGCGGACAGCCAGGACCAGGGCCAGGGCCGTGACCGCGACGCCCACCACGATGGCCGTCAGCATGAGGGCCTGGGGAAGGGGATCCACGACCGGCAGGTTGGATCCCGTCAGGATGGGCGCCCGGATCCCCGTCTCCGATCCGCCCAGGACGAAGAGCAGGATGACCGCGCTGTTCATGACCGAGAGGGCCGCCACCTTCTTGATCAGGTTGCGGTTCCAGACCAGGCCCCCGAGGCCGACCAGGAGGATGGCGCCGCAGAGCAGTCGGGGGATCATCGGTCCGCGTCCTTGAGGAGGGTCAGGCAGAGATAGGCGACCCCGGCGCCGACCTTGATCCCGATCAGGAGGTTCAGGGCGATGATGAACCCGACCCGGGCGCCGGATCCGTCCCGGGAGGCGAGGAAATTCCCGAAAAAGCCCTTCCCCGCCAGCATCCCCGCCAGCCCGACGATCAGCAGGAGGGCGAAGGCGGTCGCCTCGACCCGGGCCAGGAGGCGGGGAGTCAGGAGGGCGGAGACATCGTCCGTGCCCCGTCCGATCGCCAGTAGCAGGACGCCGCTGGCCAGGACGACCCCGCCCTGGAAGCCGCCCCCGGGGGAAACGTGGCCGAAGGCGATGAGGTAGGCCCCGAAGACGAGGACCAGGGGTCCCAGTTTGCTGGTGATCACGGACAGGGCGTCGGTTTTCCTCATTTTCGACCCTCCCCCAGGAGGTAGATCGCCCCCGTCACCGCCAGGAGAAGCACGATCGTCTCCCCCAGGGTATCGTAGGCCCGCCAGCCCAGGTAGATGGCGCTCACGAGGTTGGGCGCCCCGGTTTCCGGGATTCCCCGTTCCACGCAGTAATCCCGCAGGGCCGTCGGGGCGCCCGGCGGGGCCACCAGGGGAAGGAGGACCGCGGCGGCTATCGCCAGGAGGGTCGCGGCCTCCAGGAGGCGCCGAAGGACCCTCATCCCTCCCCTCCCCGGGCGGTCCGTCGAACCGCCCAGACCAGGATCAGGGTGGAAACCCCGGCGCCCACGGCGGCCTCGGTGATGGCCACGTCCGGCGCGTGGAGGTAGTAGAACACCACGGCACAGAGGAGGCTGAACACCGCCAGCAGGACGACGGTCGCCAGGAGGTCCTTGGCCGCCAGGGACAGGACGGCGACCAGGAGCATGAGGACCAGGGCGGCCACGATCATGGCCGATCCCCCTCGCGCGGCCGCCGCTTGGGCTTCCTCCAGGGCAGGATTCCGGACTCCCAGGCGTACCGGGCTATGATGGTCGTGGCCACGGGGCTGGAGACCAGGAAATACAGGAGGATGATGGCGAGCTTCCCCGTCGTAGGGGAGAAGCCCGAGGCGGCCATGGCGGCTAGGAGGACGGAGATCACGCTGGTGGTGGAACACGTCGCGGAGGCCTGGAGCCGTGTGTAGGGATCGGGCATCAGGAAGACCCCGAGGTTTCCGAGGAGGGCGAACCCCATGCCCAGGAATACCAGGACGAACTCCGCCCAGACGGCCGCGCTCATGAGGTCCTCCGCTTGGTGAAATACTTGACGATGGCCAGGATGCCCAGGAATCCGAAGATGTCGTAGACCAGGGCCACGTCCAGGTAGAGGGCTACGTCCTCCTTGACCGCCAGCAGGACCAGGAGGGTCAGGACCTGGCCGGCCACCAGGTTCAGCCCCACCAGGCGGTCCGCCGTGGAGGGCCCGATCACCAGGCGCACCAGTCCCAGGACCAGGGATCCCAGGAAGAACCAGAGGACGAAGTCCCAGGGAATCATGACCAGATTCTCCCCAGGAGTTTCTCCATGGACTCTGCGATCTCCCGGCGGGCCCGATGGGAGTGGGTGGACGGCGCGGTGAACCAGTGCACCAGCAGGTGATCCTCGTCGATCAGGATGGCGATGGTTCCGGGGGTCAGGGTGATGGAGGAACAGAGGACCGCCCGGGCCAGGTCGGACTTGAGCCGGGTCCGGAAGTGGACCACGCGGGGATCCATCCGCCCCGAAATCATGTCGTAGGCCAGGACGAAGCTGGCGGCGTAGATGCGGAAGAGGATGTAGGGGAGGTACAGGACCAGGAGCAGGGGATTCGGAAGCAGATGCCGGACTCCGGCCTCGTGCTCGTCCAGGAAGAACCGGAAGGTGAGGAGGGCCAGGACTCCGGAGGCGAGGGCCCCGGAGACCAGGGCGTACGCGTTCGGCGGGCCCGCGAAGAGAAGCCAGGCGGCGAAGAGGGACAGGAAGGTGGAGGAGAGCCGAACGAGGTCCCACTTCGTCCGCGGGGTCACGGGACTAGTCCCCCTCGGCCTGCCGGAAGGCCGAGGCGATCTCGGTAGCGGAGGCCGCCTCGAGCATCCGGGCGCGGAAGGCAGGTTCCCGGAGGAGCCGGTTGAGCCGGGACAGGAGCTGGAGATGGGCCGCCGGGTTTTCCGCGGGTCCGGCCATCGCGAAGACCAGCCGCACCGGCGCACCGTCCGGGCTTCTCCAATCCACCGGGTCCCGGAGCCGGAGGAAGGCCAGGGAGGTCTTCCCGAGGCCCGGCAGGAGGACATGGGGGGCGGCGACTCCCTCTCCGAGTCCCGTGGAGCACAGGATCTCCCGGCGCTGGAGGGCGTCCTCCAGGGAATCGGCCCGACCGATGCCCGTCCCGGCGAGCACCTGGGAAACCTTCCGCAGGACGTCCCCCTTCTTTCGGGCGAGGAAATCCAGGATCACGGTCTCGGGGGTGAAGAAAGGGCTGAGGTCCGTCATGACGGCGTCTCCTCGGGTCCCGGGGGGTTCTGTTCCAAGAGGCCCACGGCGAAGTCCACGGGCACCGTAAACAAAATGCCTGTGTTCGAGTTCCGGAAGCCGCCGCAGACCTTGTCGATCAGGCGCACCACCCGGGGGATGGCGCTCTCGTCGGTGACGACGGATAGGATGGTCTTGTTGTAGGGCTTGTGTCCCTTCAGGAAGTTTTTGAAATCCGCAAAGAGGGGGACCTCATAGACCAGGAAGTGCCCCATACCCTCGGAATCCAGGATCGTGGCCCCCGTGATTCCGGCCTCCATGTAGGCTTCCAGGACCCGATCGAGGAGTTCTTCCCGGTTCAGGACGAATACCAGCAGTTTCATGGGAAGTACCAGTATACCCGGGGTCCGGGGTCCGTCAAGAAAAGTTTCCGGCCGGCCTTCCGTCGCCCCGGCTCAGGCCCCCAGGGCCTTCTCCGCCAGCTCCAGGAGCACCGGGACCAGCTGCTTTTTCCGGGAGAGGATGTCCTTGAGGCGGTAGACGTGGTCCTCCTCCTCGGGGTACTTCACCAGGCTCTCGAACTCCTTGTCCGCCGACAGGAAGAGGTAGGAGGAGAGCTCCGTGATGTCCGTGACCATCAGGGCCGACAGGTAGCGGCCGCCCTCGGCGCGGAGGGCGGCCAGCTCCCGGAGCACCTCGTCCCGGCGGGCCAGGAGGTCCTCGGGGGAGTCCACCTCCACCTGGGAGACCGAGAAGGTCCGGTCCGTCACGGTGTAGGTCTTCAGGTCCAGGCGTACCAGGTCCCGGGCGGGCTTGGAGCTGACCGCGCTGGAGGCGGCCAGGATGTCCGCGCCCAGGGCCGGGATGTCCAGGTCTGCGATGGCGGCCAGGTACTCGGCGGTCTCCCGGTCCGTCTCCGTGGTGGTCACGGACCGGAGGATCAGGGTGTCCGAGAGGATGCCGCACAGGAGGATGGAGGCGATCGGCTTGGGAAGCGGAATCCGGTGCTCCCGGTACATCCCCGCCACGATGGTGCTGGTGGACCCGACCACCCGGTTGATGAAGGTGATCGGGAACCTGGTCGAAAACGAGCCGATACGGTGGTGGTCGATGACCTCCAGGATCCGGTAGTTCTCCGCCCCTTCCACGGCCTGGCCCAGCTCGTTGTGGTCCACCAGGATCAGCTCCACCTTGGGATCCCGGAGCAGGTCCCCCTCGGTGAACATCCCCGCCACCCGCCCCTCCTCGTCCGTGACGGGGACCGAGCGGCTGGGGCTCTCCGCCAGGGGCCCCCGCAGGTTCCGCAGGGGGGAGTCCAGGCGCACGGGCTTCAGGCCCTCGTCCCCCATGGTCTCCACGGGGGTCGAGTAGATGACCAGGAGGGCCGTGGAGCTGGTGTCGTAGGGGGAGAGGAGGACGGACACCCGGTTGCGCTCCGCGATCTCCTTGAGGGACCGGTCCAGGAGGGCCCCGTTCGTGACGATCAGGACCCGGGCCTTGGATTCCAGGACGTAGCGCTGGACGTCCGCCCGATCCCCCACGATGACGATGCAGTTCTCCCGGACCTCGCCGTCCAGGTGGCGCTTGAAGGACTCGGTCTCCAGGGCGGCCACCAGGATCCGGGCCTTGAACTCCGTCTCCGGGTCGAAGGAGGTCACCACCTGGGCCTTGATGGTGGCCGCCATCCGCCCCACGCTGGTGGGGATCACGGCCTTCTTACGGGGGTTGATCTTCTTGAGGATGTTGCGGGCGAAGGCCGAGTAGTGGAGGGTGGCCCGGTAGCGCCCCTGGCCGTCCACGATGGGCAGGGCGGTCCGTCCGTGTTCCTCCATCAGGGCCAGGGCGTCCCAGAGGGGGGTGCCCGCCCGGACGGTCACCGCGGCGTCGTCCAGGTAGTACTCGGCCTTGGGCACCAGGTCCGGGAGGAAGGCGGGAACCTCGACCTTGAAGCGGGAAAGCACGTATTCCGTCTGGGGGTTGATCATCCCGGCCCGGGCCGCCACGGCCTCGGTCATCCCGAGCTCCCGCTTGAGCCGGGCGTAGCCCAGGGCGGAGACCACGGAGTCGGTGTCCGGGTTCTTGTGGCCGATCACGTAGACCGTGCGCTTCATGCTTCCTCCAGGCCGTCGAAAAGGCTTATGGAACGGGGGGCGAACACCGTACGGTGTCCCTCGACCCGGAACCGGGCCAGGACCGCCTTGTCCGCGGGCCAGGGACCCGGGACCGCAGCCGGGGAGTCGGAGAGGTTCAGGACCGCCGCGGCCCGGCCGTCCCGGCTGCGGGCGGTGTAGACGTCCCGGAGGCCCGGGACCCGTTCGGGGCGGAACTCCCGGCCGGATACGCGTCCGTAGAGCTCCGCGATCCGGGCGGTGAAGGCCCCCTCGGTCGCGGGCTCGAAGTCCGCGGTGTCGTCGGAGAACATCACCTGGGAGGCGAACATCCGGGCGGTCAGGGCCACGAGCTCCTTCTCGTTCTCGGAAAGGCGCATGCGGCGGGTGCGGCAGAAGACCACGTCGGGGTCGTTCAGGAAGACCGTCCGGTCCCAGAGGGCCCGGCCGAGGGTGTCCTTCATGGACAGCCAGGCGGAAGGCCGGCCGGGGTAGTGCAGGAACCGCGCCTGGGCCCAATCCCAGTCCTCCCGGGTGTCCGCCCCGATCCGCATCAGGGGCAGGAATTCGAAGGAAGCCTCGAAGGGGGCGCCGCAGCCCAGGTAGGCCACGGGCTTGCCGTCCCGGCGGTTCTTGATCGAGGTGAGCCGCTCCAGGGCCTTCCGGTAGTGGACCCAGGCGGCCCCCCCGTTCCGGCGATTTCCCCGGAGCATCCCGGCGTACAGGAAGTCCAGCTTGAGGTAGCGGTAGCCCCAGTCGTTCACCACCCGGTCGAAGATGTCCGCCAGGTAGGAAAGGACCTCCGGGATCGAGAGGTCCAGGCAGTAGAAGTCCTTCCCCCAGGCGGGGATCCATCCCGCGGCCACCGGACGGCCGCCTCCGTCCCGGAGGAGCCACTCGGGCTTTTCCCGATACAGGGGGGCGAAGCGGGTCACCAGGAAGGGGGCCAGCCAGATCCCCGGGATGAACCCCGCCTCCTCGATCCGTCCGGCCATGTCCTTCATGCCCCGGGGGAAGCGGGTTCCGTTCACCCTCCAGTCCCCCACGGTCCGCTCCCAGCCGTCGTCCACCTGGAAGACCGTGGGCTTGCCCGGCCGGATGTACAGGCGGTCGATGAGGTTGCCGTTCCCGGACAGGTTCCGCAGGTCCGCCAGGATGAGGCCCTCGTCGATGTCCGCGTAGTGGTTGTACCAGGATTCGTAGCCCCCGGGGACCAGGGGCTCCCCTGGGGTGCCCAGGAAGGCCAGGCGGGAGAATGGGTCGTAGGGGGCGTAGGCCTCCTTCAGTGCGTCTTTCAGGGCGAACCAGCCGCGGGCGCGGACGACCACGATCCGGGCGGCGAGATCCCCGGCCCGGAAGCGGTGGCCCTCGGCGTAGGCCAGGACGGAAACCGAGCCCTTACGCCGCCGGAAGAGGAAGGACACCGGGGGGCCGCCCTGCGGCAGGGAGGCCAGGGCCAGGTACTCGTCCCCGGACCGAACATAGCCCAGGAAGCTCGCCAGGACCTCCCCCCGCCGGGGCACCAGCCCCGGGTGGTCCGTGAAGACGTTGAGGCGGCGGACGAAGCGGGCCCGCTCCATCGCCTCCCCCGGTGCGAGCTCCCATCCCGGGGACCAGGACTGCCAGCCGTTGCCCAGGATGAAGGCCTCGCGCGGGTCGAAGTCCCCGCCGGGATCGCCGGCCAGGCGGACGAGGTCTGCCGGGGAGAGCTCCTCCAAGAGGGACATCCGCGGTTCGGGGTCCGCGGAGCCTTCCCGGGCGCGGTACTCGAGGACGGCGCAGTCGATGCCCGCGAAACGTTCGGACCGGGAGGTTCTCTCGAAACGGGTGGGGGTCATGGGGCTCCTCGCTTGTCCAGGGACGGTTCCGCATTGTACTATCCCCCGGTCCCGATGTCCAATCCGGGGCCGGGCCGCGCGGTCTACGACGCCTCGCCGCGGCGGCCGAACCCGAATCCCCGAGTCGAAGGAGCTTCCCGGATGGTCCGACTCTACGCCTTCCTGGGCAATCACGGACGGCAGTACCGGAACAACCGCCACAACGTCGCCTGGCAGGTCCTGGAGCGCCTTCCGGCCTACCCCTCCCTATGCTGGGAACGGGGTTTCAAGGGCCGCTGGGCCTCCCTGGACACCCCCTCCGACCGGGTCTTCCTCCTGACCCCCGAGACCTTCATGAACCTCTCCGGCGACAGCGTGGCGGAGCTCATGCGCTTCCACCGCGTCGAGCCCGGGGAGCTCCTGGTGATCCACGACGAGCTGGAGCTGCCCCTCGGGACCCTGGGCTTGAAGCGCGCCGGAGGCCTGGGCGGGCACAACGGCCTGCGCTCCATCCGGGACCGCCTCTCGACCCCGGACTTCCTCCGCTTCCGAGTCGGGATCGGCCGGCCGGACCACGACGACGTCGCGGGTTACGTCCTGTCGGACTTCTCCAAGGACGAGCGGGAACTCCTGGAGACCTCCGTCTACCCCGCCGCGGTCCGCATCCTGGAGCGGGTCCTGGCCGAGGGCTTCGAGACCCTTGAGGAGGAGTGCCGGAAGGTGAAGGTGGTCTAGATCCCTGCGGGGTGCCCGGCATTCCCCAGGGACGTGTTCATGCGTTCCCGGGAGGGTCCCGCGGCTTTTTCGAGAGCTCCTCCCACCGCGCCGCGGCGCGTCGCAGGTGGGGTATCACGATCGAGCCCCCCACGACCAGGCCCACCGTGCAGGCTTCCCGGAACTCCTCCGTCGTCGCGCCCTCCTCCTTGCATCGGATCGTGTGGTAGAGGATGCAGTCGTCGCAGCGGAGCACCAGGGAGGCGACGAGGCCCAGGAATTCCTTGGTCTTCGCGTCCAGGGCCCCCGCGCGATAGGTCTGCCCGTCCAGGCTGAAAAATCGCTTGATCTCGAGTCCGGCCATGGCCATCACCGTCTCGTTGAGCCGGCCGCGCTGTTCCTGCCACTCCTCTATGCTCGGTTCGAGCCGGATGTCCGATTCCATGGGCGCCTCCTCTCAATCTCAGGAGAGTATCGCAGTCCGGACCGGAAAGAAGCAAGCGGGAACCGGGCGGCCGGCGAGCCCTGGGGTTTCCGGGTCAGAAGCTGAACTTGGCCCCCAGGTAGACCCCGTCGTTCGAGTCGTACCGGCCGAAATCCCCTTCGTCCCCCAGAAAGAGGTAGGCCCCCAGGAAGAACTCCAGGGCGTCGGTCGCGTCCCAGGTAAGCTTCGGCTTAACCAGTGCGTTCAGGGGATCGAGTCCCAGGTAGGTGAACACCTCCGCGGTCAGGGTATCCCGCAGGAAGGTCCGGGCCGCGACGAAGGTCATCGTGGTCTTGAGCTCCGGATCGACCAGGTCCGGATCGTGGTCCAGGATCAGATCCTGTATGAACTGGATCCCGAAGGAAAACCCGGCCGCGGAGGCGTCCGCTCCGGCCATGTACTGGAGGGAATACTTTTCCGCGTAGCCGTCCGGGTAGATCATGGGGTTTCCCTGGTACCGCCGGAGCCCGTAGAAGGCGCCTTCGGATTTCAGGATCACGGGTCCCAGGGCGCCCGACGCGGCGTACCCCGCGGCGGCGGTGCGATAGTACTCGGGCCGCACGGTCAAGGCGGTAATGCCGACACCCGGTACGAAGGTCTTGTCGGTCACCGTGTAGCCCGGGGTATCGTTCCAGAACCATCCCCCCATCACCGCTAGGTCGAAGGATTCGCCCAGGAAGGAATACCGGGCGAAGTACTCACCGTTGTCCAGGGAGAGTCCAGGCGAAACGACGGATTCGAAGGTCGGCGTCACGGGGAAGGGCAGGGCAGGGGCCCAGAGGGATCCGGCGGCCGGAGCGGTCCCCGGAGTGAAAGCGGGCAGCCATACGAGTTCCAGGGCATGGGACCCGAGGTAGAGGTCCAGGCGCGCCCCCGTCACGGCGCCCCGGATCTCCTCGAAATCGGGGACCAGGAACCGGGACAGATCCTTGGGGGACACGATGTCGGTTATGAACACTCCGTCCCCCTTGCCCCAGATGATCTGCTGTTTGCCCAGACGGAGGTCGAAGGACTCCCCCCGGAAATCCATGTAGGCTTCCCGAAGGACCGGCTCTTCCGTCCGGCCCTCCCGTTCGTACAGCACGGGGTTCGCGAAGAACCCGGCGTCTCCGCTCCGGTAGGACAGGCGGAGGTCCAGGGTCGTTTCCGAGAGGAAGAGGGAGGCGTCCTCCAGGAGGGCGCCGGCCTTGGTCCGCGCGTATCCGTTTACCGCGGCGCCCTCCTGTCCCGCAAGGTTCGCCGCCGCGAGGAAGACGGCTGCAAGGGCCCATAGTACACGGCTTTTCATCATAGCCCCCGGGTCATGGCCCGCTCGGTGAACTCGTCCTCCGGGATCCCGGAGTTCACCTTGACCTCCGAGAATTCGATCCGGGTGCTCGTGTTCTTCTGGACGTTCCGCATTTCCGTCTTCAGGATCACCCAGACGTCGGAAATGGATTCCAGCTTGGAGATCGTCAGCGTCTTGAGAAGGGCGCCGCGGTGGTCGTAATACTCCCGTTTCACTCCGACCATGGTCTTCTTGGACACCCAGGTCACGGTGCGGGAGTACAGGTCCTTAGGGTCCCGGGGGACGCTTTCCACGATCCAGCAGTCCTCGCCCGCGATCGATTCGCTTCCGGTCACCCGGTGCTCGTCCTCGGAGGGATGCCGGTCGCCCAGATCGTCGTAGGTGAAGTCGGAGCCCATGAAGGAATCCCCCCGTCCCTCGGAGGAGATCCGCTTGACCCGTTTGAGGGCGGGCAGGTAGATCCACTGGTCGTCGCTCCGGCCGGCCTCGTCGTAGCTCCAGTTCATGAAGGACGTCCCCCGGACGTCCGCGGGGCTCAGGAAGACCATGAGCTTCTTTTCCCCGGAGGCGAAGGTGCCCGTGACCTGCCGGAGGGAGCGGACCCGCTCCTTTCCCTTGGAATCCACGAGGGTCATCGTGAGGTTTCCCTGGACATCCTTTCCTTGGGGACGGTCGTAGACGGCCTGCATGATCTCCGTTCCCGAGGGTTCGGCGGCGTACAGGGCAATGGCGGCGAAGAGGGCCGCGGTCAGGACCAGGACACGGTTTGCGTGGGCGTTCATTTGTTCTTCTCCTTGATCGAGGTATGGAAGTTCCTCAGCACGAGGAACATGATCGTCACGGTTCCCGCGAAGGCCGTGACCATGTTGAGCGAAACCAGGGCGCCGACCTGCCGATTCGGCGGGAAGACCGAGAACAGGAGCACCAGGAACCCCGCGATGACGATCGCCGCATTGAGGAACACGGCTCTTCCGGTGAGGCCCATCGCGAAGCGGCCGGCCTCCGGGGCGGCATGGCCCTCCTTCATCCGCTCACGGTAGCGCTCGATGAAGTGGATGGCGTAATCCACCCCGATGCCGACGGCGATGCTGGAGATGAGGGCCGTCGAGGTCGTGAGGGGCAGGTTCAAAAGGCCCATGCTCCCGAAATTGACGGCTATGGAAATCACCACCGGTATCGTGCCGACAAGGCCGAGCAGCAGGCTGCGGAACATGAGGCTCACGAGCAGGAAGACGATGAGGACCGAGAGTCCCAGGCTGCTGATCTGTCCCTGGAGGATGAGGCCGGAGAACACGAGGCTCTTGTAGCCCGATCCGGCGTACCGCGCCGTGACGCCGTGCTCGGCGAGACGGTCCGCGTACCCGTCGAGGAAGGAGACGACGTTCGTGATGGTCCGGGAGTCGTCGCTCTTCAGCTGTACGATCATGTTGGCGGATCTGTACTCGTTGTCCACCACCTTCCAGAGATTTTCCGGATCCCCGGACATTTCGTAGAGCAGCAGGTACTGGGCCGTCATCTCGCGGCTCTCCGGCACCGTGTCGAATTCTTCCCGATCCTCGTGCATCACCTTGTTCATGCGCGCCAGGTAATCCGCGATGGATACCGAGTCGCCGACCTTGTCCCGGGTTTCGACGCTCTCCTGGATTTCCAGCATGAGCCGGAGGAGGCCGGGATCCTTGAAGGCGTCGGCGTCCCGAGCTTCCAGGATGACGTTGAGCGTGGAGGTTCCGCCGAACCGGGCGTTCATGAAGGCGTCGGTCCGGACGATGTCGCTGTCCCGCTCGAAATTGTCCAGGAAACTGGTGTTGATCCATACCCGGGTAATACCGAAGATCGCGAGGACGATCACGAGGAGGCTGATTCCGAGCACGGTCTTCGGCCGCTTAAGGACGGCGTCCGCGAACCGGGCGCCGAACCCGCCGGAGCCCGCGGCCGCCGACCCGCTCCGAGCCGGCTTTACCCGGGGCGTTCCCGCTCCGAACAGGACGATACCCGCCGGAACCAGGAGCATGGATAGGAGCAGGGCCGCGAGCACGCCGAAGGCGGCGAACAGGCCGAAATACTTGACCGGATACACCTGGGAGGTAGTAAGGGAGACGAAACCTGCCATCGTGGTGAGTCCCGCGAAGAGGACCGGATTCCAGATGACGTCGATCGCGTTCTCGGCGATTTCCTCCCGAGTCGAGCCGGGATGCTCCCGGGTGAAGTAATCGATCTGGTTGTAGATATGGATGGCATAGGCGACCCCGATGGCGATCAGCATCACGGGAATCATGATGGTGACCGTGTACACGGGGATGCCCAGGAGAACCATAAGGCCGAAGGTCCAGACTGTGCTGACCAGGACGACGGACAGGGAGATGAGAGTCCGGAGCAGGCTTCGGAGCACGATAAACAGGGTCGCGGCGATCACCAGGATGACCAGCGGACCCATACGGGCCATGTCCTTGGGACCCAGGATGGCCATGGTCCCCTCCACGATGGGGCGCCCCGCGACGTGGATGGTCTCCGGTCCCTCGAACTGTTCCGCCAGGGCCAGGATCTTGTCGTAGAGGTCCCGCGAGAATTCCCCGTCCGCCAGGTCCACCAGGACGAGAGCCGTGCGCTCGTCGGAGGATACCAGGCGGCCCCGGACCATCTCGTTGGCGCGTACGTCGTCCCGGATCCGGTCGCAGGCGGCCTGGTCTTGCGGTGCGTCGGTATAGAAATCCCGGACGTCCAGGCCGTCCTCGGTTCCCAGGATGTTCTCCGCCGTGTGGAGGGAACGGATGTCCGACTCCTCGATCTCGTCAAACCCGGCCAGGGCTTCCTCGATGAGTATGAGTTTTTCCAGGGTGTCGGGATTGAAGATCGACTCCGGGTGTTCAACCGCCACCAGGATCGCGTCCCGGATCAGGAACCGCTCCTCCGCCTCGTCGCTGAACACGAAGGCCGGGTGGTCCCGGGGCATGTATTCGTCCAGATCCGTCTCCATGCGCATCCGGGAGCGGATCAGGATGCCCGATGCGGCTACCAGGGCCAGCACCACCAGGAAGACCGCGACGGGACGCCGGGAAGCCCATTTGTAGAACGGTTTCATACGTACTCCTTATTGTAGTGCGAGTTATCGATAACTCGCCATTCGGGAAAAACAAGTACCGCCATGTCGCCGCCGCCCTCGGGGTTCCAGGCGTCAACCTTTCAAGACCTTCATCGCCGATTCCAGGTAGGATCTCGTTCGCGCGATCAGGTCGAAATTGTGGCCCCTCAGATTCCAGAGGGAGACGAGAAGCCGGAATCCCCCCGCCAGCATCAAGGCGGCGGCTTCCGGTTCGAGGTCGCGGCGGAAATCCCCGGAGGCCCGGCCCTTCTCGATTTCCCTCCGCAGGAGTTCCTGGGTGTTCGAGACGATGGCTCCCACCCGGGAGTGCAGGGTCGGGTCGTTCCGGAACAGGTCTTCGGAAAAAAGGACCGCCGTCAGGGCGGGACGCTCTGCGAAGCGGCGGGAATGGGACTCGAGGAAGGACGCGAGGACTTCGGCGGATCCCCGTCCCGTCCGCCGGGCGGATTCGAGGGACTGGGCGCTGACGGTCTCCATCTCGCCCACGACGGCCGAAAGGATCTCCGACTTGGAAGTGAAATGACGATACAGGGCCGGTTCGCTGATCCCCACGGAAGCCGCGATCCGCTTCATCGTCAGCTCCTGGATACCCGATTCATCGATCCGTTCCAGGGCGGCGTCCAGGATCTCCCGTTGACGTTCGCTGAGCGACAAGGCGGCCTCCTTTCTTTGGAGTTAGTTATCAATCACTAATCTATAGGAATCCTTTACAACTGTCAATGCTTTTTTGAAGTTCACGGTCGTGATGCAAGGCCGGGGTCCTTTGAATGCCACCGAGGAACATGGGCCTGTCCACCAGGCGGGATTCTTCGTCGCTTCCTTGACTTTCTTGAGATGTATCGACGATGGGCAGGATCGGATGATGAGAGAACCGGATATCTCCGAATCCCTTACTCCGTATCCTGTCTATCCTTCTTCCATCCTGTTCATCCTGTCAGGATCCATTCTGGAAGCCTCAGTAGTACAGCTTCCGGATCAGCTTCTCGTCCTTCTTCCAGTCCGGCTTGACCCGGACCCGGAGGGACAGGACCACCGCGTACGGGAAGATGTCCGCCAGGTCCCGCTCGGCCTCCTCCCGGATGCGCCGGATCGTGGCGCCCTTGGCCCCGATCAGGATCCCCTTCTGGCTTTCCCGCTCCACCACCAGGTCCGCCTCGTAGACCAGGGCCCCGTCCTCCCGGCGGCCCGAGTCCCGGTAGTCCACGTACACCGCGTGGGGCAGTTCCTCCCGGGTGTGCAGCAGGACCTTCTCCCGCACCATCTCCGCGATCCGGAACACGGGTTCCTGATCCGTGTAGTACTCCTCGGGGTACCAGGCGGGCCCTTCGGGGGCGCGCCCATAGAGCCGGGCCAGGAGTTCCGGGGTTCCCGCCCCGGTCAGGGCGGATATCTCCAGGGCTTCCATCCCGGGCAGGGAATCCGCCAGGAAGGCGCGGGCCCTCCCGAGGTCGGCGTTTTCCGCGTCCGTCTTGTTCACCGCGGCCACGGTCTTCGCCGCGTAGGGAGCCAGGAGGGCGGCGATGGCCTGTTCCTCCCGGCCCGGTGCCCGGGTGGAGTCCAGGACATAGAGGACCAGGTCCGCCTCGCCCAGGGCCTCCCGGGCCAGATCCCGGAGGCGCTGGTTCAGGCGCTGCTCCGAGTCGTGGATCCCCGGGGTGTCCAGGAAGACCAGTTGGCCCTCCGGGCGATTCACGATCCCCCGGATGGTGTTCTTGGTGGTCTGGGGGACCGGGGAGACGATGGACACTTTCTGGCCACACAGGGCGTTCATGAGGGTGGACTTTCCGCTGGACGGCCGGCCGACCACGGCCACGAAGGCGCTCTTGCTATGCATAGGTCTCCTTTGTGTCGCAATCGCTCAGGGAACCGCAAGGTTCTCGAGCAATTGCGGAGCAGGGTGCGGACAAGCTTCGAATGCGTCAGCACCCCGCTAGACTACGTCCCCGAAGGGCAGGCCGGGGTACTTCCTGCCGGTGAACAGCTCGAACTGGACTTCCCCCTGGGCGCGGAGCATCCCCAAGCCGTTGGCCACGGCGCAGCCGGCCTCCCGGGCCCGGCGCATGACGGGGGTTTCCTTGGGGTTGTAGATGATGTCCACCAGGGCTTCCGAGCCCGTGAACTCGTACCATTCCAGGGGATCCCCCGGGACTCCCCCCTCCATGCCCACCGAGGTGGTCTGCACGATGAGGTCGTTGTATCGGCCCAGGAGTTCCACGGCCCGCTCGTTCATCCCCGACCACTCGAAGCCGTGACGCTCCGCCAGCCGCTTGGCCTTGTACATGCCCCGGTTCACCACGCAGGCGGAGGCCCCCAGCTTCTGCAGGGCGTAGGCCACCGCCCGGGCGGAGCCCCCGGCCCCGATGATGGCGGTTCGGACGCCCTTGAGGTCCGGGCGCTTGAGGAAGTCCAGGGCGCTGCGCTCGAAGCCCGCGGCGTCGGTGTTGGTGCCGTACCAGCCCGAGGGGGTCCGGACCACGGTGTTGCAGGCTCCGATCGCGGAGACCTCCGGGGCGCGTTCCGTCAGGTAGGGCAGGATCTTCTCCTTGAAGGGCACGGTGACGGAGAAGCCGCGAACCCCCAGCTCCTCCGCCAGGGCCAGGAACTGCTCCAGGGAATCCGAGGGAAAGGGCAGGTAGACCGCGGGCATCCCCAGCTCGGCGTAGCCCGCGTTGTGAAGGGCGGGGGAGAGGGAACCCAGGACCGAGGGACCTCCCAGGATTCCGTAGACGGAGTAGTCCTTCCGGATCTTCCGCCAGCGGTAGACGTTCTCGTATTCCTCCGCCGTGGCCTGGCCGGGGGCGGCCGAGGGCAGGCCCGCCAGGGAGGGGCTGGCGTAGTTGATGAGGCTTCCCGTGCGGGAGGTCAGGATGCGGAAACAGAACCCGTACTCCCCCATGCCGGAGACGATGCGTTCTTTGTCGGGCAGGCGGTCCGCGAACTCGAAGAGCCGGCGGGTCTCCCCGATGCCCCGGAGGACGGCGGCCAGCTTGGGGATCTCGTAAGGATCCCGGGAGAGGTCCGCCCAGATACCGTCCAGGTCCGACGGGAGGCCGGCGGGACAATACCGGGACCGGATGATCCGGGTCCCGAAGGTGCGCGCCGCCTCCTCCAGGGCCGGGATCCGGAAGTCCTGCTCGATGTCCACGTAGGCGAAGTTCAGGCGGCGATCCCGGCTGGCGAAGGCCAGGCCCTTGGCGAAGACCACGAGCCGGGCCCCTTCCCCGTCGTCGAAGTAGCCTCCGTCCGCGCGTCGCCGGACCGAGAGGATGGTGGGAATCCCGGCCCGCTCCGGAAAGGACCGGATGTGGAAGACCTCGCTGGGGTCCAGGCAGTCCGCCCGGAGCTCGGCCAGGTCGATCCGGCCCCGGTACATGTCCAGGGCCCGCAGGTTCTCGTCGAGGGTCCGTCCGGTCAGGCAGAGGCAGAGCTGCGCCACGGGGGCCTCCTAGAAGTCCGAGCGGTATACATAGGCTTCCGCGATCCGTTCATCCCGGGTCAGGATCCGGAGCCGGGCCGGATAGCCCCGGTACGGCAGGCGCCATTCCAGGATGCCCGCCTCGTTCCGGTCCGGCGTTCCCAGCAGGGAGAGGACCTTGTCCGCGGGGTCCCCCAGGAAAAACCCGAAGCAGGAACCCGGGTAGCCTTCGGAAAGGCGTACCTGCCAGGGCCGGTCCCGGTACACGTACACCGCGAGGCCCTCCCCGTACTCGAGGGCCACGTCGTCCTGCCACGGCTCGGCTCCCCGGACGGCCCGGACGCTCCGGGGCGGCCCCAGCCGGACCCAGGTCTCTTCCAGGGTCAGGTCCAGGAGGGGCGCGGGATCGTCCGGAAGGAGGAGTCGGGTCCGCCGGTCCGAGGCGCCGCCGGGCGGCGACGGGACGGAGGGCGCGTCGGGCGAAGGCACGACGGTTTGGGCGGCCGCGGACCATGCCAGGCAGAGGAGGAGGCAGGCTACGGGACTTCGGGACTTCATCCGGGACAGTATACCCTCCGGACGGTCTCCTTGTGGAGCTCCGGGGGCTTCAAAGCCCGCTCGTCAGGTGCTCCGCCAGGATCTTGACTCCGATGCCCGCCAGGACGGCGCCCCCGGCCACCTCCGCCCAGCGCTCGAAGACGGCGCCCAGGCGCTTGCCGAATTCGCAGCCCGCCAGGCATACCAGGAAGGTCAGGACCCCGATGATGGAGGCGGGGGGCAGGATGGGCTGGTCCAGGAGGCTGTAGGAGAGGCCCACCGCCAGGGCGTCGATGCTGGTGGCCACGGACAGGAGGATCAGGGTTCCGAGGTCCAGGATGTTCCGTTTCCGGAGTTCCTCCTCGTCGCAGACCGCGTCGGTCTTCACCTCGAAGCCCTCCTTGATCATCTTGGCCCCCACGAAGGCCAGGAGTCCGAAGGCGATCCAGTGGTCGTATCCCCGGATGAGGCCCCGGAAGGCCGTCCCGGCGAAGTACCCGGCCAGGGGCATCAGGAACTGGAAGAGCCCGAAAAAGGCGGCGGCCCGGAGGCCGTGCCGGAATTTCAGCCGGGGAATGCAGATACCGCTGGAGACGGACACCGCGAAGGCGTCCATCGATAGTCCCAGGGCGATGAGGATGTAGGTGATCAGTATGTTCTTCATGATGGCTCCGAAGGATCCGCGCTCAGTACGCCCGCACCAGGAGACGCTCCGTGACCCGGCGCAGGGTCCGTCGGGCGGGCTTGTCCGGAAGGCTCTCGATTTCCCGGAGGGCCCGTTCCGTGTACCTCCGGGCGATTCCCCGGGAGGCCTCCAGGGCGCCCGAGTCCCGGATGAGCCGGACGATCCGGTCGACCGTCGGGCGGTCGAAGGGGGGATTCGCCAGGAGGCCGGCCAGGGTCCCGTCGTCCCGCTCCAGGGCGTGGATGAGGGGCAGGGTGCACAGGCCCTCGGAAACGTCCTTGCCCACGGGCTTACGGAAGACCCCCTCGGTGCTCTCGTAGTCCAGGATGTCGTCGATCACCTGGAAGGCCATCCCGATGTCGTACCCCGCCCGGCGGAGCCGGCTGACCGTTCCGGGGTCGCAGCCCCCCTCCACGGCCCCCAGGGTGAAGGCCAGGGAGAAGAGGGCGGCGGTCTTGCCGGCGATCTTCCGCAGGTATTCCCGGACGCTCTTGGAGTATCGGAACTTGTCCAGGTCCTGGCGGATCTCCGAGGAGCAGACGATCCCGATGACCAGGGCGAAGCGCCGGGCGTTCTCGGGGGTGGAGAATCCCGAGGCCAGGCGGAAGCACTGGGCGAAGAGCCAGTCCCCGGTCAGGATCGCCTCCTTGACCCCGTTCCGCACGTGGAAGGCGGGCTCGCCACGCCGCAGGGGCGCCTCGTCCAGGATGTCGTCGTGGATCAGGGTGGCGATGTGCAAGAGCTCGATCGAGGCGGCCAGGGGCGCCAGGTCGTCCGCCCGGCCGGGCTTGCCGAACTCGGCGGCCAGCAGGAGGAAGCCGGGACGGAGCATCTTCCCGTCCGACTCCACCACCCGGGCGAGTTCCGCCGCCAAGGGGAAGCCCGCGGAGCGGACCGTGGCGGACATCTCGGCGGAGACGGCTTCGAGGCGGTTCTTGATCGTGGGGAAGTCGTTCCAAAAGTCAGTCATATTGGTGAACTGTGAACAGTGAACGGAAGGACCGAGCAAGGCAGCGGCCGGGACCGAGGCCCCGGCCGCGAGGGCGGGCCGGCGCGGGATCCGCCCCGCGCCGGCGACCGTCTCCCGGAATCTTCGATTCGATCACTTGGTCGGGTCGTCCGCGTAGAAGTAGTTCTTGCGGGCGAACTTCGTGCCGTTCCACCAGCGCTTGAAGAAGGGGACCACCCAGTAATCCAT
This sequence comes from uncultured Spirochaetota bacterium, assembly GCA_937873275.1. Lineage (GTDB taxonomy): Bacteria > Spirochaetota > Spirochaetia > Treponematales > UBA12059 > JAAYUR01. Next base: position 23,017 of record CALMRC010000173.1, read on the forward strand.
GCCGAACGCCCGGCCGACCCCGCCCATGCAGAGGATGGCGGCGAAGACGAACCAGAGCTGGTCCCAGGCGAACATCCCCGATAGGGTGAAGACCACGCACATCCCGATGCTGGCCACCGCGGCGAGCCAGGTGAAGCACCCGCCGAACAAGGCCAGTCCGATCAGGATCTCCATGGCCACGATCATCACCTGGAAGGCGGCGAAGTGGAGGTGGGCGAACATCCCGTCCATGAAGGTGGTCCGGAACCAGGTGGAGACCGGGCCGTTGAAGTCGAAGATCGGCTTGGTCAGGTCCCACACCTTGCCCAGTGCCTGCCCGGCGCCCTCGGCCACGGTTTCCGCGGCGCCGGAAGCCGCGGTCGCCGCGTCGGCGGCCCATTCCCCGGAGGCTGCGGTCACCGCTTCGGCGGCGGCCGCCACGGCCCCGGAGGCCGCGGCGGTGGCGTCCGCGGCCCAGTCGCCGCCGGCCGCGCTGGCGGCGCTGGCGGCGTCCGCGATGCCCTTCTGGACCACGCCGGAGGAGAACATCCACCCGCTCTTGCTGCCCAGATCGAACTTCAGCCAGCCTTCGCCGATCTTGTTCACGCCCTCCATCACCCACATGAGGCCCAGCCACATGCGAAGGAGGAGGGGCCAGTAGGCCCGGATGCGCTGGGACACGAAGCCGCCGATGAAGGTCCGGCCCGTGGTCATGTCCAGGAACTCGTGCTTGAGGTATTCCCAGACCTGGTTGATCCCCGCGATGTTCAGGAGGTACCAGCAGTTGATCATGTGCTTCATGGCCATGGCCATGAAGCCCCGGGTCTTCATGCCGCCGGCGTTGGCCACGCCGTACTTCCCGCCGATGGACACCATGAAGCCGTGGTAGTTCGGTTTGAACTTGTGGTGCTCCCCGCCGTCGATGTCCGCCATGATGTTGTGGGCCACGGTCTCGGCGGAGCAGTGGGAGGCCTCCACGATCTGGGGCATGGGCTTGCCGTTGGGCTCCAGGATGAAGGCGGAGTCCCCGGCCAGGTAGACGTAGGGGTAGGCGGTAGACTGCATGAACTCGTTGGCCTGCATCCGGCCCCGGCCCCGCTCGGCCTTGGGAACGTCCAGGACGGAGGTGAAGGACGAGCCCTTGACGCCGCAGGTCCAGATGAAGGTGTCCGTCTCCACGACGGTGCCGTCCTTGAGGAGTACCTTCCCGGGCTCCGCGCCGGTGATGGCGGAGTTCAGGAAGATCTCGCAGCCCATCTTCTTCATGTAGTTTTCCGCCCGGACCCGGAGGGGTTCCTCCAGGATGGGCAGGATGGAGGGGAGGGCCTCGATGTTGACGACCCGGGTCTCCTTGGGATCCAGGTGGTGCTTGCGGCACATGTCCTGGCGGTATTCCAGGAGCTCGCCGATCATCTCGATCCCCGTGAATCCCGCGCCGGCCACGACGAAGGTGAGCATGCGGCGCCGCTTGGCGGGATCCGTCTCGCAGGCGGCCTTGGCGAACATGTGCTCCACGTGGTGCCGCAGGCGCATCGCGTCGTCGAAGGACCACAGGGGGAAGGAGTTCTCCTGGACCCCGGGGATGCCGAAGTACTCGGGCTCCGCGCCCACGCCGATCACGATATAGTCGAAGGGGTATTCCGCCGTGGAGCTCTTGGCGACCTTGGCCTGGAAGTCCACCCCGGTGATGGTGTCGACCCGGATGTCGATCTTGCGGGCGCCGAAAATTTTGCGGAAGGGCACCTGGACGGACTCGGGTTCCACCCGCCAGCCGGCCACTTCGTGCAGCTCCGTCATCAGGGTGTGGAAGGGCTTCTTGTCCACAAGCGTGATTTCCACGTCGTCCCGCTTGCGGTACTTCTTCTCCAGGATCTTCCCGGCCCAGACGCCGGCGTAGCCGCCGCCCAGGATCAGGATGCGCTTCTTGTCCGCCATATACGCTCCTTGCGTAAGGTTCCAGAGGTTGGTTCGGAATCTCCAATATCTTGCCCGCAATTTCCGGTTAGGTCAAGTATGGAATGGATAATATAGATATAATTATATATACTAAGCCGCCCATGACAACCGAGAATACCCCGGGCCCTTGCGATTCCGGATGGGATCCGGCAATATGATTTCAAGGAGTTCGATGTGTCGACGGTAGATAAACAACAAGGCTTCCCCGCCGAAGAAGCCGAAGCCCTGATCGGGAACGTCCTGGACGAAGTCCGCTCCGCGAGCGACCCGGCCCTCCTGAACGCCTGCCGGTCCCTGTTCCGTTCCCGCGTACCCTTCCACCTGCGGTCCTACGTCGCGGCCCTCCTCGTCCTGCGGTCCCTGGGCGTTACGTCCGGATCTCCTCGTCCCGAACCCGCGGCCCGGCGCGGAACGGCCCCGGGCGGACCGAAGGGCGGCCGACGGCCCCCCGAGGACGGTTCGCGCAAGCCGGAACCCCCGCACCCCAAGGGCGGTTCGGAGGAGGTCCCCGAAACGGCGGATCTCCGGATCCGGAAGGGATCCTACGCCGGGGACGGGACGACCCTGTTCTTCAGCATGGGCCGGAGGCAGCGCTTCACCGCCCAGAACGTCCTCCGGGTGCTTTCCGGCATCTCGGGGATCGAAGAATCCGACGTCGGTTCGATCCGGACCTTCGACAACTATACCTTCGTGAACGTGCATCCCGCGGCCGCGGACCTGATCATCCAGGACGCGGACGGCACGGTCTTCAAGGGCCGAAAGCTCGCGGTCAACCGGGCCCGTCCCCGCAAGGAGGAGGCCCGGTCCGGAAAGCCGGAGGCCGGGGATTCCGGAGGGGATCCGGTCAACGGATAATCCCCCGGACCGCGAAAACCGCCAGCAGGAAATTCAGGAGCAGGGCGGCGCCCAGGGATAAGCCCGCCCGGATCTCGTCCCGCCGCGCCCGGGACTCGCAGTCCGCCGCCGCGTCCGGGCCGCCGGAGCGGGCGTTCCCTCCGGCTCCGGACGACCCGGACGGGGTTTCCAGGCCCGAGCGCAGGAGGTCCCTCCGGGCCCGGAGGCGCCGGGCCCGCGCCCAGAGCCGGCGGTAGACGGAGAGGAAGGCGAGGCCCGGGGGCAGGAAGGGCAGGACCGGGGACAGGGCCAGGGCCGCCGTCAAGGCCGCGGGCAGGGAAAGAAGGGGCGGGCGGAGCAGGTCGTACAGGGCCGCGCCCGTGGACAGGAACCCCGCGGTCAGGGAGACCAGGGTCACGGGATTCCAGTACTCGTTCCGATGCCGTCCCGCCCATAGGGCGCGCCGGGGAAGGTCCCGGTCCCGTCCGTCGTGGATCAGGATGAGGGGTCGTTCGGAAGGGGTGCCCTGGAAGACCGGAAGGCCCCCCTCGATCCGGACCCTCCCCGCCGCGTAGACCCGGGCCCCTTCGAGCAGTCCCGAAAGACGGCTCCAGGACGCCGTCCGAAGGGACTCGTCCGCGGCCTCCAGGTCGTAGGGTTCCTGGGGTGTCCGGGCCGCGGGCAGGAAGTAGATGCGGGCGTCCTTCAGGCGGATCGCCGCGGTGACGTCCTCTCCCCGCACCCAGAGGCGGTCCTCCCCCTGGAGTACCTCCGCGGCCCCGGTATGCCGGCGATCCAGGACCGTCCCGTCCGGGTTCCGGAGGCAGTCCCCCAGAACCAGGGGCGGGTATTCCAGGGAAGCCAGGAACCGCCTGCGGAAGGCCCTCCATCCGGCCCGGGCCGCGAAGGCTCCCGCGATCGGGAGGACCCCGTAGAAGAGAAGGGCGGCCACGGCCCCCAGGATCAGGGACCGGAGCATGCCGGTATTGCCCCTCCCGCGGGGCTTCGATAGGATGGCTTTCCTATGATCACGACCTTGAGTGTAGGACCTATCGGGGTGAACGTCCACATAGTGGACCTGGGCGGAGGCCGGGCGGTCGTCGTGGATCCCGGGGCGGAGCCCGAGCGGATCGTCGCGGCCCTGGGGGGCCGGACCGCCGTCTGCATCGCCCTGACCCACGGCCACCTGGACCATACCGCGGGCCTTCCGGGCCTCCTCGCCGCCCTGGGACGCGTGCCCGTGGCGATCCACTCGGCGGATGCCCGGTACCTGGGGACCCGCGGAGAGGAGACCAACCTCCGGGTCTTCCTGGACCTGGGGTCCCGAAGCTTCTTCGACCGGTACTGGTCCCCCCTTCCCGAGGCGGACGTCCTCCTGGAGGACGGGGATTCCCTACCGGGAACCCGGATCCGGGTGCTGCACACCCCCGGGCACACCGCCGGCAGCGCCTGCTTCTACGTCGAGGAGGACGCCGCCCTCCTGGCCGGGGACACCCTCTTCCGGGGCGGCCTGGGGAGGACGGACAACTTCGACTCCTCCGAGGAGGACATCCTGGACAGCATCCGCCGCAGGATCCTGGTCCTGCCTCCGGACACCACGGTCTACCCGGGCCACGGGGAGACGACGACGGTGGCGGCGGAGAGACCCTACTTCCTGTGAAGGCCGGCCAAGGCCGGCCGGCCCGCGGCTCCGGAGATTGAACAAAACGGGGAAAATGGGAATACTTCCGCCCATGCGTCGTATCATCCCGGTTCTCCTGTGCCTGTCCCTCTCCCTAAACGCCTGCGCCCGAACGGGCTCCCGGGATCCCCTGCGGGGTTCCGAGTACGTCCTGGGCACCATCTGCACGATCTCCCTCCTGGACGGCGGGTCCGAGGCCGTCCTGGAAGCGGTCTTCGCCCGGCTCCGGGAGATCGAAGCCCGGATGAGCGCCAATCGGGACGGCACGGAGATCGCCGCGGTGAACGACGCGGCGGGCAAATCCCCCGTCCGGGTGTCCGCGGACACCCTGTACGTGGTCAGGAAGGCCCTGGAGTACGCCCGCCTCTCCGACGGAGCCTTCGACCCGACCATCGGCCCGGTGGTCAAACTCTGGAACATCGGGCTGGAGGGCGAGCGGGTGCCCGAGGCCCGGGAGATCAAGGAAACCCTGCCGCTTGTGGACTGGCGATCCGTGGTCCTGGACGAGCGATCCTCCACGGTCTTCCTGCGCCGGGCCGGGATGCGCCTGGACCTGGGGGCCATCGCCAAGGGTTACGCCGCGGACGAGACCGCCCGGATCCTCGGGGAACGCAGGGTCCGGGCCGCCGTGGTCGACCTGGGCGGAAACGTCCTGGTGTACGGGAAGAAGACCGACGGATCCCCGTGGCGGGTGGGGGTCCAGAACCCCTTCGGCGACCGGGGAACCTACTTGGGCATCGTCAGCATGGGAGCGGGCACCGTGGTGACCAGCGGGATCTACGAGCGGTTCTTCGAGCAGGACGGGAAACGATACCACCACATCCTGGACACCCGGACCGGCCGGCCCGTGGAGTCGGACCTGGTCTCCGTGACGGTGATCGCACCCTCCTCCATCGACGCGGACGGCCTGTCCACGACCCTCTTCGCCCTGGGACGGGAACGGGGGCTGGCCCTGGTCAAGACCCTGCCCGGCGTGGAAGCCGTCTACGTGGACGACCGTCGGAGGCTCTACTTCTCCGCCGGGGCCTCCAAGATCTTCAGCCTTACGGACAAGGGCTTCACCCCGGCGGAGTGACCGGCCTCTCCTCCGCGATGCCCAGGCGCAGGAAGACCCAGGGGGCTCCCAGGGAGACCCAGGCGCCCAGGACTCCGTACCGCAGGAACCGGAAGAGGGCGTAGTTCGCGGATCCCTCCCCGGGCAGGACGGCCTTGAGGCCGAAATACAGGACCCCGGCTCCCGCCGTTCCCGCGGCCAGCCGCAGGGCTTTCCGTACGACGGTTCCCGAGGCGGCGTCGAACCGGGCCCGGGAAGCGGCCAGGACGGCCCCTACCACCAGGCCGAAGAAGGCCCCCGGCAGTCCCGTCTCCCCGGGGTTGAGGGCGTTCATCCCCAGGGCCGCGGCGGCGGCCGCCGCGATCCACAGGCGCCCCGGCAGGCGATCCACCAGAGACTCCAGGGCGTCTCCCCAGACGGCGTGGGACACGGCGAAGAGGGCTCCCAGGGCCCAGCCCAGGAAGACGTCCGAGGGGAAATGTACGCCCAGGTAGATCCGGGAGAGTCCGATCAGGAAGGGCAGGACCAGGGCCAGGACCAGCCCCCAGGGCCTGCGGATCCAGGGCGCAAGGACGCCCCAGAAGGTCGCGGAACTCTGGGAGTGGCCCGAAGGCAGGCCGTAGCTCGTTTCCCGGGCCATCCCGACCGCGGGATCCAGGTCATAGGGCCTCGGCTGCCGGAAGAACACCTTGAGCCAGGAGTTCAGCACCGCGGAAGCCAGGACGAGGAGTCCCAGACGGATTCCCTTCCGGCGGTCCACGCACCAGTAGACCACCGGAAGGGCGAAGAGGAAGAAGTATTCCGTGCCGAGCAGGCTGAGGAAGCGGAAGAACGCCGTGAGGGCGGGGGATGCGACGGTCTGGACGGACCGCACGACCTCCAGGCCCCAGGCCAGGACCTCGTCCATGGAAGGCCTCCGTAGGTTCGGGCTTCCCCTAGTCTAGCCCCCGGCCGGGGCGTCCGCAAGCCGGCCGGACCCCCTCACTTCAGGGCCCGGACCGAGTTCATCACCGCCACGAGGGCCACCCCGACGTCGGCCGCCACGGCCATCCACATGTTCGCGAACCCCGCGGCTCCCAGGGCCAGGAAGACCAGCTTGAAACCCAGGGCGAAGACGATGTTCTGGCGGACGATGCTCCGGGTCCTCCGGGCCCGGGAGAGGGACTCCGGCAAGGCGGAAAGGCGGTCCGTCATGAGGACCGCGTCCGCGGTCTCCAAGGCCGCGTCGGCCCCGGTTCCCAGGGCGATTCCCACGTCCGCCCGGGCCAGGACCGGGGCGTCGTTGATCCCGTCCCCCACGAAGAGGACCCGGCCCGCCGGGCCGTCCCGGTCGGCCAGGATCGTCTCCAGCCGCTCCAGCTTCTCGTGGGGCAGCAGGCCGAAGTGCACCTCCCCGATGCCGAGCTCCGAGGCCGCCTCGTGGGCCGGTCCCCGGGCGTCCCCGGTCAGCAGTACGAAGCGACGGACACCCAGGTCCCGGAGCCGGTCCAGGGCCTCCCGGGCGTCGGGCTTCACGGCGTCCCCCAGCAGGATCCGTCCCGCGAAGACCCCGCGGGCCGCCACGAGGACCTCGGTCCCGGCGCCCAGTTCGGGCTCCACGGGAGCCTCCGGCAGGGCGACGCCCTCCTCGGCCAGGAAGGCCGCGGATCCGGCCAGGACCCGGAAGTCCCCCCGGCGGGCGGAGATCCCCCGGCCCGCCGTTTCCCGCCGGAGGACCGGGGTCCCGTCGTCCCCCTCGGTCCCGACGCCCCGGCGGGCGGCTTCCCTGCGCAGGGCCGCGGCGACGGGGTGGTTGGAACCCGCTTCCGCCCAGGCGGCGAGCTCCAGGATCTCCCGCTCGGAGTTCCCGTCCCCGGGTATGACGGCGCGCACCTCGAACTCCCCTCGGGTCAG
>CALMRC010000174.1 GCA_937873275.1 uncultured Spirochaetota bacterium
ACGGCGCCCCCCCCTGGGCGGCGGCGGGTATCTCCGTCGCCGTATTCGCCGCGGCCCACCGGTACCAGGGCGCGCCGGGGGTGGCCGCCGCGGCCGCGACGGCGGTCCTCCTGACCGCCGCCTGGGGCCGCACCCGGAGCCTCCACGCCCTGGCCTGGGCCCACGGGGCCTACGACGCCGCCGCGATCCTGGCGGCGGCCTACGGCCCGGGCCGATAGGCGGCCGGCCGATGGTCCGATCTATGCAGGTCCGGCGTTTGACGCTATTCTTGACCCCATGAGACCCTCCGACAGGCTCCTCTCCGAGCTGGACGAATGGGCGGGCCGGACCGCCCGGGAACCGGAAGCCCGGCGCTTCGAATCCCTCCGGACCCTCCTGGGGCGGTCCTTGCGCGGCCTGCCCGACGATCTCCTGTCGGGGATCGCGGAACGGTGGTCCGTCCTTTCCCGGGGTTCCGGCGGAAGCGCCCGTGCCCGAGCCTGGCTGGACGCGGTCTGCCTCCTGGCCCTCATGGACTACGACGACGATCCGCCCCTGGAACGGGAGGACTGGGCCGAGATCCGGGAACTTTTCTCCGCGGAAGCGGAGACCCTGGACATGGACCTGCTGAGCTACGTCCTGGAACGGGTCCTGGACCACGGGGGCTTCTAGCGTGGCGGCCCGGGGGACGGAGTGGTTCGAGGACGAGGAGTTCTGGGACGTCTTCGCCCCCCTCATGTTCGACGGAAACCGGTGGGCCGAGGTACCGGAAGTCGTGGACGCGGTGGAAAGCCTCGCGGACTCCTCGCCGGGGAACGCCGTCCTGGACTCCTGCTGCGGGCCCGGGCGCCACAGCCTGGAGTTCGCGCGCCGGGGCTACCGGGTGACCGGGGTGGACCTGATGGACACCTACCTGGAAGCGGCCCGGGACAGCACCGGGGCCGAGGGATTGGACATAGAATTCCTCCGGGCGGACATGCGGGAGTTCCGCCGGCCCGGGGGCTTCGACCTCGCGGTGAACCTCTTCAACTCCTTCGGCTATTTCGGGGACCCCGCCCAGGACCTGGACATGCTCCGGAACATCCGGGCCTCCCTCCGGCCCGGCGGGAGCTTCGTCCTGGAGATGCTGGGCAAGGAGACCGCGGTCCGGGATTTCACGGAGGGGGAGTGGTTCGAGCGGGACGGTTGGACCGTGCTGACCGAGTATTCCGTCGTCGGAGCCTGGGAGGGCTTGCGGAACCGCTGGGTCCTTATCCGGGGGGCCGAACGGATCGAGCGGTCCTTCGTCCAGCGGCTCTACTCCGGCACCGAGATGGCGGCCCTCCTTGCCCGGGCAGGTTTCGGGAAGGTGCGGATCCTGGGCTCCCTGCGGGGGGCGGCCTACGATCAAAAGGCCGAGAGCCTGGTGGCCCTGGCCTGCGCCTCCGGAGTCTGACTCCTCCCCTCTATTCACCTATTCACCTATTCACCTATTCACTAATTCACTTTACCCAATTTGCTTTCCCTAAATTCAGCCGATATACTTATATAATTAACGAATGGCTCGCGCGTCCGCCGGTTTCCGCCGGGCACGCGAACGCTGCGGGCCGATGGAAGGCACCATGTCGGATAGGAACATTGGAATTAAGCTGGCCAACGGCCAATTCTACCCCATCCTGGAGGACGGCAAGCCCGCCCGCAAGCGACTGGTCGTGACCACCGTGAAGGACGACCAGCCCAGCGTGCAGATCGACATGTACCGCGGCTCCGGCGAGACCGCGGCGTCGGCGTCCTACATCGGCAGCCTGGTCATCGAGAACATCCCGCCCCGTCCCAAGGGCGAGCCGGACATCCGATTGGAGCTCTCCCTGGACGAGGGGGGGGAACTCCTGGCCTCCGCCCGGGAGGAAGCCTCCGGCGAGAGCCAGAGCCTTCGGGTGTCCCTGCAGGCCCTGTCGGAGGAGGAGAAATACGAGATTCCGGACTTCGAGTTCGAGGAGGAGTCCCGGGAGGCCGCCTCCACGGACACCCTCCCGGACCTGGAGTCGGCGGAGTTCGAGATCCCCGAGCCGGCGGCCCCGGAATCCCCGGAGGGCGACTCGGGCATCCCCGGGCTCGAGGAGGCGGGATTCGGTGAGGATCTCCTGACCGAGGAGGGCCCGGAAACCGCGCCGGAAGCCGGGGAATCCTACATCGGGCAGTCCACGGAATCCTTCTCCCTGGAGGAGGAACCCGTGGAGGACGCGTCCTTCGGGGAATCCTTCCCCGAGGAAGCGTTCCCGGAGGCGGAGGAGCCGTCCTTCGAATCCGCCCCCGAAGGTCCCGGCACGGTGGCGAACCCCTTCGAGGACGAGGAAGCCGAGTCGAAGCCCGCCCCCGAGAAGAAACCGAAGAAGGAAGGCAAATCCGGCAGGATCCTGTGGATCCTGCTCTTCGTGCTGATCGGCCTTGCCCTGGCCCTGGGCCTCGGGCTCCTGGTCTACCGCTGGACGACGGCCCCGAAACCGGCGGCGGCCGCCGC